>JAFWDM010000026.1 GCA_017513005.1 Lachnospiraceae bacterium
ATGGAATTGTTTGGAAATAAAGCAGGCCCAGCCCTTGCCAAAGCAATCCAGGAAGGAAGGCTCAGCTTTGATGAGGCAAGCAATTCAATCAAAGATTTTGCGGATTCTGTTAATTCGACCATTCGGCAATGCCTCAAAAAAATTCTCTCCCTCCCTGGAGAGCTTCAGCTCCCGGTAGGTTTCACTCTGAAAATAGGTTTTATACCTGTACGAATTCAGATCGATGTCATAAATACACTCATAGTTCTCAAAAAGGGCCTTTGCGATCATCTCAAAGGTCACAGCGTTTTCTTCTCCCATCCTTGTTCCTCACGGCGCTGCGCATAGGCGCAGTACTCCCTTTCTCCTCCCTGTACGGCAGGACCCTGTCCGCAAGCTGCTATCCTTTCAAGTATACCACCCCCTCCTCAGCGGCAACATGCCTCAACACAAACAGCAGACCAACTTTTTCCTGTCCATACTAGCAGACCGTAAAGAACGCCGTACTAACGTTTAGCCGGTTTTCCGGCGATCCGCTCTACAATTTCCCTGAATTGTAGTTTCGATTGGTAAATCATTGGTGGATCCGCTCTAAAATGACGAAATATAAAGCGCGGCGCTTCACGACTGCGCACTGTAACGGAAGAACCCCGGAACTGAAAGAAGCATAGAACAAGGAAAGGAAAACGTATGAATGCAATCACACATATTGCTGAACGAAAGCTGTTTGAAGTCTCACTGAGCGCAGCCGTCCGGAACGCGAAAAAAGATCCGACAAAAGGATACGCCGACATCGTAGACGCAATCGAAACCATTCTCGGAGACGGGTGGAAACCGGGCGCATATACCGCGCTGCGGGCTGCGCTGGGCAACGACGGAAAATGGACTGCCTATATAAATGATCTCCTTGCGCGCAGCGATCCCGTATACCTGAAAGGGTTAATGCTGTCATTGGGTTTTGAGGGCGGCTTCTCCGGTTTCCGAAGGACAAGGGAGAGCGCAAAGCAATACGGGATCCAGATTCCCTGGATCATCCTTTTTGACCCGACCAGCTCCTGCAATCTGCACTGTGAAGGCTGCTGGGCCTCCGAATATGACCGGTCCAAAAACCTCACCCCGGAGGATATGGATTCCCTGGTCCGGCAGGGGAAAAAGCTCGGGATCCATGAATATGTCATGACCGGCGGGGAACCTCTGTGCCGCAAAGACGACATTCTCCGGCTTGCCCGGAACCACTCAGACTGCGGCTTTATGATCTTCACCAACGGGACACTGGTCGACCAGAAGCTCTGCGAGGACCTGCTGGACTGCAAAAACATTCTCTTGGTACTCAGTATCGAAGGCTTCCGGGAGGAGACCGATGCGCGAAGGGGCCGCGGCGTTTTTGACCGGGTGGTCCGCGCTATGGACCAGATGCGGGATAACGGTCTCGTCTTCGGAACCTCTATCTGCTATACCCGGAAAAATGCCGGAATCGTTGCCGGTGATGAATTCCTCGACTTTCTGATCGAAAAGGGAGTCGCTTTCTCCTGGTACTTCCACTACATGCCGGTAGGGAACGATGCCTCTGCGGACCTGATCCCCACTCCGCAGCAAAGGGAATATCTGTACCACAGGATCCGTGAAGTCAGGGGCTTCGAGGGCGGCAAGCCGATCTTTCTGATGGACTTTCAAAATGACGGCGAATTCGTCGATGGCTGCATCGCGGGCGGGAAGCATTACTGTCATATCAACGCCAACGGAGACGTGGAGCCCTGTGTCTTCATTCACTATTCCGAGGCCAACATCCACGACACTTCCCTTCTGGACTGCCTGCGGCAGCCCTTGTTCAAAGCCTACCAGGCGGAACAGCCCTTCAACAGCAACATGCTGCGTCCCTGTCCGATGCTGGAAAACCCCGACAGGCTCAGGGCCCTGATCGAAAAGACCGGGGCAGAAAGCACGGATATGCTCAGCCCTGAAAGCAGTGAGCACCTCTGCTCGAAATGTGATGCCTTCGCCCGTGAATGGGCCCCGACAGCCGAAAAGCTCTGGGCGGCAGGTCATCCTGCCGGATCCTCCCCGGGCCCGGATTAAGGCCTTGTTTTTCAAAGACATGCTGACCTCTTCCGCACATGCGAAGCATGTGCTTCCGCCTCCCCGCTGCAATAAAAAGAAAAAAGCCGGACCGCGGAGTCCCTTCCGCAGTCCGGTCTTTTTTCCCTGTTTCCATACACCAGTTCCGTACGCCGGCCTTCCGCCCGTATGTAAAAGCCGCGTTCACTGCGCATGTTCCTTTTGATTTACGATCGATTCCATCGTGACTGCCGACAAAGCGGCGTCGATCTCATTCTGGACCGTCCTGACTACCGGCGCATATTTTTTCAGAAGAGAAGTGTTCCTGCCGAAAAGGACGAAAATCCGCATATTCCCCTCAACGGCCTCCGCAACAGAAAGCAGGCTCTGTTCCCAGAACAGATCCCCCGGATAGAACAGCACCTCCCTGTTTTTCCCGCCCTTCTTTACGATCAGCTGACTCTCTTCAAGATAGCTGCAGATCCTGTAAAAGCTCACCCTCGGTATCTGTGTCCGCCCGATGATCTCCGAGGCGGACACACCCGCTTCTTCTCCCCTATCTTTGAGAGCTTCCGCAATGCAAATCATTACCCGTATAGCATAATCCGTTTCGCGTTTCAGCTGCATGTATTCCCTCTTCCCGGCATCAGGACCTGTTCGTTGGCATCTATGTTTTTTGAAGAACAAGGATCCGCAAAGCAGACCGTCCCGGCAGCGCAGCCGCCGCCACGGATGAAAGCTCTGCAGTTCCTAACAAAAGTAGGCTGCCACCCACTTATGGCCGCCTACTTTGTGACAGGGGAAATGATATTGACGCCTTTACGTGTGTAAATGACACCTTCGTCTATGTCCACTGCGTCTTTGTCAGCGTAAAAATCAATCTGTCAGCAGTTCGACCTCTCCGGCATAGTCATCATTGATCACATAATATGCCTTGCAGTCCTCCGGTTTCAGATAGATCTTGATGTCATAGGGAGGATCCTCACCCATCTTCACGGAGGCATAGTTTTCCATGATCCTGGCCTCCGCTTCCTCGATGGATACTTCCCTCCCCGCAAACTGCAGGTACACAGTTTTTGTGACGGTTTTCTTTTCTTTCTTAGACTTTTCGTCCGCCATAATAGAATCTCCTTTCTGTATCGCCTGTCAGCTTCACAACCAGCGCTGGTTCAGTTGATCATGGTAAAAGTATACTCCCCTTAAAATAACATCATACCAATGTTGTTCCGGAGCCTGTTCAAGACGCGCGAGAAGAACCAAAAAGGAGACAGAGGATCTGCCCGATCAGCCTTTCCTCTGTCTCCTTTATGTTGCATTTCTATTTCATTTCCGCACAAAATCCTGTGCGTCCTGCTCCCGCAGACACGCAGGATGCTCCAGTGTCAGTGCCCGGTTCCCTGCTCACACCTCGATGGTATACTTCTCGACGTCGATGAGAGCGGCGCCGACCGCCTCAAAGGAAATGCCGTCCGCTTCCTGCGGGGTGTAGAGGGTGCTCGTCATCGTCTGCTCCCCGTCATTGACAAAGACCTCCACGGAAAACCGGTCGATCAGGACGCGGAGTCTGATCTCCTCGTCCCGGTACCTGACATGCGCCTTTGTCTGAGAGATCACATAATCTCTGAGCCCCGACCGGAACCTGTCAAAGTACAGGATGCTCTCCGCGGGGTCGTAAGTGACGGAAGTATACAGGCCGCCCTTCTCCGCGACCCTGAGCGTGAATTTCTGATAGGAGTCCCCGCCCGCCGGGCGGACATCCACCGTGAGGTCGACGCTGCGGCCGGAGACATCCGGAAGGGAGACCTTTCCGTCCACAAACCGGTCTTTATAAAAAACAGGATCCTTCCGGTACTTCTCCAGCTCCCGGACCGGGTTCTGGATCAGCCTGCCGCCGCGCTCGGAGAGCTCCCTGACCACAGTCATCTGCCCGAACCACCTGGTCCCGGAAGGCCTGCCCGCATTGACCTCGGGCGTCTGCATCCAGACGATCATGACCCGCCTGCCGTCCGGCGTGACCATGCTCTGCGTGGCATAGAAATCGATCCCGTAATCCAGAGAAAAGATCCCTTTGCGCGCAAATGTATGACTCTTTTTATCATACGTCCCGACCATATAGGCAGCGTTGTTGCCGGCGTGGAATTCCTCTCCCGACGCCTGCATCTTCATGGGCAGGACCAGGAGGAAATCCGTTCCGCCGATGCGGAAGAAATCCGGGCACTCCCACATGTATCCGTAGTCATTCCGGCTCTTTTCCAGCGTACTCACATATTCCCAGTTTACGAGGTCCGGGCTTTTGAAGAGCACGACTGTCCCGCCGTCCTTTTCCGTACTGCTTCCCATGACCGTGTAGTAGCAGCCCTCTTCCTCCTCGAACCAGATCTTGGGGTCCCGGAAGTCGACGGCGCTGCTCCCCTCCGGAAGCATTTCCGGGGTGATGACAGGATTCTTTTCATATTTCACATACTCCGTGCCATCCCCGTACGCGATACACTGGGTCTGAATGATTTCTGTGCTCTTATCTTCTTTTTCCCTTTTTCCAACCCCTGTGTACATGATCAGATGCCTTCCGTCCGGCGCCGTCATGGCACTTCCGGAAAAGACGCCGCACGCATCATAGGGTTCATCCGGCGCAAAAGCCGCAGGCAGCCGCTCCCATTTCACCAGATCCTCTGACACCAGGTGGCCCCAGTGCATGGTATCCCACTGGGTCGAATAGGGGTTGTACTGATAAAACAGGTGGTATTTTCCCCCGTACCAGGAAAACCCGTTGGGGTCATTGAGCCAGCCCACAGTCGGGGTGACATGGTATACGGGTCTCTCCGCGGCCGTGACTTGTCCGCCGTACGTCTCTTCATATTCTCTGGCCCGGGCCAGCAGGTCTGATGCCATCCTGTATAACCTCCTTTAAGTCTGTAAAAGTTTCCCGGTACAGTTCCTGCGCAGTCTCCCGCGCCCCGCCGGATGCCGCAGCAGTATTTCTGTCTGCTTTCGTGTCAAATTGAATCGGCAGCAGCATTTCTGTCTCCTGCCGTCGTGGAACCCCTTCTGAGGGTGATCGGCAGGACGACTCTTTTCTGCGGGATCTCCTTCCCCCTGATCATCTCTGTGATCATCCGCACAGACTCTTTTGCCAGATCCTCTATGGGCTGACTGATCAGGGTGATATCCGGATAAAGAAACCGCATCATCTCCGTTCCGTCGTAACCGATGATCTTCAGGTCTTCCGGAACCCGTATCCCATGTTCCAGTGCGTACCGCAGGGCGGCGGCCGCATACAGGTCTGTTCCGAACACTCCATCCGTATCCGGATACTCTGCAAACATGCAGGCAGCCGTCTCATAAAACGCATCAAATGTATAGTTTTCGGGGTGCTTCGGATAGGAGAGGCAGCTGATCCCTGCCTCCTCCACGATCTCTCGAAACACAGCATGCCTGCGGATCGACAGCGTGGCAACACTGTCCTCGATGTCCCCGAGCTGAATGATCTTTTTGCAGCCGCTCCGGAGCATCTCCTCCGCGGCCAGGCGTCCGCCTTCCTCATGGTCCGCTGCGATGATGGGGATGTTGTCCGCGAGCCGCCTGTCCAGCCCTATGACCGGCCGCTCCAGATTCCGGTACTGTTCCGATGCGAGGGAGGTGTGCGCCCCGAAAATGATCCCGTCCACCTGCTGACGCTTGAGCATCTCCAGATAGCGCAGCTCGTAATTCCTGTCTGAAAACGAATTGCAGACCATCGTCTGGTAACCCTCCTCCCGAAGAGCCGCCTCGATCGCATTGACGACCTCGGAAAAAAAGGGATGAGAGAGGTCCGGAACGATCACAGCGATGATCCCGCTCTTTCTAAAATAGAGATTTCTCGCCATCTCATTCGGCGTGTAATTCAGTTTGCGGATGGACTGCATGACCCGCTCCCGGGTCTCCAGCTTTACGTACCCTTTCCCGCTGAGTACACGCGACACCGTCGCGGCACCCACACCGGCATGCCTTGCCACATCATGGATCGTTGTCATTTTTCGGCTCCTGTCACCTTCTATATTACAAATATGATACAGTTTCAGAAGCTGTTTTACAAATACTTTCTATGCAAAATAATTTTCCTGCCGAAGAGACAGGGGTCAGTTCTCTGTCTCCACCGTCTCTGCCCTGTTCTCTGCCCCACTGAAATACGGAAGGAGA
>JAFWDM010000027.1 GCA_017513005.1 Lachnospiraceae bacterium
CGGTCGTTATGATCGGAGACTATATGAACGGTCTTTACAATCCGTTCAGAAGAAAGCCGAATTATCGTCTTTTCACGTTCGACCAGGAGGACCTGATGTCCTTTGTGAAGGATACGGACGCCAGCGTCATCTCTTTCTTTCTCGTGGTCATGGCGAAGGCGCTGGACAGGGTCCTGCCGGAGAAGAAAAAGGTGATCGGCGGAGAGACAGCGCACAGTCCCAGAGAGTCTCTGGGCATACCGGACTCCCACTGCGACTTCCTCAGCCACGTACACGTTGATTACGAGCGCGACCTGCTGCACCGGGATATGGAGCTTTTGGGGACCATGACCAGGGGCCAGATCATCCTGCAGACCGACCCCAGTGTCAGCAGCGGGGAACTGCGGAAGGTGTTCACCATGTACGACGGGCTCGACCGGATCCACGGCCTGAAGGCGAAGAGAAAATATATGAATGCGCACGACCCGTCCAGGGGAAAGAAGGCGAAGCACGGCACCTTCATCATCAATTATACCGGCCGGATGGACTGGGGAGAGGTCGCGGACTATGTCGAATCCTATGCTGCGATCGTAGAGGGGCATCTTCTTGGAGAGGTCACCTCTATGGACGGCAAGATCTTTTTTACTCTTATGCAGCTGATCGAGGAGACGAAGTATGCGGAGGCATTCCTGGACGTCCTGAAAGATCTGGGGATTCCCTGCAAAATGGAAGGCCCCTTCCCCAAGCACCTGTCGAAGCATGTTCTTCCCCGCTTCTGATCCTCTTTTCCTCATCAGCAGGGAAGGCCGTCGGGAAACAACCGATCAAGATGTACCTGTCCGGATCAGAAAAATGTGCTTGCATTTAGGGCAGCTGCGTGCTACTCTAACAATCGTGCCGCCGACAGGCTGCACGCGAGTGTTCACATCCTCTCCCACTCGCAAACAAAACTAAGCGGATACCCTATACGTGTTTTCCCGCCCTCTGCGGGAAGGCCACAGAATATCCGACGTAACTTCGGGAATACCGCGATGCCCTGCGGCAAAGCGAATTCCTCACGTCGGTCTTCCTGCGCGAACCTACATGCGCTGGATCTCCGGCATGCACACTGATGTGCTGGAGACCCGGCGCATTTTCTGTTTTTCCTGTTTTTCATTATACAGAACCCGCAGGCGAGTCCTGAACTATGGCGGTGGTATGCCGCTCGTATCTTTTCGCCTGTACAGGTGCCGCCCGGCATCCGGTGATACATACGGACGATGCTCCTGGTTCGGGCAGAGAACAGGCTTTCACAGGAGGAAAAAGTTATGACAAAAATGAACAATTACAGACAGGCAGGATCGAATATGCAGAATACGCAGTATCTGACACATGCGGCTGCCATTGCGGCGATCTACACGGTACTCACCGTCATTGCGGCCGGATTCGGGCTGGCAAACGGAGCAGTCCAGGTCAGGTTTTCCGAGGCACTCACGGTCCTTCCCTTTTTTACCCCGGCTGCTGTACCGGGACTGGCGATCGGCTGTCTGCTCAGCAACATTTTGACGGGCTGTGCCCTTCCTGACATCATTTTCGGGACGCTGGCGACGCTCCTGGGGGCTCTCGGAAGCTATGCTTTGCGCAGAAACCGGTTCCTGGTCTCTCTGCCCCCCATCGTCGCAAACACGCTCATCATTCCCTTTGTGCTCTCTTACGCCTATCACATCCCAGGCGGGATCCCCTATTTTATGCTGACCGTCGGCGCCGGAGAAGTCATTTCCTGCCTCTTCTTCGGACAGGTTTTGATCTCCGCACTCTCTCCGGTCCGCAATGTGCTGCTGGACCAGGGCGGCAGTGCGATGTGAGGGGAAATAGAATTGCCTGATAGAAATCTAAACGGAACAGCAAGACTGCACAGGATTTTCATCACAGGATCTGAAAAGAGCAGAACCATCAACCGAAGCAGGGAAGATCGAATTACGAAATGGATAAACAACGGTCAAACTTTGAGAAAATGATGGCAGAAGAGGAGTATCATCCGGATCAGGAGCTGACCGAGCTGGCATACGCCTGCAGTAAAGGGCTGCTCCTGATCAATTCCAGGGCTCCCCGCGATCCGGAAAGGCAGGAGTTTCTCAAATCCTTTTTCGCCCATATGGGAGAGAGGGTCACGATCAAGGGAAATTTCAACTGCGACTACGGATGCAATATTTCCATTGGCGACGGGACGATCATCAATTGTAATGTGACCATCCTGGATACAAACAAAGTGGTGATCGGAGAGGACGTTTTTATAGCCCCCGGCGTCGTGATCAGTGCGGCGACGCACCCACTCGACGCGGAGCACAGGGTGCAGCGCTTTTTTCAGAGCCATCCTGTCACGATCAGGGACCGCGCCTGGATCGGGGCGAACGCAACCATATTGACCGGCGTCACCATAGGGGAGAACGCCGTCGTCGCAGCGGGAGCCGTCGTGACCCGCGATGTCCCTGACAACTGCCTGGTCGGGGGTGTTCCTGCCAGGGTCATCAAAGATCTCCGCGGGGAGCCGTGATAGAATATTTAAAAGGACCGGAGAAGTATGGATCATATTGAACGCAGAGACAGGGAAATGGCCTATATTTCTGATGAAGAGGTGATGGAAGAACAGAAGAAGTGCAGGAGGATACTGCAACAACTGAATTTTATGGACAGAAGCGATTTTGCGGGAATCGCAGAGGTCGTAAGGAGCCTTCTGGGAAGATCGGAAGGGGCTTTTATCAATCCGCCCTTTTACTGCGATTACGGAACCCATATTGAAGTGGGAAAGAATTTTTTCGCCAATTATAACTGTACGATCATTGATGTCGCAAAGGTGACGATCGGCGATTACTGCCAGATGGCCCCCAACGTCGCGATCTATACGGCCGGTCATCCGGTATATCCTTCGACACGGGATTCTCTGTATGAATACGGGAAGGCTGTTACGATCGGCGACCATGTCTGGATCGGCGGAAACACCGTGATCTGCCCAGGCGTGACGATCGGCAATAATGTGGTCATAGGGGCCGGAAGCGTCGTGACGAGGGATATCCCGGACTGGACCATCGCCGTGGGCAATCCCTGCAGGGTGCAGAGAGTGATCACCGAACAGGACAGGAAAAAGCTCTTCAAAGAGGAGGAGATCGACGAGGAGGCCTGGCAGGATATCGTAAGGCGCGGATTTGCCGTGGATGAATAGAAGATCAGGAAGTGGACCAGAGTGGACCGGGGAGACGGTTCCCTGGTCCATCTGTCGTCTCAGGGAGCGGCGGATATGTGGATCTCCCCGTGCCCGGGGCAGATCCGGAGTCCCGCAGGGAGGGACAGCAGAAAGGGCTCCGTGATTTTTGCATATGCGTCTGCGTCCCCTCCCGGGAAACGCAGGATCGGCTCTTCATCCGGGATCAGGTAGTCCCCGCTGAAAAAAGTTGTTTCATCGAAAAAGATCCCGCTGCTTCCGGGGGAGTGGCCCGGCAGGGGGACGAAGCGAAAAAAATGCTCTCTCCATCGCA
>JAFWDM010000028.1 GCA_017513005.1 Lachnospiraceae bacterium
AACCACATCACCCTGTGGGTGTTTTGTAAATGAAGGAAAAACCATCAAGAAAGCCTGTATTTATAAGGGCTGACGGAGTTTACACAATTTGAGTTTCACGGATTAAGGGAAAAGGATATAGAGGAGCTTCGCCCGATTTGGGAGGCGGTAAAGGCTGCTGCACCGGAGTACGACAGGGATACGATCCTTACAGCATTACAGAAATAAACATCGAAGAACCGGCACTGTTGCAGGCGGCATAAAGCCTGTTGCGACAGTGCCGGTTTTTTGAGGCATTTGGCCGCTGTCTTGTGGCAGTCAATCTGCCTGTGGTACTATTGGGGGGAAGTTCAGCGAAGCCCGGCAAAGTGCGGAGGGAGAAGGTGTCTATGAAACTGGTCCAATTGGAATATTTTTGCGCAGTTTGCCGCTATCACAGCATCACGCGCGCTGCGGAGGAGCTGTATGTGACGCAGCCGACGATCTCGGTGGCCATCCGTGAGCTGGAAAAGGAGCTGAAGCTCAGGCTATTTCACCATGAAAAGAACAGGATCTCTCTTACCCGGGAGGGGGAGGCTTTTTATAAGCGCGCGGATGCGGTCCTGCGGGAGACGAGGGCGATGGTGACAGAGTTCTCTTCGTTGGGAGAAACGGAAAAGGCCATTCGTATCGGAATACCTCCTCTTATCAGCACCCTGTTTTTTCCCGCGCTGACGGACGGCTTTCAGGAAAAGACAGGGCTTCCGGTCCAGTTGATGGAATACGGCTCCGTCAAGGCATGCAGCATGGTGCAGGCGGAGGAACTGGATGCTGCCCTGGTCAACATGGATTTTTACAATATCGACCAGTTCAATTCGCAGGTCCTGATGGAGGACTCCTATGTCTACTGCGTTGGGCGCAGTCACCGCTATGCGCGGGAGAAGTCGATCACCTTTGAAATGCTGAAGGAAGAAAAGATCATTCTCTTCAACACGGATTCCGTCCAGAACGAGACGGTCCGGAGCCGCTATGCAGCCATGGGACTGACGCCGGAAGTCATCGCCTACACCAGTCAGCTCTATACCATCCTGAACTTCCTGCGCGGCGGCAGCTGCGGGGCCTTCCTGTATTCCGGCCTCCCGGTAAATCCCAGGGATTTTGTTCAGATTTCCATCCATCCTGAGATCACCAGCAATTTCGGCGTGATCTGGAAGAAGGGCGTCTTCATACCGGAACGCACGATGAAATTTATTGACTATGTCAGGAAATACCGTTCATAATGTTTTGATTATATGATGTGATCAAAAGCGGATGCAGTCCCGGAAACCCGGTGACTGCATCCGCTTTCTGCTGCCCGGGGCTTCAGCAGGGCATGGTGCCGGAAGGCTTCTGCAGCTTAAATGTTACAGTTCACGAGACACCGGATTCGCCGTGTTTTTGTGCGCTTAGGCGCACAAAAACCGGAGTTCTGCGGCGAAAATCCCGTTGCGTAAGCGATTTGGAATGGGATTTTCGCAAGCTGTTGTACACGCCCTTTGATGGGGCATGTACAGCGATCATAAAATTTAACTATACTATTCTAAAAACACACAAATTTACTTTATTCCACTCATCAAATACAATAAGGGCAGATCAGATGAATCCGGCCGGATCATTCTCTACGGACATCACAGAAGAGACCTGAAGATATTCCAGTTCTGAAAACAGTGCAGACCAACTGTAAGGAAACACTCTGTCATGTGAGGAGGAGAAAAAATCATGAGTCCAGCCACTATAACCCTGCTTTTTCTGGCATTTGCCATAGTCATGTTTGTCACTGAAAAGATTCCGCTGGGCCTGACGTCCATGATCGTCTGTGTCGGCCTCTGCGTCACGGGCGTCCTGGACGTCAAGACAGCCTTCTCGGGCTTCATCGATTCCAACGTCATTCTCTTTGTCGCCATGTTCATCGTCGGCGGGGCCTTCTTTGAGACAGGCATGGCCAACGAGATCGGCGGGCTCGTCACGAAGTTTGCCAGGACAGAGCGCAGCCTGATCGTCGCTATCATGGTCATCGTCGGCCTCATGAGCGGCGTCCTCTCCAACACCGGCACGGCTGCCGTCCTGATCCCGGTCGTCATCGGGATCGCGGCCAAGTCCGGCTTCAGGCGCTCCCGCCTGCTCATGCCCCTGGTCTTCGCGGCGGCCATGGGCGGCAACCTCTCCCTGATCGGCGCGCCCGGCAACATGATCGCCCAGTCGGCCCTGGAGCCCCTGGGACTCAAGTTCGGATTCTTTGAATATGCGGTCGTCGGTCTGCCTCTTCTGGCCTGCGGCATCCTCTTCTATGCAACCATCGGTTTCCGCCTCCTGCCTAACCACGAGACCACCGATGACGGCGGCTCTGTCTTTGACGATCAGAAGGATTTTTCCAAAGTCCCTCAATGGAAAAAGACCCTGTCCCTGGTTATCCTGATCGCCACCCTGGCGGCTATGATCTTTGAAGACCAGATCGGCATCAGACTCTGTATTTCCGGCTGCGCCGGCGCCATTCTCCTGATCCTGACCGGCGTCATCTCCGAGAAGGAGGCGCTGAAGTCCATAGACCTCAAGACCATCTTCCTCTTCGGCGGCACCCTTTCCCTGGCGGCAGCCCTGCAGGACACCGGCGCTGGCGAGATGATCGCAAATAAGGTCATCGGAGCCCTGGGAGCCACCCCCTCCCCACTGCTCTTCACCTTCGTCGTCTTCATTCTCTGCTGCGTCATGACCAACTTTATGTCCAACACGGCGACGACCGCCCTGATGGCACCCATTTGTCTCTCCATAGCCCAGGGTATGGGCGCAGATCCAAGAGCAGTACTCATGGCATGTGTCATCGGCGGCTCCTGTGCCTATGCCACCCCGATCGGCATGCCCGCCAACACCATGGTCGTCGGCGCCGGAAATTACAAGTTTATGGATTATGTAAAGTCCGGCCTGCCCCTGATCGTCATCGCGACCATCGTCAGCATGATCATCCTGCCGATTGCCTTCCCCTTCTATCCGTAAGCCTGTAAGCGGAAAATGCAGGCACAAAACAGAGTATGCAGATTGGGGCATACAGGTTGGAAACAGGAAAGAATAATCAGGATCCCGCAGGGATCCCTCAGAAAGGAGTAACCTATGACACACGAAGAACAGCTTAAGAAACTGAAGGATATCATGGCACAGTTCGTCGGCTTTACCGGCATCAAGCTGCCGGACGACGTCATTGCCAAGCTCAAAGAGCTCAGCGAAAAAGAGACAGATCCCATGCCGAAGACCATCTATGAGACCATGTTCCGCAACCAGGAGCTGGCCGTCAGGCTCGGCCGCCCCTCCTGCCAGGACACCGGGGTCCTCCAGTTCTGGGTCAGGTGCGGCACACAGTTCCCCTACATCGATGACCTGGAGGTCCTGCTCAAGGAGGCCGTCGTCCAGGCGACCTTTGACACCCCCTTGCGCCACAACTCGGTCCAGACCTTTGACGAGTACAACACCGGCAAAAACGTCGGCAAGGGCACACCGACTGTCTGGTGGGACATCGTACCCCACTCCGACAAATGTGAGATCTACACCTATATGGCGGGCGGTGGCTGCACCCTTCCCGGCAACGCGACCGTCCTCATGCCCGGCGAAGGCTACGAAGGCATCACCAAATTCGTCCTGGACCGCATGACGACCTATGGACTCAACGCCTGTCCGCCTCTCCTGGTGGGCGTCGGCGTCGGAACCTCCGTCGAGACCGCAGCCCTCAATTCCAAGAAAGCCCTGATGCGCCCCATCGGGTCCCACAATGACAACGCCAATGCGGCCAAGATGGAGAAGCTCCTTGAAGACGGCATTAATGCCATCGGCCTGGGCCCCCAGGGCATGGGCGGAAAGTACTCTGTCATGGGTGTCAACATCGAAAATACAGCCAGACACCCCTCCGCCATCGGCGTCGCAGTCAACGTCGGCTGCTGGAGCCACCGCAGAGGCCACATCGTCTTTGACAAAGACCTCAACTTCACCGTGGATACGCACACCGGATTTGAACCGTACATAAACACATAAATGCTCTCACCGGAATCCGGCAGTGAAAGTGAAAAGGAACCCATCAGAAAAAACAGTCAGGAGAGCGTGAAATCTCCGGAATGAGAGGTATAAAATGGCAGTAGAAATCAGAGAGGGCAAAAAGATCCTGGTTACTCCCGTTTCTGCGGAGGACCTGAAAGATATCCATATCGGCGACATCATATACCTGACAGGCGACCTGACCACCTGCCGCGACGTGGCCCACCGCCGCGTGGTGGAAGAGGGCAGACAGATCCCCGTGGACGTCAGAGACGCCGCGATCCTCCACGCGGGCCCGATCATCCGCCCCCTGGGCGATGAAAAATATGAGATGGTCTCCGTCGGACCGACCACCTCCATGCGTATGGAGAAATTTGAGTACGAATTCGTCAAGACCACCGGCGTCCGCGTCATCCTGGGCAAGGGCGGCATGAAGGAAAATACCGAGCGCGCCTGCAAAGAATTCGGCGCCATCCACTGCGTATTCCCCGCCGGCAACGCCGTCGTCGCAGCAACCGAGGTCGAAGAAATCGTCGAAGCCCAGTGGAAGGACCTGGGCATGCCGGAGACCCTCTGGCACAGCCACGTCAAAGAATTCGGCCCCCTGATCGTCTCCATCGATTCCTATGGAAGAAATTATTTCGAGGAGAAGAAAGTGGAGTATAATCAGAAGAAGGACGAGCAGGTGGAACTGATCAGCCAGCAGGTCGGATTCATCAAATAAGAGCGGCAGTTGCAATGCCGGGAAAGGTGTCAAAAGGGACGGTTCTTTTTGACACTTTTCTGCTAAAGAGTACGGTGATTTGTTTTGCAGAATGCGGGCTCTGACAAAAAGAACCGTCCCCTCTGACACCCTTTGACACCCTTTGACACATCAAAGAACCGGCACTATCGCAGGCGGCATAAAGCCCGTTGCGATAGTGCCGGTTTTTCATCTTTCCTGCGCCGTGATCACTGCCGGTTTTTCATCTTTCCTGCGCTGTGATCACTGGTGGTTCCGGATCGCATTGTAGAGGGCGGCGTCCGCATTGTTTTTATAGGGGCGGGTCCAGAAGACGTCCACCAGCCCCAGTGTGATGATGCCCAGAAGCTCCCATCCGAGGAAGGAAAGGTCATAGACGAAGGCCGCCCACTTGTGGCCTTTCATCAGTTGTCTGGACAGGGTGATCACTTCCCCGGGCTTAAGGTCTGGCTCATCTACGATGAGATAGGGGACCAGCCTGTAGGAATAGGCTTTGATCAGCCCCGGAATGATCAGAAGTATGCACCACAGAGCGGTGTAGAGGTCTGTCAGGAAGAGGGTCAGAAAGGTCCTTCCATATCGTGAAAAGCCCGTCATGATCATGTCCAGGGATGTGTCCGGGCTGTACTGATTTTTCTCGAAAAACTGGTAGCAGCCAACCTTCAGGGGGTTGTAAAGGAAGATGCGCAGCAGCAGCGAAACGATGATAACAGCGAGGATAGCGCCTGCGATGATCGCGATGAGGGCGGGAGGGAGCTCGGGTATGGAGCCGGAGGCCTCCTCAAGAGACTGCTGCCCCTGTGTGCCGGGCGACCCTGAATTGACCCGCGCAGCGACGGCGGTACCCCCGATGAGCAGGGAGAGCAGGAAGGATACGCCAACGCTCCTCCAGTAATTTGCCTTGAAGGCGGCTTTTCCGCCTGCCTTGATTTCCTGTCTGTTCCACATAGTATTTCCCCTTTCTGAACTGAAAAATGTGATGAATTACAGGGATTTGTCATACTCCCTTGCCTTTGCAGGGCGGTCTCCTTCGCTCTTCATAAAAAAGATATCATATAATATCCTGCCGGGCAAATCGTGCCGGGACCATCCTGAGGACAAAGCCTAAGGAATCAGGACACCGCCCAGGGTATTGAGAGCAGGTGGTACAGGTATATATGGAAATATATTTCCATTAAACGGTTGAATATTTCTGAAATATACGATATGATATAGGGGGGGAGCAGAGACGGATGCCGGAAGGCAGATATGCGAGCTGTTTTTCATAAATACATGTGGGGAGAGGAGGCGTTCTCAATGACAGTGGAAGAGATGAGGATCCAGAAGACCCGGCTGAGACTTACCTATGCAGAGATCGCGAAGCGGTCCGGTCTGCCGATCGGCACAGTACAGAAGGTTCTGACGGGCGCGACGGTTTCTCCAAGGCCGGAGACGCTCCGCAAACTGGAAGAGACATTGGCCGACGGGAAGGAAACTCCGAAAAGGATACGGGGGAAAGCTGGTTTGCGGTATACGGACATTGCCGGCGCAGAAGAGACCCGCGGGCTTCTGGCAGAGCCGTCCCCTGCCTATGCGGCCGGAGCGCTTCATGCCCCCAACGGCAGAACCATTTTCGGCAACCCCCGCGGCCCCTATACCCTCGATGAGTATTATGCGCTGCCGGATGACCTGAGAGTAGAGCTGATCGACGGGTATTTTTTCAGAATGGAAGCGCCATCATCCCTTCATCAGGAACTGCTGATCGAGCTCGCTTACAGATTCAAGGAGTATCAGAAAAGGAAAAGGCCGGATTGCCGTGTTTTTACGGCGCCCTTCGACGTGCAGCTGGATCAGGATCGGTTCACCATGGTCCAGCCGGATATCTGTATCATCTGCGACAGGAGCAGAATCGTGCGAAAAGGGTGCTTTGGGGCACCTGACTTTGTCGTGGAGATCCTGTCGGATTCGACCCGGACAAAAGACATGTATATGAAACTGGCAAAGTTCAAAAATGCCGGCGTCAAAGAATACTGGATTGTGGATCCCAAAAAGCAGAAGGTTCTGGCCTATTATTATGAGGATGAAGACCTGCCGGGAGTCTATGACTTTAATGCCTGTGTTCCCGTCGGGATCAGTGGAGGAGATCTGACAATCGACTTTGCGCAGATCAGGGAGGAACTCAGCTACCTGACAGAACGGCCGGAGGCGGAGGAATGAACACGGCGAACAGACTGCGGTTTTCTGAGGCCGAAACAGCGCTTTTTTTCATCCCCGATCATTCTGATTTTTGTTTTCGGTTTTTTGATGGAATTGAGGAGAATCAGCTGCTCATGGCAAAATACAATGCCAATAGGTATGTTGTACGAAAGCACTGGTAAACAACTTAAGAGTTGATTATACAAAAGGACGAGGGACAGCATCATGAGACATAGAATAGAGGAACAGTGCGTGGCGTCTTTTACGGCAGCACTTGTAGAAAATGAGAAGAGTGCCGGAACGATCGCACAATATAGAAGGAGCGTAGAAGCTTTTGCCAGGTGGCTGGGCGCAGACATTGAATTCGGAAAGCAGGAGGCTGTCGCCTATAAGACCGAGCTTTTCCGAAAATATAAGCTGTCGACGGCCAATGCCAATATTGTTGCCCTGAACTCTTTTTTTAAGACTATGGGCTGGCATGACTGTTGCCTGTCTACCTTCAGGATGCAGAAAAAGAGCTTTCGAGACGAGGACAGGGAGCTTTCGCAGGAGGAATACCAGCGCCTGCTGGCCGCTGCCCGCGCGATGCGTAGTGACCAGCTGTATCACATCATGCTGACAATTGCCTGTACCGGGATCCGGATCAGCGAACTGGCATTTATTACAGTGGAGTCTCTGTCCCGGCGGCAATGCTGTGTCTATCTCAAGGGCAAATACAGGGAGATCCCCCTCCCCTCCAGGCTGTGTGAACTGCTCAGGGAGTACTGTGCCGGTCATGGCATCCGGACCGGCCCGGTTTTTCTTTCATCAGAAGGAAATCCGGTTGACAGAAGCAACATTCTTCACAGGATGAAGAGGCTGTCACAGGAAGCGGACGTTCCCGCTCCCAAAATCTTTCCCCACAATTTGCGGCATTTCTTTGCTGTCAATTACTATGGCTGTGATCATGATATTGCCCGCCTGGCCGATCTGCTGGGGCACTCGGATCTGAATACAACGCGCATCTACACCCGGATCAGCATGGATCAGCTGGTTTCCATTCTGGATCAGGTAGAAAAGAAAATGCAGCCTGCGTCTGATAAGGAGTGAAAGTCGGCTGCACCAACCCGGGCAGATGATTCGAATGTGCAAAAAAGTCTGCTGGAATGGAATATCCTTTTAGGCTGTTTAAATATTTTCTATTTTTATGTATGAATTAAAGTGTACAATTGACCTGTATATGGCTATAATAAAAGATATTTAGAAGCCCACACGAAATAATCAACAGGCAGGGCTCGGGAACAGGGGAAAAACTGTTCCCGTTTTTTCGTATTGTATGTCGCTGACTGCTGAAGGAGAAAAAACGATCCTGCTTGCTGATTTTCCGGCCGGTTTAATCTTCATCGTGCAAGACTCGCGTGTGAGTCTTAAAGAAACTGCCAGTATGAAAGAAGGAGACAAGAGACATGGGAGATATGGCCAACGGTCAGATTACCTGTGTACGGACAGACTTTACATGCGGAAATTGTGAGGCTGACAGAACCGGTGCCTGCACCGACTGGCGTATTACCGATCACCTGCTTCACTGTTTCAGAGAAGGCATGGAAGAGAAGGAAAAAAGCTCATCAACGATCCGGAAGTACCTCAGAGACCTTGCACATTTCCGATCCTGGCTCAAATCCACATATAGTAAGGATGCTGTGTATGTCACAGAAGGTGTACAGGGAGAGTCTGTACGGGGAGAGCCCTTTCTCAATAAGGAGAGAGTGCGGCAATACAAGCAGTATCTCAGGGACAACTATAAGCTTTCTACTGCCAATTCCATGATTTCGTCGATCAATTCTTTTTTTAAATACATGGGCTGGCATGATTGCTGCGTCACGACCTTCAAGGTCCAGCGCGACACCTTCCGCCGTTCGGAGAAAGACCTGTCTGTGCAGGAATACCAAAGGATCCTGCAGGCTGCCGCCGGCAGGCAGGGAAGGGGAAAACAGGGCGGCCGGCAGTTGGCACTCATCATGGAGACTCTGGCCGGAACCGGGATCCGGATCAGCGAGCTGCCCTTCATCACAGTCGCCTCCCTCCATACCCGCCGCACCGCTGTTTCTCTCAAGGGAAAGAGCCGCATGATCCTGCTCCCCGGGCAGCTCTGTAAAAAACTTCTCGCCTACTGCCGGGAGAGAGCCATCACGGAGGGAAGCATCTTCATTACCCGCACAGGCAGACCCCTTGACCGCACCAATATCCTCCACCGGATGAAGGAACTCAGTGCCCTGTCGGGAGTCTCCAGGGAGAAGATCTTCCCTCATAACCTCCGGCACCTCTTTGCCGTGACCTATTATGAGAAGGAAAAGGACATCGTCCGCCTCGCGGACATTCTCGGACACTCCAATATCAACACCACCAGGATCTACACCCTTGTCAGCTGTGAGACCCAGCTGGACATTCTGGACAGGATCTGTGGAATGCTTGATCCGGTATGATAAGGAAAATACTTCCATATAAAAAAACCGCATAATGCATAGTTAGAGGTTAGACACCGTGGATCACCAGAGGGGGAATAGTAACCTCGAACCAGCGGGCCCAGAAAATATAGAAGAGGAAACCCGGCTCCAGAACCACGGACTCCGGGATTCCGGAAGGAAACAATGAAAAAAAACAGTCCCGGCCAGATAATCCGGTTTTTGTACCGGAAAGTTAACTGGTCGAGACTATTTGTTGTGGGAGGAAGATTGTTTAAAACTGGTTGACGTGTGAAAAGTCTGATGATAAAGTGGGAATGGTTTTTACAGAGGTGGGATGATCTTATGGAAAGTAAGCCGACCTGGGGCTCATTGACAAGCGGATCTGCTTCTGCGCAAAAAGTTTTCCTTTTTTTGACACCTTTTTGACGTTTGCTTTGACATCAGATGCTATATAATAGCTGTAAAGAAGAGATTATATCAAAAGCCCATGTCTCCTGCAGGGCAGGCTCAGCTTAGAATACTGTTCAGAATTACCGCATAATATGCATTATGAGGTAATCCAGGGACACCTGCCGGTGGTACAGGAGGGCTTCGCAGGAGTGTGAAGGGTAAGGATATGGGAAGAAGAAATGATATCGCGGGCAGACGCTACGGAAGTCTTGTAGCTGTAGAACCTACGGAAGAAAGAAAAAACGGATATACGATATGGATCTGTCAGTGTGACTGCGGCAGCCGGATCCGGGTTCCTTCGCGCTATTTAAAGAACGGATGGACCACTTCCTGCGGCTGTGTACAGAAACCGCCCCGCTACGACGATCTGACCGGCAGACGGTTCGGTAAGCTCACGGTCATCGGAAAGACCAAAGAGCAGAATACCCGCGGGGATTACCTCTGGGACTGTGTGTGTGACTGCGGCGGCAGGATCCTGGCGCCGGCCGGCCAGCTGAAGAGCGGCTACCGTAAGAGCTGCGGCTGTCTCAGCCGTCCGCCCCTCAAGGACTGGATCGGCAAACAATTCGGCAGGCTGACTGTGACTGCCTACGATGGAAAGCGGGACGGAAAGCACTACTGGAAATGCCGGTGCAGCTGCGGGAATGAAGTGTCCGTATGCCAGTCCAGCCTCAAGATCGGTCATACCATGAGCTGCGGCTGCCTCAACACACCCTATAATTCCAAGCACTTTGTGGACGGTACCTGTATCGAGGCCATCCGCAGCAAGACTATCCCCAAGAATAACACCACCGGTGTACGGGGCGTCTACAAAAATAACCGCATCGGTAAATGGTGTGCGCAGATCACCTTCAAGGGCAGGACCAGGTATCTGGGAAGCTATGACACTCTGCGTGAGGCTGCACTAGCCCGCCAGAGAGGCGAGGAACTCTTTGAGGATTTTCTCCAGCAATATGAGGAGCAGATCCTGCGGGAAGATGCCGGAAAGGCGGACGCGGACAGAAGAAGGGACAAGGCCTCCAAAAACAGCAAAGAACATGTAGAGAATGCAACTGCGGAAATCATGAAGATGGTCCGCATAAGGACAAACGAAGCTATACAGGCCATGTGATCAATGATCCGGCCCGGATGCTTCGACGACGAACAAAAAGAGAGAAACCGTATTATGAAAAGATTGCCCGAAAGAATCAGGGAAATACTGAGCAAAAGACGCGTCAGACGCTTTTTAACCAGAGTGGTCAGCATTGTAGGCGCTCTTGTTGTATTCGCTACAACTTATGCCCTCGTGCTTCCTGCTATCACGATGGAAAAACAGGCGGCGTGCGGCATCGAGGAACATCAGCATGATGACTCCTGCTTTGAGCTGCAGCTTATCTGCGGCGAGGAAGAGTCAGAGACCCATCAGCATACCGATGAGTGCTATGAGAGGGTCCTGGTGTGCGAAAAGCCGGTCCATACCCATAGTACGGAATGTTATGAGACTTTCGAGGAGACCTACGAAGAGCCGGCGGACACAGACGCAGGGACAGAAGAAGACACTATGTCCGGTCAGACTGCCGGGACAGACAGTTCTGAGACAGAGAACGGAACAGAGGCAGCTGCTGCAGATGGGATCAGGGATACAGACAGCACAGGAGCATCCGATGAAAACACTGACCGGGATGAAACCGGATCGGAAAAAGCAGATGCAAAAGACATCGATCCCAGTCGCAGCGGCAGTACAGAAGATTCCGACGATTCCGACAAAGAGTTCACGGAAAAGCACAAGAGCAGCTCCTCTAAAGTTCAGGCAGATGCAGTGAATCCGGAGGACGGCACGATCGAAGGGGAGAGCCTTGACGCCGCCGAAGTCGCTGTAACCGAGGATAAGACCTACGCGGGACTTCAGACGACCCTGGATCTGGCAGGAGTCCTGTCAGACAGAACAGGTCTCTACTATTATCCCGCAAAGTACGATGAAGACGGAATTGCCGACACGACAGCCATCAGATCTGATTCCGCGACAGACTGGGAAAAGGTGAAGGACGACACACAGATCGCTTCCGCAGACTTCGTACGAGTCTACCTTGCCTACACGATCCCTGCCGGCACCCTGAACAAAGACCATTACACCGCGCGTTACAGACTTCCCGGAGCCCTGCGGCTGACGGAGAACCGGGTCGAAGCCATCAATAAGTCCAAAAACGGAATCTCAAAAGAAATGGAGGCTTCGACTGAAATCACCAGATCCTCCACCGATGCTGACTTTGAGGAAGACTTCCCGACAGACGAAGAAACCTGGCTGGGCGCAGAAGCCATCGAAGGCACCCGCTCCCCGGACCGGATCCTTGATAAGGCCGAGACAGAATACATCTCAGCCACTGTCAAGGTCGAAAATATTTATAAGAGCGGAGAGTACAGAGGACAGGACCTGATCTTTACCTTTACCCCCTACACCGTCCGGAAAAACCAGACAACCTATGATGCGGACGGAAAGACCCTTGCAGAAGGCGAAAAAGTCAGGGGCTTCTTTTCCCTGGATTTCAACCCGGACCAGATCTCCTGTGACGAATCCGGAACTGCGGAGATTCTCTTTGCGAAAGAGAGCGACGTGAATGACGTTGCCTCCGGACAATTTGCCCAGAAAGAGATCCGCCGTGTCCTCCACCTGAAGGACAGCCAGAATAGCATATCCGGGAACGGAGCGATTGGAGAAGATGCTACGGATACTGCAGCGGAAGCTGTCAATACAGACAATACAGAACAAGACCGGACAGAAAAAAAACAGACGGGGAAAGGAAATCAGACAGAAGAAAACAAGGACGGAACAGATGCTGTAACCGCAGACCAGAAGGACGGATTGGCAGCGGCTGAAGAAAAGTTCCTGACCGGTTCCGTGATCGCGGCATCCGGAGAAGCCTACGAGATCAACGTCACATACGGTGAAGACGCACAGATCCCCGACGGCTCTGAACTCAGAGTCAGAGAGATCCTCGAGAGCGATTCTGAATACAAAGACTACTCTGAGCAGGCTGTGGAAAAGGTGGAAGAAGTCGCAGCCCAGATCGCAGAAGAAAATGCTGACGCTGGCGACAACGCCGCCGCGAAAGCAGACTCCTCCACAGGCAATGCCGATGGAAACAATCCGGATGGTCAGGCACTTCCCCGGAAGAGCAACGGCTACGTTCGTGTCTTCGACATCGAGATCTGGTACAACGGCCAGAAGATCGAGCCCGAAGAGGAAGTCCTCGTGGAGATCAGACTCCTCGATGCTCCCGAAAACAAAGAGACCAGCCTCGACGTCGTCCACTTCGCAGAAGACGGCCCCGAAGTCCTGAGTACCGACCAGAACACAAACACCCGGGACACCGCCGACACCAGCATTCAGTTCACGACAGACGCGTTTTCGGTGTACACCATTGTCGGGACGGAGACACTGACAGGTGGTTTTGTCTCTGCAGACGGAAAGTCATATGAAGTGACTGTGACATATGGCGCTGATGCGGGAATTCCGAATGGATCCACATTGAGACTCGTGGAGCTTGCGAAAGACAGTGAAGAGTATCAGGAGGCTAAAAAAACCATCGATACACTTCATGATGAAAACAGTGAAGCGGGTGATGTGGTTGATGTGATTGAGGGAATTGATGCAGAAGCCCCGGTGACTGATGTAGATATGTCTACTGATGAAGATGCATCCACGGATGAAGATACGTCTGCTGATGAAGATGCCTCTATTGAATCAGAAGACGACGCCTACTTCGCTTCCGTTACGAAAGAAAATGAAATCATTGAAGGATTTTCTGCATTAGACATCAGCATTTTGGATCCGGAAGGCAATGTGATTGAACCCAAAGGAGAGGTGACAGTTTCTATTGTCATGAAATCTCTGCCGGAAGGAATGAATGAGGCTGATCTGATACAGAATCTTGAAGTGCACCATCTTCTGGAAGAGGACGGGAAAATAAAACCGGAGCAGGTTGCGGGTGCATCAATTGAGAGCAGTGACATTACGGCAAATGAAAACGGTGCTGCGATTGAGTTTGTTACGGAAAGCTTCTCAACGTATACCATCTCCTGGGAAAATGGAGGACAGGCTCGAAACATCAGACTGCATTTTGTGGATGATCAGGGTCATGATATTGATGGGTTTACCTACAATGGTCAGTCTATTGACAACGGAAATACTAATCTCGCGACACTGATACCGCAAAACGGTATGTTTAACCTGAGTAATTTCAAAAAAGAAGGATACAGCTTAAGTAATACACACGTAGGTCAGTTTGAAGACATGAATAACAATACGCCTACGATTATTAGAAA
This sequence comes from Lachnospiraceae bacterium, assembly GCA_017513005.1. Lineage (GTDB taxonomy): Bacteria > Bacillota > Clostridia > Lachnospirales > Lachnospiraceae > CAG-791. The sequence continues at coordinate 14,128 of JAFWDM010000028.1, forward strand.
TGAAATAGAAAGGGCAGACAATACCGTTCATTATTGGACATTTAATACTGGAAACGATACTGCAGGAAATACACGAAGAGATTTCCCGACTGGGACAACCGATTTGTATTTGGTTTACAATTCTACGGCCATGAGCGGGCAGGGAGGTGAAGGAACAGATCCGGGTGGAGACGTTCCGGATCTGGGGGCTATTGGGAACAAAAAAGAAGCAACTTCCAACAATGATGGAACCTATAAGCTGCACCTCAGTGTTACAGGCAACGCGCAGAATAAGCAGTCAGACCCGCATGTAAACGTAATCGTCGTATTTGATACTTCCAGTAGTATGGCAAGTAATTATATCCCGAATTCCGATAGTAAGACCAGACTGGAAGCGGCGAAGGATGAGCTTAACGAAATGGCGACAGAGCTGCTCGCGAACAATACAACAGCTCATCCGGATGCTGTCGAGATGGCGCTTGTAACTTTTAACAGAAATGCACAAATCATTAGTCTGGGAGAAAGTAATTGGACAACCGATGCCATTACATATACAAGTGCCGTAGGTACGTACAGAAACGGTCGGAAAATTGGGTCTAGTGAGACAAGTGCCGGTGATACTAATACAGGTGTTGGTATTGCGAAAGGAACAAACTGGGCACAAGGTCTGCAGAAAGCTGTCGATCTTATGGGGCATGATGAGGATCCGACATATGTTCTGTTCATTACTGACGGTGCACCTTCCCAGTATTGGCCTAGCAATCAGGCGACCGGTACATATGCAGATGCTGAAGGATGCTATTTAGGCGCAAGAGATGAAGCCAGGAGACTGGTCGGCGGTGAAGGCGCCATTATGTACGGTTTGTTTGCATATGGTTCTACTAATGACTATTCGAAGGATTACCTTGGACAGCTGGTTGATTATGCCTACAATAATGGATCGGCTAAGGATACTTACAGAATCAATGCGGCTGATAATGAGACATTGAGACAAAAACTGAAGGAAATCCTCAAAGCGATCAATATGAACTTTGCTTATGCAAATGTTGAGATCAATGACGGAATTACTGGTCTGAGTACAGTAATATTCGAGCATATTGATACTGAATCGTTTGAATATACGATCACTTACAGGAATTACACCTTGCAGACAGCATATACGGAGGAGGAACTTCACCTAACGCCTAACGCAGATGGAACGGTGACAATACCAAGTAAAACCTATGGGGTATTGGATAACAGTGCGTCGGGCGGAGTCAAAACGATAACTACACAGGAGGTTACGGTCGAAGGAGCCAGATTTAGTAACACAGATGAGAAGTCAGTAGTCTGGGATATGAATAAAGCTGAAGGTGAGGGAGATGCCGCGATTTATATGCTGGAGAATGGCTGGACATATACAGTAAGCTTTGATGTCTGGCCAAGTCAGACCTCGTATGACCTGGTAGCTGCTTTGAACAACCATATTCTTGAATATGGGGATGATTATCATTACACAGATGAAAGCGATAATACAAATCACACAATTACTTTTGATGAATATAAAGATCAGATTACAAACACCTCACCGTATACTCTGCTGACCAACACCCATGCAAGCGTGAAATATCAGCAGGTCACTGAAACAGTCGATCAGCAAGGCAATATTAGTTATGAATATGGGGATGTAAAAGAAATCCCCATTACATACACCAGCAATATGGGACTTGTCTCTCAGCAGATGCCGGTAAAAAAGGAATTTGCTCATTCCATCAACGCGCAGGATCCTTATTCCAGGATTCGCTTCTATATCATGATGGATGATCAATATTATCTGTCCAACGGTACTCTCTCTGAAGACCTGATTCCATATACCGAAAGTGAGGACGGCATTACACCTGCGTTGCACACGCTTGGCATGGATTTGAGTTCATCCAATAACTGGACCGGCAATATTTATATTGCACCCGGCGTTATCGTGGATGAGAGAGATGAGAACGGCGTGGGCAATATGGATGTTCTTGAAACAGGACATTGTTACAGCTTATACGAGGTGATAACGGAAGGAAACGTTTACGAGTACGAGTTCACTCCGCAGACAGTCCGTCCTATGGTAGTAAACGGTACCCTGAAGTACCTTGTCAGACAGGATAAGTACAACAACCCCGCTTCGGGAGCGAAAACTTATCCAATCGATGGCGATATCTATTATGAGACAACAGCATCTGTCCAGGGCTTGATCGGTACAAATAGAAAAACGGCTGAATTGGATATCACAAAGATCGTAGATGATCCTGATGACCTGATGACAGAAGCGGAGGAAAATGCTGAAACCTTCACATATAGGGTCACTCTGAAGATTCCGGACAAATATCCTAACAACACACCGGTGGATCCGGCAGGTATTGTGGGTTACGAATATGTTCCCAGAACACAGAGCAATGCATTTACCCTGTATGGTTATCAGACTACAGATACTGATCAGGGTTTTACAGAGGACGTAGAAAGGTTCAGCGGGAAAACATTCAGAGGTTGGAACACACTTATATACAGAGATTTGGCTCAATGGGCCAATGTTGACGGAAGAATTGTTTCACTTAAGGACGATGATGGAAATGTCCTTTGGAAAATACCGGCTGAAAATGGCTACCACACGATAACCTATGACATGACGCTGAAACAGGATGAAGTCATCCGTTTCACAAACCTTCCTTCCGGAACAATTTATACCATTCAGGAGATTTATGCCAATAAATATCCCGCTGATAATGCAGGCGGTATAACATCCGGCAGACCTCCGATCAGTGAAGGTTCCAATATAGCTGATGAAGGGTACGAAATAACACAGATACAGCATACAGGCGGAACCAGAAACGGAGACACGATAACCGGCACTATTGATGAGCTTGACACCCGTTTCTACAACCAGTTTAAAAATACGGTGAAGTCACATAAGGATGTCAGTGCAGAACTAAAGGTTAAGAAGATCACCGAGTATACGTGGCCTACAGAGCAGTACTACAGATTTACTCTGGCTGCAGGGACAGCTGCATATACGGATGGAACGACAGGGATATCCCCGATGCCGGAAACCATTGCGGAGAACACTGATAGTGTGGTGGACGTTTACGACGATGACAGAACACCTGACCACACTACAACGTTCGGTACAATCCGATATGAAAAGGCTGGAACATATACCTATACGGTAACAGAATCCTGGGCACCGGGGTATGCACAGAAACCGGAAGCAGCGACGATAACTGTAACAGTAGAAGCACAAGACGATAAGCTTGTTGTTACAAATATCGAAGACGATCTTGGAACTACTGATTTTACTGCTGCCACGGAGACGAATCTTGCAACAGGCCTGACCACACAGACAAACAGAATTAAAAGGATCAATGTTTCGGCCACCAAAGAGTGGGTGAAGGCGGATGGAACGACAGTTATAGATACACCTCCTGCAGGTTCTAAAGTCACTTTTACACTTTATAAAAATAACGAGCCTACTGATCAGTCAGTAGAACTTGATGGTGTGATTGATCAAGCGGGCGAACTGGAGGCATGGGTAGCGACTTTCAGTGACCTGCCGCAGTATACGGTGATAACAAATGAAACGACAACCGGTGAAGGCGATGATGCTGTAACTACATATACAAATACATCTGAGCTGATCACCTATACCATTGCGGAAACGACAACATGTCCGGGCTTTGAGCTGGTGACAACGAATCCGGTTCCGGATCGTGGAGTTATCCAAAATAAACAGCTTGCAAGAGAAGTAATAATCCAGAAAAAGAATCAGGATGCTTCAAGACCGCTTTCCGGCGCAATCTTCAGTCTCTACACCAAAGAGGGATATGAAAGCACCCCTAAAGCAGATCCGATTCAAACAAACCTTGAGTCTTTGGCAACAGAGGGGAAGGTCGGTTTGATCGAATTAGGAGAACTGACATATGGTGATTACTACCTGGTAGAGACAAAGGCACCTGATGGATTTAACTTACTGACGGATCCGGTAGGGCTGAAAGTTGAAGCAGACATAATAACAATTACTCAGGGCAATTCGTTCAGAGTGGATGATGCACCGGACGATACGACATACGATGCATTTATTACAAACAGCACGGGATATGAGCTTCCGCACACCGGTGGTCCCGGCACATTCACTTATACATTAGGCGGCTTGATGCTCGTCATCGCATCCGTCTTGATGTACGGCTTCAGGATGAGGCGTAGAGAAAGGAGGTTAAACTAACAGCCTCTGATCTCGACGAATAACTGACGCCGAAATCTGAAACCGTGATAGTACAACTTAATAAAAGGCTGTCCCGACGGAAAACTGTCGAGGTGCCGGAGGGACAGTCAAAATAACCAGCTGTGGTTTGAAACAGTAAACGCTCTTCATGGGCTGAAACAAAGACTGAAGTCCTTGAAGGGACGGACTAACAAGAAAGGATGAACGATCATGAAGAAAATGAAAAAGATCTTCGCTCTGCTGATTGCCATGGTTATGGTGCTTGGTATGAGCACAAGTGTATTTGCAGCCGATCCAACAACTGGCAGCATTGAAATTACGAGTCCTAAGACAGACCCTAATGCAGATAACACATACTATGATGCGTATAAGATTCTTGACATGACCACAACAGGTGCTACCAATGATGCTGGCGACTATACCGCCGTTGCTTACACCATCAATTCTGCCTGGACAGGATTTTTTGCAACTGGTGCTGCTGGTGCAGGTTATATTGTTGACACTAATACAGGTAATCTAAATGAGATTACTGTAGATGGAGTAAAGAAATACATCAATATCACAGATTCTAATGTGGCGGAGTTTGCAAAGGCAGCATTCAAATATGCGCAGGATAATAATATTGCACCTACAACTACTCAGACAGTAGCAAAAGGCGCAGAATCCGTAAAATTTGAAAATCTTGCACTTGGTTATTACATGGTTTATCCGAGAGGTGCTAGCGTTCAGAGTGGCGATTATACAAGTATCGTTTCCATTTCCAATACGGCACCGAATGGAAAGGTTGCACAGAAGGCTGAGTGGCCTGGAATAACAAAGACTGCTGACGACATTTCTGTCGAGGTTGGCCAGAAAGTTACTTATACACTTTCCAGTAAGGTTCCGGATACCACCGGTTATACAAAGAAGTATGAAATGACATTCGCTGATACGACAACAGCCGGACTTACATTTGATGGTGTTGATTCTATTGTTGTTAAGATTGGTTCAGCAACATTAACGAAGGATACAGATTATACAGTATCTACTGAAACTGCGGATTTCTCTGTAACGATTGATATGCTTACAGGTGAAGAGGGAAGCAAGACAGCTAAATATACTTATAATGATCCGATTACTGTTACTTACACAGCAACTGTAAATGATCAGGCTGTTACAAAAATCGACGAGAACCATGCAACCCTGACATATCACAACAATCCTAAGGACGATACCAGCAAAGAGACGACACCGCCGGTAGTTGTAAAGACATTCTCTGCTAAGGTCGTAATCAAAAAGGTCGATGGCTCTGATAAAACTACGCCACTGGAAGGTGCAAAGTTTGTCCTTAGAGCTAAGACAATTGGCCAGGCTGAAGGAGATACCCATGAGTCTGATCGCGCGGCAGGTAAATACTATTACTACGACGCAACAGCAAAAGATGTTAAATGGGTTACAGTCACAAGTGAAAAGGCTGAAGATCTTGCTAAAGATACAACAATCACTGTTGTAACTACAGACGCACAGGGCAATGCAAATTTCGATGGTCTGGAAAATGGTACATATGAACTTATCGAGGTCGAGGCACCTGCTGGTTACAATCTGCTGACAACTCCTACGGAAGTAACAGTTGCTGGTTCCGACGCAGATGCGACTACTCTTACAATTACGACTCCGGTAGAGAATAACTCTGGTACACAGCTTCCTTCCACCGGTGGCATCGGTACCACAATCTTCTACATCATCGGTGCAATCCTTGTAATCGGTGCTGGCGTTGTTCTGGTAACCCGCCGTCGTATGAACGTGAACTAATAAAGCCAGCTTTATTAGTCAGGCCTCCGGCGGATCGCGATGATGCACCAAGGAATGCTTGCTTCGCAAGCTGTGCATCACGCGGCGATAAACGACAAGCGTTTATCGATAAGAAGTCGAACCGACCTACTAAAAAACAGTGGTCAGGTACAGGCAATCCACCTGACCCGACCACATCAAATTAAGCAATGAACCCCATCAAAAAGGGAGCGGAGGCCAAGGTCTCTGCTCCCCGGGGAAAATCATTTACCTACATAATCACATAGCATACACCGGAACGAAATGACCGGGTCACACACCTGATCCATGTTTTGTTCCGACAACATGAACATTAAAAAGAAAACCTCCAACATTGCTGCTGAAGGTTTTCAGGAAATCAGTTTACAGGCTGCGAGATACTAATTGTGGATCATTGATAGCATTGTCAAGCAGACGGCTGAGAAATCCAGTATAACCCTTGCCGGTTGCTTTAGCTTTTTCAAGAGTATCCGGTGAGATACGAAGAGCAACGACAGGTTTTGCCTGCTTATTACGCCTGGCTTTTGCCAGAGCGGCCATCTCAGCATATTGCTCAAGGGTTAGTTCCGGAGCATCCTCATCAGGTGTGATTGGTCTGGAAGCTGCAAGTTCGATTTCTCGAATCTGAGCCTCAGTAGGCTGCTGACCTGTACGAATAACCGTACGTACGATGTTCTCATTCTCCATAGTAGATCCTCCTTTCCTGGGAGTTGGCCATTCGGGCTGAAATGATTCGAGCGGCTTCGTCACGCATGGTATAGACGACATATAAGATGCCTTGAACGCATCCAAGAACCACATAACGGTCTTCGTCCTGACTATGCAGCTTGTCGTAGTATTCTATCCGCTCCTCATCGGCAAACACTAAGGCTGCAGTTTCAAAACTAATACCGTGCTTCTTGATATTCAGACGGTTCTTATTATCGTCCCACTCTACGAGTGTTTCAACGATAGTAGTTCTCATGACTAAAGTATAACAAAAAGTATTACAATAGTCAATACGCGCACGGGACAGGAGTTATTTGAGTGATTTGTGAAGGTGTAATGCATCATGTGTCAGGTGGTACAGAGGCTGCCATCATTTACATCGTTGATGCGATTCTTGTAATTAGTGTTGGCATTATCTTGGTAACCAGGTATCACATGAACGCACAGGAAGTCAAATCGACCTGTAAAAAACAGCGTCTTGAGACAGGTGGTCCACCTGCTTCGACTGCAACGTATTTTGAAAAGGACATCAACATAGAGAAAATTGTCTGAAGGCTTAGACTTGGCTGAAAATAACTCCTCTTTATGGTGTATGTTAATTCACCGGAATAAAAATGACCGGGTCTCACACCCGATCCATGTTTTGTTCCCACAACAGAAAAGAGCCTTAGTAATAACTGAGACTCTTGACGAGGATGAGAGATTATCGCTCATAATGAGTCCAAAGACTCACGATTTTGATCGTTTTCTCTTCTTCAAAAACCTGATAAATCAAGCGGTGCTGAATGTTGATCCTCCGAGAATAAAGCCCTTGTAGATCACCCACCAATTTTTCATAAGAGGGTGGTGCCTGATATGGGTTTTCTCGAATGACATCAATGAGGGCTTTAGCCTTCGCATCCAGATGGGCAGCTTTTAGTTTAGGGATATCCTTAGTGGCAGTTTTAGTGTAGACGATTTTATACACTTACCAGACCACCTCCTCCTCGGAGACTGTTTCCGCCAGAGAAGTGTTGAGTCCTTCGATTAGCTTCTCTTTCATTCCCGGAACAGAAGTAAGATATAAGGTCTCTATCAAACCGAGATATTCTTCTTCGCTGATCATCACTGCGTTGCCGTCTTTGGTAGTAATATTAACAGGCTCATTAAAGCGGACAGTGTTTTCAACCATGGAGTAAACATTCTTTCTGAAATTGGTAATGGTAGTGGTAGTCATTGTAGACACCTCCTCTCTATGCGTACATTATAACGTACATGATACAGGCGGTCAATACCTACCCTTGTAAAAGTAAAGATGAATGATTCTAGGCACTTTGGGAGATACGCAAAGATATTTTAAATAATTGCGTATGGCATCTAAAGTAAACACAGGATCCGACCTGGGCATTTTACCGAAGCCGACCTAAGAAAAAACAAAAGCCGACCCACATAAAACTGAAGTATCTACATAGAACTGATATGTGAGGGCGGGATGGTTGGAACATAGCTTGGAATGCAAAAAAGACCAGGTTATACACCCGATCCAGGTTTTGTTCCAACAACAGAAGAATAGTCCGCAGGTGATTACCAACCGACCATCAATGAGAATAAATGACATAGAGTTGCTACGACACAACAGCGTCATTTTTAGAGAGTAGGTAGAGGCAATATTGGTTCATACTAATTCCCTCTTGTTTTGCATGAATAGAGAGGGAACGGTGCAGACTTTTTGGCATCCGTAGTTTGAACTGGCCGGAGTACTGCGACAGATCTGTATCAATAACAGGTTCAGCAATTTGTATTCCTTCTTGAATAGCGGCTTCCAGCCATGCTCTTTTTGCGTCAAGGATATTAGCCAGAGCGCCTTCCATCGTGTCAGAGCAGGTAATGCACCCGGGGAGATCCGGATAACGTGCTGCATAACCACCTTCATCGATGTCTGGGATGAGTTCAAGGCGATAAGGGAGATTCATATAGTATTCAATTGATTTCATTATTGTCATCCTCACTTTCGATAACTTCCTTTACCATCTCGACGTAATTCTTTTTGATGGGTTCATGTTGGGGGATAGTAATGGGGATACAGCCTGGTTTGCGAAATGTTTTGTGACTGCTGCCTCCTGATGGCCCAGTCATAATGTAGCCATATGACTCAAGGACTTTACGCAACTCATCGAATCGCATGTTCTTATCAAGAGATAAGATGCGTTTGAGTAACTTTTCAAATTAGGACATGGAGCACCTCCTAATATCATTATAAATGGTGTCATATACGATGTCAATATTGGAATAAGAAGTCATTATTATATAAGTCAGTGGGGATGTTTATAACAGTGAGGCTACTTCCGCTATTCTTTTCGTTATAAGTATGGACTTCACTATCATTAGCAAAATACTGGACTCGACCAGGGCATTTTACCGAAGCCGACCTAAGCAAAAACAAAAACCGACCTATGCAAAACTAGGCAACAACAGGATTTCGTATGTAAACGTTGTAGATTCAATGGATCATGCGGCAGGGTTATTTCATAAAGTAAAATGAATAATGTCGATTCTCAGAGTTTATCCAGAGTTATGAGTTTTATTCAAAATCACTCATGACTCTGGCTTTTTTCTGCCATGTATAGTCATACGCCACCTATGCAGAAAGGAGAGGTTTATGGCGAAAACTGAGAAAACATATCCTGAATGGGTGCAAAAGTATCGGACAAAAGGAATGATGGTTAGAAAAAATGGAAATTCCTACTATCTTTACAAACGGACATCTAAAAGAGTTCCCGGTAAGAAATATCCACAACCGATTGATAGGTATGTTGGCGTTATTACACCGGAGGGGATTATTGAAAGCAAAAATAGAAAGGTGGGATCAAACAGTGTTGAGGTCTGGGAGTATGGATTTTCCAAAGCCATACTCGATCTGTGTCCGGATGGATGGAAAACGCCGCTGGGGGACGAATGGGAAGATGTACTCAAGGTAATTATCTGCAGCTGGTCTGATGCCAGTTATTTTCACAGAGAAAAACTTAAAGACAGGGATGGATTCCGGTGCCGGTTCAATGTACAGGCAGCTTCGCTCAGCAGGTGTATACGGAAAGAACATAAGGTGGACATCAAGGAGCTTGCGCCTTTAAAAACGATCTATCTGGTAAAGATTGGAAAAGAAAATGTGATCTCCAGGATCGAACCGGAGCAGGAAGCGCTCCTTGGCCGTCTCGGTCTGAAACTGGAGGTGTGAGAGGATCGGATCTTTTGTAAGGTCGCGCTGAGGTCACATGAAGGAAGTCGAGGATTCCCGCAGTCCGCAGGCAAAACCCGGGCCAACCGGGGTGCCGGGTTTTGCCTGCGGAAAAACCTTTGTATTCGCTCACGCCACCAGAAATTTGTATTTTTTTACGCTGTACAGGGGGATGAACGGGAGAAGGATCGGCACGGTGCGGACGTATTTCTGATAGTCGGGGTCGTCTCCGTAATTCGCATCCTGGCGGATCTCGAGTCTCCGCGCGCCGCTGAACATGACCCAGACGATCAGTAAAAAGCCCAGCAGGGCAGAGATCCACTGCAGGGGTCCCCTGAGGGCGGTCATTCCGGTGAGCAGCATTCCCAGCCAGAGCAGGAGCTCGCCCAGGTAGTTCGGGCAGCGGACGATGCGATACAGCCCCGTATCTACAAAGCGGCGGCTGTTTTTTTTCTTTGCCAGAGTTTTCTGGTGGTCCGCGACGGTTTCGAGGAGGATTCCCAGAGCCATAAAGAGGATGCCGATCCAGAGCATGGGATCCGCAGGTGTTCCGTTGTAGAGACGGAAGTAGAGCGGGCTTGTCATCAGGGTATAGAGGAGCGCACAGGAAAGCCACAGGGCCAGTTTGGCGCCCAGGGGCATTTTTTTACTCCTTTCTATCTCCGGGTTGAGCACATGCCGGTAGGCTGTGCTCCTGCTCTCGCGGAAAAGAAGATAGCCGGACAGCCGCAGGCCGTAGAGGACGAGCAGGAGACAGGCGAGCAGGGCAGGGAGCGTGAGGATCCGGTGAAAGCCTGCCGCCAGGACGACCGCGATGGCTGCGATCGACAGGCCGTAGCCTACGGAGAAAAACCAGATGTACATATGAAAACCGATAGACGACGCCAGAAGGGCGGCCAGAAAAACAAACAGGATGCTCATGACAGATTTATTCCTTCTTTCTCGTGTGGTGAGGATTGCTTCGTGGTTTGTATTTTTTCTTGTAAGAGGGAAGAGACGAAAGGCGCGGGCTGCACAGGCAGCAGATCGTTTCGGAGCTGTTGGGCAAGGTCAGGCTGCGGGTTCTGTCCGGATCTGTGGTATACGGTCAGGCGGCGGGCTTCAGGGCTTCTTCCTCAGGATCCTCAGGAGCCTGTGTCGGTTCCTTCGCCGGTTCAGGTGCAGAGAACGACGTCTTCTGCACATTTTCTCCGTAGATGGTGGTGAATTCATTTTTCATTGAGACGGTCTCAAAACCCAGTTCCGCGCATTCCTGCGCAAATTCGGCGGCCTTTTCCGTATTTCCATAGTCACGCTCCGTGTCGTCGCAAAGGAGCATGTAGGCCTTGCCTCCGTGCTGCACGATGTACTGTGCCATCGCAAAATCGCCTGAGCTGTTTCCGAAGGCCAGGATCGGCGTGACACCGATTTCCTGGACGATACTGGCGACCTTGTTCATCTTCTGGTTCTTGAAGGACATGTTTCCTTCGATCAGGACTTCATCATCCGCCGTGTAGGTGTAGCTGCGGCCGGCCTTGTCACCCTGGCCGGTGGCGGTCAGGGAAAAGGTCGTGCCGATCACCTGCTGGGGAGGGATCCAGTCGTCCAGCGTCCCCTCTGTGAGCTCACGAAGGAAGGTGCGCTCCCCGCCGCTGCAGATATAGATCTGGAAATCGTGTGCCGCGAGGTACTGGACCAGGGCTGTCATCGGCTTGTAAAAGCCGTCTCCGTAGCACATTCCGTCGAAACCTGCTGCCGGCTCCGCCATGAAGGCACGCACGTACTGGCGGTACTCGTCGATCGTCAGTCCCTTGAAAGCTTCTGCGATGATCTGGCCGCCGGATTTGTCGTAGTCCGGCTCCGGTTCTCCGCTGAGCAGGGCTTTCTCCAGGGCCTCCACGTATTCTTTGTCCTCGGGATCCGGCTCCTCATAGGTGTCGTCATGCAGGATCCTGTACATCATCATGCATGTGTCGACATAGGTGGGAAAGAGCTCGCCGAAGAGGGTTCCGTCCACATCGAAAACGGCGATGCGCGCCTTGGGCTCCTTATAATCGGGAGAATTTTCATCGGTCACGGATACGACATACTCTATGATCGATGCCATGGCGGCGGAGTCATCCTCCCAGTAGGGGATGGCGGTTTCCACAGAGGGTGTCTCTGCTGTGGATGCCTCTGCCGCCGTTTCTGTCTTTTCCGCGGGGGATGCGTCTGCGGCGGGGGCGCCCGCACCGACCGTACTCATCCAGGCCAGGCAGGCCGCAAGTCCCAGGGCCGCTGTTTTGATCCACTTGCCACCTGTTTTTCTCATAGGAAGCCTCCTTGTCTTGTCTTTTTTCTGTACCCGCACGCTGTTTTTTTGCTGCTGTACAATGATTTTTCTTCTCTTTAGAAAAAAGGGGAGATCGGAAGTGGTCAGCTGCCGCATGTCCCGAACGGTTTCTCCTGTATTGTCGGATATAAAATCCCGAATGCATCCCAATAATACCATATTTCCCGGGACTTTTGCAGGCGTGTTTCGCAGTGAGGCGGATTGGAAGGGGTGCCTGCTGTGCCCGGATGAAAGGCCGGCCGGCTGTGCCAAAATGTCCCTGGACGGGAAGGCTGGTCTGCTGTATCCGGAAGAGAAGGTCGGTCTGCTGTGTCTGAAAGGGAAGGTGGATAAGAGGTAGGGAATGTGATAAAATCTGTTTGCCGCTCTGAAGCAAGGTCGGGGGCCGCCGCAAGGCGGGGTGGCAGGAAGCAGGCGACTTCAGTCGTGGGAGGCTTCAAAACCCAAACAGGTTGAGGCGGCATGAAAAAAAACAATCTTTACGGAGGCAATATGCAGAAAATATACCCGAATGATCCGTGTCCCTGTGGGAGCGGTCTGAAATTTAAAAAATGTAAATGTGAAAAGTATCATCCCCGGAAGACGGTGGAACTCGATGCGGCTGCCGAAGGGCTGAAAACACTGGGACTGGAGAAGGCGGAAGAGAACGCCTTTGTCCAGGTTGCGGAGTGTGTGAAAGAACTCTATCAAAAGGAAAATGATCTGTACGGGTCGTCCCTGAGACAGGTCACGCCCATGATCATAAAAGAAGACCGCCCGGTCGCGGTCAGCAGACAGGAGGAATCGGGCAGCAGGGTGATCATCAGCTCGGGGCTGATCGACAGGTATCTCTCCCTGGTGGAGGAGAGATTTCCGGATTCGATCACAGAGAAGTTTTTCAAACAGTACAGCGGGGCAGAGGTCCGCAGGCGCATTTTTGAAACAATCCTGGAAGAGACTGTGCTGCATGAGTACTACCACTGGTTCCGGGGGCATGGGGCCTGGGGGGCTGACCACAATCCGCCGCCTGCTGCCGGGAAGGCATCTGCCGAAGAACAGTTTCTGTTCAATTTCAGGCAGCAGGGTCTCCAGTATGACGCCGACCGGTACGCGGTCAATATGCTTGTGAAGATGCTGTCGGAGAAGGATCTGACGGGGGAAAAGGCTCTCCCGGAGAAAGAGATGCCTGCAGAAGGTCAGGTTCTTACTGAGGGAAGGAAGGAACAGAAGCTTACGGAAGAGGATGTCCTGTGCGCCCTCCTGGCCTTCTCGACGATCACCGCCAGGGCGGATCATGATCAGACCTCAGGGAAGGGCTATGACTTCACGAACTATGCGGGGCGGCTGATCCAGGCGAATCCGCTCCCTGCCCTGCGATTCTACTATCTTCAGAAATGTTTCCTGAAGGGACTTGAGAAGGCAGAGATCTTCACGGGTTTTGCCCAGGTACAAAAAGAAGCGGTCTCTGCTGCCTACGAGATCGAGAAAGCAGTCGCTGCTGCCGATGGCAGAGAATTTGTGTTTATGGATACCGCACACACGGAGAGAGCGCTTGAATGGCAGTCGGAAGTCGTCTCAAATCTGCGGAAACGGACAAAAGAGATGGCCGGCTACAGTGAGGTCAACTATCTGGGAGAACCGGAGGCCTGGGAGAGCGACTGCCCGAAGGAAGATATATGGTTCCTCGAGGACGGAACTCCGGGTTGAGCCCCGGCTTAGAGGAGGGCTTGCTGCGTCCTGCGATACCAGTACGGAGTCATTTATGAGTTCAGTTCTTGCATTCGAGATTTTCTTTGCGAGGAGAAAGCGTTTGCGAGAAAAAATTTGCACGGAAAAACATTTGCCGGGATAGAACATTTGTAAAGAAAAAAGTGTTTGTGTCCGGGAATGACAGAAGTAAAGGGGCTGCTGCATTAGCCGGGAAATACGGTAATGCAGCAGCCCCTGAGACTGTAGACGCATGTGGATCTATCGTAGTAATGCAGTATACTGGCAATAACATCTTATCGTACTTTCCAGTCTGCCAGCATGCGTGTTGAAAGAAATAAGAGTGGAAAATGTTCTCCCGGCAGTGAAAACCGATGCCGCGGAGAAACTTCAATATCTTTTTATGGATTGTTCATAAACCCATATTGTGGCGGAAAACGGAAAGTGCTATTGTATTTCCAGCAAAAAGCAGGTGGCAAAAAAGAAAGAATACAAGGAAGATTACTATGATTACGCTGATGTCCATTATTGTACTGGTTCTGTTTCTGAAGATCATCGGTTTTATTTTCGGCGCAGGTCTCAGGATCCTCGGCTGGCTTCTGAGCGGAATCGGGTTTCTGGTCTCGATCGCGCTGGCTGTGACGGTCGTCGGGTTCGTTTTTAACCTGCTGCCTGTCCTGCTGGTGATCGGTGTGGTGATGATCGCGCTGAAGCCCTAAATGTTTGTAAACGGGAGGTCTGAACACAGATATGAAAATGAGGGAAATTACGCTCGGGAAAACCGGAATCAGGGTGCCGCAGAATGCGTTCGGCGCCCTGCCGATCCAGCGCGACGACCTGGTGACGGCCGCGGCGATCGTCCGCAGGGCCTATGAAGGCGGGATGCGCTTTTTCGATACGGCGAGGGCCTATACAGACAGCGAGGTCAAGCTGGCGGCGGGACTCAGGGGTGTCCGGGACCAGGTCTATATCGCCTCCAAGACGCAGGCGAAGACGCCGGAGCAGTTCTGGAAGGACCTGGAGACGACGCTGTCCAACCTGGAGACGGATCATGTGGATCTGTATCAGTTTCATTTTGTCAAGCAGTGCTGGAGGCCGAGGGACGGGACCGGTATGTATGAGTGCATGCTAAAGGCAAAGGAGCAGGGAAAGATCCGTCATATCGGCGTGACGACCCATTCCGCGGAAATCGGGATGGAACTGATCGAAAGCGGGCTGTATGAGACGCTGCAGTTTCCTTTCAGTTATCTCGCTGCGCAGAGGGATATCGCGCTCGTCCGCGCCTGTCGGGAACACGACATGGGATTCATCGCCATGAAGGGACTTTCGGGCGGTCTCATCACAAACTCGAGGGCGGCCATGGCCTACATGCTGCAGTACGACAATGTGCTGCCGATCTGGGGCGTTCAGAGGATGAGCGAGCTGGAGGAGTGGCTCTCCTATATGGACAACCCTCCGGCCATGGATCCGGAGATGGAGTCCTTTTTGCAAAAAGAAAGAGAGGAGCTCTCCGGCTCCTTCTGCAGGGGGTGCGGCTACTGCATGCCCTGCCCGCAGGAGATCAAGATCGACACATGTGCCCGCATGAGTCTCTTTTTGCGCAGGATGCCCGCCGCAATTTATCTGACCCCGGAATGGCAGGCCGAGATGGCAAAGATCGACACCTGCATTGAGTGCGGCAGCTGCAAGAGCAAATGTCCCTATTCCCTGGATACGCCTGTCCTGCTGAAGAGAAACTACGAGGATTACAAGACCTTTATCAGCTGAAAAGAGATCGCCAGCCTGTCCGCCGATGCGCAGGCCGGGCAATGTTCGGAGAAATCCGGAAAACCCGAAAAGACGCAGGAAAAAGCCGGAACAGGAAACAGCATGCAATCTAAAAAAGACAACAAGGAGGATGCAGTATGAATTATAAGATCGTAGGAGAGCCGATGCCGGCTGTGATCTGTGAACTGGAGAACGGAGAGGCCATGATCTGCGAGTCCGGTGCCATGAGCTGGATGAGCCCGAACATGCAGATGGAAACGACAGGCGGCGGCGCGGGAAAGGTTTTCGGCCGCATGTTCTCCGGGGAGAATCTGTTCCAGAACCGCTACACGGCCAGGAACGGACAGGGGATGATCGCTTTTGCGTCCAGCTTTCCCGGCTCGATCAGGGCGTATGAGATCACGCCGTCCACACCGATCGTGGTGCAGAAGAGGGCTTTCCTTGCCTCGACAGCAGGGGTGGATCTGAGCGTTCATTTCCAGAAAAAAATCGGCGCGGGATTTTTCGGCGGGGAAGGTTTCATCATGCAGAAGATCTCCGGCAGCGGGACTGCTTTTATAGAGATCGATGGCTCCGCAGTGGAATATACGCTGGAGGCGGGGCAGCAGATGCTCATCGATACGGGATATCTGGCGATGATGGACGCCACGGTGCAGCTGGATATCCAGCAGGTCAAGGGCGTAAAAAATATGCTTCTGGGCGGTGAGAGCCTTTTCAATACGCTGGTGACAGGTCCCGGGCGGATCGTGCTCCAGACAATGCCGATCACCAGTTTTGCCTCGAGCATTGCCTCGCTCCTGCCGTCGAAGAGCTGAGGAGAAGAGGGCGAAGGATAAAAGGCACAAGATAGAAGGGCAAAGGACAGAAGGTTTAGGTCAGAAGGTTGCGGAGAAAAGCGCTGGATAAAAGGCGCAGGGTAGAAGGTCCGGGAATCGACATGCAGGGAACCGGCCCGTTTGTGTGCAGACCGGTCCCGGCAGATTTTCGCCGGCCGGGCGGGAGTATAAGAGGGTCCGCCTGTATTCGGGCGGTCATTCAGGAGATGGCTGATTACTAAAGATACGAAAAAATGATTGGAATCGGAACACTTATCAATACAGCCGCAGTGGCGGGCGGAGGGATCGCCGGGCATTTTGCAGGGCGGTTTTTCACCCGTACGCAGCAGGATGCGATCAATATGGCATGCGGGATCAGCGTGCTTTTCATCGCGATCGCAGGCGCGATGGAAGGAATGCTGCAGATCACGATGACTGCGGCGCAGGAGGCCGGATCAGCCGCCGCTGCCGGAGCTGCAGCAGGTGTCGTATCCGGCGGAGCCGGCTCCGGTGCAGTTCCGCTTGCCGGCGCTGCCCTGACCAGCGGGCACTCTATGTTTATCGTGCTGTGCCTGGCGCTTGGAACGGCTCTGGGTGAGATCCTCCACATCGAGGAGGGGTTTGAGAGATTCGGAACATGGCTCAAAATCAGGACCGGAAACGCGAAGGATGCCGGGTTCGTGGACGCCTTCGTCACAGCCTCTCTGACGGTCTGTGTGGGGGCGATGGCGATCGTCGGCGCGATCCAGGACGGTGTCACAGGGAACTATTCGACGCTGGCGGTGAAATCCGTGTTGGACTTTATCATTGTGGCAGTCATGACCTCCTCCATGGGCAGAGGCTGTGCTTTTTCCGCGATCCCGATCCTGCTGTTTGAGGGGAGCATCACGCTTCTGGCGCGCCTCATTGCGCCGTTTCTGACGGCGGCGGCGATCAGCAATCTGTCGCTGGTCGGCGCGATCCTTATTTTCTGCGTCGGCGTCAATCTCGTCTGGGGAAAAAAGGTGCGCGTCGCCAACATGCTGCCCGCCGTCCTGCTGGCGGTGCTGGCGGCTTATCTGCCGGGGTGAAGCTCCAGGGTGGAGGCAGCAGTCTGTCTGCCGGTACCCGACTTACTGGTGTCCTGCGAGACGCCGTATTTTGTCTCGAAACGGCGGGAAGGTCTCCGGATCATAAAGGATAGCAGGGTGAACTATGGATTTAATGAAAAATGAAGAGCGGATGGAGAAGGAACGGGAGATCCAGGCGAGGAACGCGTTCGCAGCATATAATCACTGTGAAGTCGTGGATGTACAGCAGGATTTTGCAGAGGTGCGCCTGAAAATCGTCCCGGAATCGCTCAATTTTCACGGAAATGTGCATGGAGGCGCCTATTTTACCATGGCGGATATGTGCGCCGGGATCGTGTGCAGGACAGACGGAAGGCTCTATGTGACCCAGCAGGCGAACGTGCAGTTTGTGCGCGCCGTGGAAGGGGGGATCCTGCTCTGCCGTGGAAGCGTTCTCCACAGGGGGAGGACGAGCTGTCTGGTCGAGATCCGCATCACGAAACAGGGGGATCCGAAGGAAAGTGAGGAGCTGAAAGAGGAGGCGGACAGGGGAAAAACGGAAGAACCGGTATTTCTGGGAACTTTTCTGTTCCACTGTATAAGTGCATGAGAGAAGAGCAGCAGCGGGCTTTCAGGATCCAATGCTGTTATGGAATGGACTACTCACGACGAAAGTCGCGAGCATTCTGCGCTGAATCGCGAAAGGTGTTTTCCGGTACGACCGGAAGCGCCTTTTTTTGTAACCCGGACCGCCGGCGATTCGATACTATGGGTGAGTACTGTGCAAATACTTTTCCGTCTGGTATTATGTAAAGACAAATAGATGACAAATGCGTTCTTAAATCGGATCGTGACAGAGGAGGTCACTATGAGATTTTTGAGAAAAAGAAATGCAGGGAGAGCGGCAGTGTCTGTATTTGCGGCGCTGGTTCTGACGTGTGTGGTGACTGCCTGCGGGTTTAAGGAGACCGGATCGACGGGTTCTGCAGGGACAGCGAATGGAACCGGGACGGGTTCGGGAAGCGTGAATGCCGGGGAAGGGACCGGAACCGGGAACGGGACAGCTGCCATTGCGCAGGATTCCGTTTTGAATTTTGACAACGACGCGGGATTTGCGCGGCTGCAGGCTGATATGGCGTCGGGGGATATCCCGGTGGAGTGCAATGTGCTCTATGATGTCATGGGCGAGCGGCCGGATGTCACGGTGAAGGATCCGGAAATGATCCGGGAGATCTACGAGCGGCTCTCGCAGGTGAAGGTCGGGGAAAAGAGCATGACGGGTGTGACGGACAGCTACCACCATGTATCATTCCATCTGCGCAATGACACCTTCGTGTCCTTCTATTTTGAAGGAGAGAGCCTGTTCTGCTGGGGAAAAGACAATTATTATGCGGAGGGGGGAGGCCCTCTCTGGAGCTACGTGCGTCAGCTCCAGGAAACGGCTATGGACCGTGACCGGCAGAAGGCAGCGGCGAAAGCCGGCACGGATTCCTCCGCGGGGACAGCTGCCGCGTCTGCGGCCGGGCGTTCCGGAAGTGATAAAAAGGACTCTTCGGGTTCCTCCGGTGATTCTTCAGAGACGGTTCTGGACGGGAAAAATCCCACTGCAGATACTGGAAAAAACAGCGGGAAGGACACCGGAGCCAGTTCTCTGACGGGCCAGGCTTCGCTCGGGAAGGCGCAGGACAGGGAGATCGCGGCGCAGCACGCGGCCGGGGAACTGGCACAGCAGGCATCCGGTGTGGAAGGAAGCGGACGGGAGACCTCAAAGGAGAAAAACATTCCCGGGAACGGGCAGCATGCGGATGCGCTGCAGGGGACGATCCCTGCAGCAGCGCGGGATACTGCACAGAATGCGGGGCAGAGCGGTGCACAGGATGTGACGCAGAATGCGGGGCAGAGCGGTGCACAGAATGTGACACAGAACGCAGGGCAGAGCGATGCACAGAGTGCAGGACAAAATGCTGTGCAGAATGTGGCAGAAGGAACACAGCAGGAAGTACAGCAGCAGTCAGGAGAGCCGCAGCCGGAAGGACCGCAGACAGAAATACAGCAATCCGGACGCCCGCAACAGGAAGTGCAGCAGCCCGGAGAAATGCAGCCTGAGGTGCAGCAGCCCGGAGAAACGCAGCCGGAAGTGCAGCAGCCCGGAGAAATGCAGCCTGAGGTGCAGCAGCCCGGAGAAATGCAGCCGGAAGCGCAGCAGCCTGAAGAAACACAGCCCGGAGAAACGCAGTCCGGGACCGGGCAGGAGGATCCTCTCCAGGCGCAGCGCACAGCGGCGATGAACAGTGCTTACACAGAGATTGTCCGCGCCTATGCGGCGGTTCTTGCAGTGGACAGGTCGAAGTTCCTGCAGGATTATGAAAACGGGGCCTACAGTACCGGCCTGACAGCCGGGCAGAGTGGAAGCGGCAGCGGGGATCTTTCCGGCAGCAGTGCCGGGAATGAGGCGCCTGCCGGGACGGATGCAGACCCGGCGGCCGGAACGACAGCTTCGCAGGAAGAAACGGCCGGGGCGGCCGGACAGGATCCTGCGGCGAATACGGCTGCGGCGGTTGCTGTGGATCCCCGGATCAACTATGAGATGTTCCGGGAGTATTTTACCAATCCGGATGGAAACGATGTTTTTTACGGGTTGCGCGATTATAACGGAGACGGCACGCCGGAACTGGTCATCGCCCTCGGAACCGCACAGTTCAGGCATATCTGGGCGGGATACACATTTGACGGACAAAAGGCAGTGCCGCTTTTCACCGGCCGGTACAGTCTGGGCTACCGCGTCGACCTGTACACCCTGTCAGACGGCAGCTTCATGATCCACGGAAGCGGCGGTGCGACGGCGGGCAGGGATACGATCGCCCGCATTGCAGCAGGTGGAACCGGTCTGGAGATCGTCGCTGAATACGAATATGACGAGCAGGCCAACGGCACCATGGACCACCTCAGCGCAGCGGGGACACTGTCGGATGAAGAGTTCCGGGAGCGGTACTGGAATGACGCAAAGGCGGCATCGGAAGATGTGGCATTCAATGCTGTGCGGACAGATGCGGTGGTACAGTGAGCTAACCTGACCTTTGTGAGACAGTGTGAGATAAGAAGACAGGAGACCTGTCTGGAATGAGAAAACAGCAGCCGGGCTGCGAAAAAAGCATCTGCTTTTCGTGAACCGGCTGCTGTTTGTGTATCTGTTCCCCGTATGGAAAGGGGGAAGCGACGCATATATAAGCAGGCGCAGGCAGAGACAATCTGTCCCCCGCAAGGGAAGGGGGAAGGGAGAAGCTGCCGCGGTGGAAAGGATCACCATCCTCTCCTGCCGTTCATACCGCCCATGCCGCCTCTGCCGCCCATGCCGCCGCCCATCATCTGGTTGGTGATGGTATCGGTCTGTGTGCCGTTGACGATGATCGTGGCGCCGTTGTTCCGGGCGGTTCCGTCATAGTCGAAGGGACTCTGGGCTGTGATGTCCAGTGTGCCGCCGTTGAGGATGATGTTTCCGTTGGAATCAATGGCATCTGTGTCGCCGGCGCCCATCGTGACAGTGACCGTGCCTCCGTTGACTTCGATCGTAGGGGTGGCAAAATCGGATTTCTGTCCCGCATTGATGGCATCGTCAGTCGCCGCGATCGTGATCGCGCCGTCGTTGATCTGGATGTATGTGCCTTCGATCCCTTCCGCGGCGGAGAGGTCGATCGTGCTGCTGTCGATCCGGACGATTGTCGTGGCGTGGATGGCGTCGTCACCGGCTGTGATGTCCAGCGTGCCGCCGCAGATATAGATGTATCCGGTGGTGTTGTCCTCATCGTTCTCCGCGTGCAGGCCGTCCTTATCGGTGGAGATGGAGATCGTGCCGTCTGCGATGAGAATGGAGTCGTTGGCCTCCAGGGCATCTGCCGTGCAGGTGATCTGCAGTGTACCGCCGGTGACTTTGAGGTCATCCTTGCCTGCAATGCCGTTGTCCGTAGAGGTGATCTGCAGGGTCCCGGTGCCGTTCAGCACCAGGTCATCCCTGGAGAAGATGACGGCATCGGTATTGGTGGTGCCGTCGGCGGTGAAGGTACCCGTCACGGACAGGGCGTTTTCGGAATCCGTGGTCGTGACAAAGACCTTGTCCGCATTTTTTACATAGATACAGGGAGTGCAGGTATTGGTGATCGAGACGCCGTCCAGTACGAGCTGTACCTTGTCTTCGTCACCTGCTTCGACCAGGATCTGTGCCTCCGAGGCCGCGCCGGAGAGCACATAGACGCCGGCACTTGTGATACGAACAGTCTCCCCGTCGGTGACGGTGACGGCCCTGGCTTCACTGAGGTCTGCTGTCTGTTCGAGATCGCGGCTGGAAAATAGGTCGGTGGTGTCCAGTACATCGGCGGTTCCGGCCGCCGCCGAGGAGGCCGCATCGGTTCCGCTTTCGCTTTCGCCGGAAGAAACGGCTGCTGTTTTGGTCGTATCGGAAGCAACGGCTGCAGCCCCGATCGTGTCCGAAGAAACGGCAGCGGCTCCGGCCGTGTCGGAGGAAACGGCAGCGGCACTTCTATCGTCAAGAGAAACAGACGAGGTTCCGGTTTCTGTGACGATGGCGGATGACATGTCGATGGTCTGACCGGCCGCGGCCGTCGTATCGCAGTATGCGTGGAAAGCGGTCATTGCGCCGAGCAGTACAGCGCAGAGGGTTGCGGACATGATTTTTGTTTTTCTCATAGGAATCTCCTTTATGCTGTGCCTGTGGGCACATTTTTTGAAACCGCATGTGTCCGGCCGCTTTCTCCGGCACGGACATGTTTGCGGCTGTTTTTGTTCTGAAGACCACTATACACGGCGAAACATAGATGAACCTTAGAAAAAGGGCATCTTCCTGATCATTTTGGAACCCTTTTGAAAAAAACCGCATAGATGCGGTGCGGAAGAAAAGACAAGCCGCCCGGCATCCGGCTCTCTGCTCATGGATCCGGTAAAGACGGACCGGTAAAGACAGACCGGCAAAGACAGGCCGGTAAAAGACAGGTAAGAGGCAGGTGACAAATCACAGCAAAAGCCGCATAATAACAGGAGCTGTTGAGCATAACAGGCCAGGGAACAGAGTCCGATCACACTGATCGGAAAAAGAGCCTGTCTGTGTTATACATTGTGCGTCTTATGCATAGTGACACACCGGAGGAAAATGGATGAGAAATGTCAGGATCACGGTTTTGAGAAAGGCCTGTTACGAGGACCTGATGGCCCGGTATGAAAACCCGATCGAGCATGCCTGCGATCTTCGGGAGGGGCAGGTATTTGTCGCGCACGGGTGGCAGAAACCGGAGGGGTTTTGTGACAGTGCCTGGGAAACGATCTCTCCCTTCGTCATGACCCTCGCCCACGGGGGAGAGGATATCTATGAGGGATGGATGAAAAACAGGAAGTCGGCTTTGATCTCCTGCAACGACGGATTCCGGCCTGTGAGTTTCCTGCTGGAGGCGCTGCCTGCCTATCAGTATCTGTTTTTTGACCTGGATGGGACGCTGATACAGTCTGAGTACGGGATCGTGGATTCCGTCATCGTGGCGCTGGAGAAGTTCGGGATCCGCGGAGAAGACCGGGAGAAGCTGAAAAGGTTTATCGGGCCGCCCCTGTTTGAGGCCTTCAGCCGTTTTTATCAGATGAGTCCGGAGGATGCAGACCGCGCGGTAGCCTATTACCGGGAGGCATATGAACGGGAAGGCCTCTATCTGACCCCCCTTTATGACGGCATCCAAGAAATGCTGCAGGATCTGGCTGCGCTGGGAAAAAGGCTTTTTGTCGTCACCTCGAAACCGAAGGATCTGGCGGATATCGTTTTGCGCAATACCGGGATCAGGGAATATTTTGAGGCGGTGATCGGACCGGCACGGACGGAGCGCCATGTGGACAAGGCGGTTCTGATCAGAGAAGCACTTCGGGTGGCTGCGGGGGCATCTTTGCCGATGAATTCGGAGGCAGGAGCCGGAAGTGCGCAGAAGGAGGCTGGAGAGCAGGGAGCCGGAAGTGTACAGGAAGAGGATGGAAACCCGGAGAGTCCGGTGGATGCCGGCCTGGCCCTGATGGTCGGAGACAGGCATTTTGATGTCCGGGGTGCGGCGGGAGCCGGTGTGGATTCTGTCGGGGTACTCTATGGATATGGAAGCCGGGAGGAACTGACCGGGGCGGGTGCGACCTACCTTGCGGAGCGGCCCGGGGAGATCGTGAATCTGATCCGGCAGGCATCATGGACGGAAATGACGAGATGAGCAACAGGAAGAATTATAAAGGTAGTGTATGGGAGCTTTTTTTGCTATGATGGGAACAGAATCTGATCTGATGGATCGCAAATGATGCAGGCAGGAAAAGTGACATTGGGGCTGGCCCCGGCGCGTTGGAGGTGTGGATATGAATGAAAATATGCTGGATGTTTTTTTGAACAGGAGGAGCGTGCGCAATTATACCGGGGAGCCGGTTCCGATGGAAAAGCTGAACCAGATCATTATGGCAGGGCTTTCTTCGGCTTCGAGCCGGGGGCTCCGTCCATGGGAGCTCATCGTGGTGCGGGATAGGCAGAAGCTGATCGATATGTCCGGCTGCAGGCTGCAGGGGTCCTCCCGTATGCTGGCAGGTGCGGATGCCGCGATCATCGTGGTTGCGGATGAGGAGCAGTCGGATGTGTGGATCGAGGACAGCAGCGTGGTGATGGCGAACATGCACCTGATGGCCTCCGCGCTTGGCGTCGGAAGCTGCTGGATCCAGGGGCGCGGGCGCGAGGCGATCGATGGTGAGTCCTCGGAGGATTTCCTGCGCAGCCTTCTGCAGTTCCCTTCGGAATGTCGCCTGCTGGCGATCCTCTCCCTCGGGATGCCGGAGGAGGAAGCGGAGGCGAGAACGCCGGACAGTCTGCCTTTCGGGAAAGTGCACATCAATAAGTATTGATGAACAGCATCCCTGCGCGATGTCTCTATGGTCTGAAATAAAAAAGCGGCTGCCGCACATGGCGTTATTTGTGCGGCAGCTGCTTTTTTATCTTATTGCATATTTTCATGATCGGAGTGCCATAGGAACTGCAACAGCATTAACTGGTCAGATTATTTATTCTTCATCGCGCAAGACTCGCGAGCGAGTCTTGAATTTGCTGCAGTGCCTTACTGGCGAAGTGCGGCTTCGATAGCCTCGCTGGCTGCTTTCCAGTTGCTGCGGGCGTTTTCATCTGCCGCCGCATCCTTTGCGGTCTCCAGACAGCCGGCGTCCTCGAGGACATTTTTCAGTTCCTCGATGTCGTCGAGGATCGTGTCTGCAACATAGGAGATGAAAGACCAGTTGTCCTTGATGCTGCTTCTCTGGTTGGCGGAAAGGCGCCCGAGCTCAGCAGCAGCTGCCTCCTGCAGAGCGGCGGTATCTGCACTGCCTGCTTTGGCCTGGTTTGCCCAGCGCAGAAGGCGGGTGGCGGCAGAAGCGGCACGGAGGGAGCTGCCGGCAGATTGTCCCCAACCGGTGCAGTCGACGAGAGCCTCCGACAGGACGGACTCCAGGAGTGCCGTATCAGCCTTGTCACGGGCAGGTGCGCTCTCTATGACAGATGCGGCGGAAGTGCCGCCTGCGCCGGTATTTTCAGGCGCATCGGCAGGAACGTCATAGATCTCCCTGTTTTCTGTGGTGCCCGCGGTATTTGCAGCGGCGGGATCAGCGGCGGTAGAGTCAGCAGCGGCGGCTTCCGCTGCAGTGGAGGCTGTGCCGGACTGGGCCGCAGTATCTTTATTGTCTGTTGTATCTGCGGCAGCCGCAGCCTCAGTGGCGGCTGTGCTGCTCTGTGCAGTGCTGTCTGCCGGAACTGCGACAGGAAATGCGCCGGCGGATGTCTGTGCCGAGACATTGCTTTCAGCGGGGTCTGCCGGTGCGCTGCTGCTGTGGGCTGAACTGCGGCAGCCGGTCGATGTGATGACGACAGCGGCGGCGACGGCTACAGAGAGGGCGGCGCTGAGAACTCTGCTCCCGGTTTTCATTTTCTGATTATTGCAATCTTCAAGTTTTTTCTTCATGGCTGTTTCCTTTGTGACTGTTTCATGGCTGTGTTCTCGCTTTACAGCACGAAACAGTTCTTTTCCCTTCTGTTCAGGTTCTTTCCCTTTTGTGCTGTTTTTTCTTCTGTTCTGATTTTCTCTTCTGTTCCGGTTTGTGATCTTCCTGTATAATGCTTTACATACGCATACATCGGGAATCATGCATCTGCTCTGATGAAAAATGAAAAGCTTAATCGAGTATAGTGCATTTCTTTTTATTCTGCAATTATGTAATGTGATAAAAACATGAATCTTCACAGGGGCGGAACGAGGGAACAGGTATGCTGAGAGGGAATTTTCATACACATACGGTCTTCTGTGACGGGGCGGATACGGCGCAGGCGATGGTGGAGCAGGCACTGGCACTGGGGTTTACGCATCTGGGCTTTTCCGGGCACATGGACCCGGACATCCATATGGATCTGGAGGCGTACGACGCGGAGATCCGGCGCCTGCAGGAGGCATATCGGGACAGGATCGAGATCCTGCGGGGGGTGGAGCTGGACGGGCTGTACCGGCCCGACGGCGTGCAGGCCTCTGCGGAGCGGGCTTTGCTTCGCAAAATGGAGTATGTGATCGGGTCGACCCATTATATCGAATCTCCTTCCGGCGGGCCTCTGGGCAGTGTGGATGACACCTGGGAGCGGCTCAGGACCTTCTGTGCAGAGGAGTTTGGCGGTGATTTTTACCGGCTGTCAAAGGAATACTACAGGACGGAGGCGGAGGTCTTCGCGCGGACGGACTGCACGTTCGTGGGGCATTTTGATCTGGTCACGCGCTTCAATGACGAGAGGCATTTTCTGGTGGAGGAGGATCCGCGCTATTATATGCCGGCGCTGGAGACGATGGAGTACCTCGTCTCGAAAGGACTGCCCTTTGAGATCAACTGCGGCGCTGTGAACCGGGGGCGCAAGGCAGAGCTCTACCCGAACCGGTTTCTTTTGAAAAAGCTGCGGGAGATGGGAGGAGAGATCCTGATCAGCTCCGATGCGCATCAGAAGGAGCTGCTGGCAGGCGGATTTGACACCGCTGTGCGGACAGCCGTGGCCAGCGGGTTTACGCATACGCTTTTTCCGGAGCATGGAGCGGACGGGCGCATTGTCCTGCGGGAAACGGCACTGGAGGGGACGATTTGATATCTGCCGGTATTTTGTACGTTTTATGTCTGCAGACAGGAGGTCATGACTACGACTATGAAGGGTGCGATTTTTGATATGGATGGTCTGCTGCTGGATTCCGAGCGGCTCTACCAGCGCTGCTGGCATCAGCTGGCCAGGGAGCGGGGGGTGACGCTGCCCCCGGATTTTGCGGTCCGTATAACGGGCAGCGGGCAGGGAGTGACGCAGCAGATCCTGGGCAGCTGTTTTCCGGGAGAGGATCCGAGAGCGCTGAACCTGGCCTGCAGGGCCATGGTGATGGAGCTGGAGAAGACAGACCTGCAGCTCAAGCCGGGGGCTGCAGAGCTTCTGCCGGCCCTGCAAAGGGCGGGGTACCGCCTGGCAGTGGCCAGCAGCAGTCCCCGGGATATGGTGCGCACCAACCTGGAACGCACCGGGATCCTGGGCTTTTTTGACACTCTGGTATGCGGGGACGAGGTCCGGCGGGGAAAGCCGGAGCCGGATATTTTCCTGCTGGCGGCCGGACGGCTGGCCCTGCCTCCTGCGGAGTGTTATGTGCTGGAGGACAGCGCCAACGGTCTGCTGGCGGCCCGGGCAGCGGGCTGCCGGGCGGTAATGATACCGGATCTGGTGCCGCCTGCTCCGGAACTCACTGCGTTTGCTGCGGTCTATCCGGATCTGACAGCGTTTGGAAAAGCGGTGATTGCACAGTTGTCCGGGCTTCAGGGGATATAGACCGGATCAAATTCCATGTCGCTTCAGGGGATATAGACCGGATCAAATTCCATGTCGCGGTAAATGACAGTATCCGGATCGAGAAGTTCGCCGGTTTCCGGATCCTGCCAGCCTGTAATAAAGCCGTTTGCTTCTCTCTGGACAGAGGACTGTTTTTCGCCGTAGTCGAAGGTGGGCAAAAAGCCCATGCTCTCCCCGTCGCGGACATAATAGGAGAAGTCGTCCCAGTCAAAGTGGAAGAGGAGGCGGTGGAAGGACCCGGGGTCCGTGTAGTAGTCGTGCAGAAACTGCACGCGCTCTTCGAGGAGGGTGCGCACCAGTCCGGTGCGCTCGTGATAGTCGAGGTTTTTGTGCCAGCGCAGGTAGTTGAGCTTCGTGTCGGTCTCGAGACGGGCTACGGTCTGATCGTACTCGTTTTCCAGAAGATCCCGGATAATGGGCTCGAGTTCCTCCAGATAGAGCTGCGCGACGCGGGCGCGGAATTCCGGATACAGGTCCATCTGGTGGAGCCATCTCTTACGGCTGTCCCGCAGCCAGAGGGTCCTGGCGGAAGTTTTGTAGTAGTCGCCTATGTTCATGTTGCCCAGGGACAGGTCAAAGTCCCACACAGGGCCGCAGTACAGGAGAGGGTCGCCTGCTTTCTTGTAGAAAAAGAAGCTGTAGTACTCGTCGTCGGACTGGACGAAAAAGTCCTGGATCAGGTACATGCGGGCCCAGGAATCCATGTCAAAATAGTTCCAGACATTTTTGCCGGTGGCTGCCGGATCCGCTTTGTTTCCTGCGTTTACAGGGCTTTTTTCGTCTGTGGAGGAATCGGTGTCTGCATAGAGCGCCGCCTCCGCCTCCCGCACGTAGGAGGAGATATATGCATATTCCGCGGCGGAGGGCTGCTCCGGGGACTTGAAGCTCATGTGTCTGGTCTCCGTCGAAAACCAGAAATCCTCGAGGTCATAGCGGTTCTGGAACTCGAGCAGGTAGCCGCCGGAGATGTCCCGGGGTTCATTTGGCCAGTCCAGGGCGAGAGCCTCATGCCCGTCTTCATCCGTCTCCATCACGATGGTCTCCACCTTGTCTTCGGATGTCTGGGGATTTGCGTGCTCGTTCTTCTTGTCCAGGTCTGTGATCTGCACGGTCCCGCCGTCCGGATTGATGCGCTGGGTGAGCAGGTAGAGGCTCTGGTATTTTCCGTTCAGATACAGGTTTACGAAGCTTGTCTGCGGCGTATAGGGGAGCCCCAGCCGGTCCGCCGCCTCAAATGCATAGTACTGCCGCGTCTGGGTGGAGTCCCAGAAGTTGGCGATCAGGGCGTATTTGCGGCAGCTGTCCATGTTCAGGATCACGTTCTCCCGGGTAAAATTCAGGTTGTAGGGGCGCTTTTTCTGGGCCCAGGTGCTGTTGCCGCGTCCTTTGATGCGGCACTCCCCGCTGGAGTCGGGCGTCCCGTCTGTCTGATAGATACGGTAGGAGGCTGCTTCCGAGGTCTCGTGGTGTCTGTCCCCGTCGACGGCGTCCATGGAACCGCTTTCGGTCTGGATATACATGGAAGGAATATTTTCCGTGTATAAAAAAACGACGGTCTCTGATGCCAGGATCTGGTCGTTCTCGTCCAGGATCGTGAAGGTATAGTGTTCTCCTTCTTTGAAGACGGGGAGAGTGTCCCCCTGGCGATAGAAGCCGGAACTGCTGTCGGTGGATCCGCTGCTTCCGGAACTGCTGCCGTTGGACTTGCTGCCGGTTTCTCCGGGAGATGTGCCTGAACCATCGCTGCCGCCGGTGGGCCCCGCTGCGGAGCCTGGGGGATTCACTGAGGAGCCTGCGGAATCCAGAATCTTCAGACACTCCCGGTCGCGCAGCCGCAGATGCAGGGGGCCGCCGGTCTGCGGGGACATTTCTGCGGGGACGTAGGCATACTGGATGCCGGTATCCGGATCCCCTGTCAGGCAGAAAAACGCAGCCTGCGCATCGTAAAGATCGTTTCTCGTAAAAGCCAGTCCGTCAAAGCCGGACGGCACTTCCGGGGCGGGAGCCTGTGTCTCGAGCTGCCAGCGGACGTTGTTGATCTCGTTTTGCTGCTCCTGCGTCAGGGATCCTCCCAGCAGGAGCAGAAGAAGCAGCACAGTGACCGCGGCAACCGCCGCAGGAACGGGGCTGTTTCGTTCTCTCTTTCTGTGTTTTTTCATCGTTTCCTGTTTTTTCGTAGTGAAGATATTTCACAGTTCAAGACACGCTCGCGAGTCTTGCGCCTGCTGCACAGTGACAGCAGCGCCACGTCATGAAATATATTGACATTTTTCTTTACTATATATCGTGCTGTTATCGTACTGTTGTCTGTACGGTTATTGGTATATTGTACTTTAAAAACACATGCGGGGCAAACGACTTTTCGCTCCGGATGTTTTGCTTCGAGGCGGCTGGATTTGTCCACGCCCCTCGAAGGGCGTGGATATGTAACTGCAGGAAGTTATTCTATGCAAAGAATAAAAAAATCCATATTCCGGCAGTTCAAAAATGAGTATAATGGAAAAGCAGGATTATCGAATCTGCTTATCAAGAGGACAAGAGGACAGGAGGTCGTGGTCAAAGATATGTACGAAAGAAAAACACTGGCACAGGAAGTGCGCGCCGGCAGGATCAACGGCAGGATCGAGGAAGTGTATGGCTGTGCGAAAGAGGAGACAGACTTTTACGCGCAGAGGCTGGCAGCAGTGGCGGAGGGATTTGACGCCACATTTCCGGAGAACGGATCGGACCGGCTGGGGCTGTACAGCGCGCCCGGACGGACGGAGATCGGCGGCAACCATACGGATCATCAGTGCGGCTGCGTGCTCGCGGCCAGTGTCAATCTGGATGCAGTCGCGGCGGCTGCGCCAAACGGGAAAAACTGCATCCGTTTTTTCTCGGAAGGCTATGGGATGATCGAGGTGGATCTGGAGAATACGGATCCGGTTCCTGCAGAGAAGGAGTCCACTGCGGCTCTGATCCGCGGTATGGCTGCGCAGGCGAAGGAGCGCGGCTTTGCGATCAGCGGGTTTGACGCTTACTGTACCAGCAGTGTGCTGGGCGGGTCCGGCCTGTCTTCCTCCGCGGCTTTTGAGACGCTGGCGGGAGTTATCCTGAATGATTTTTACTGTGACAATACATTTGACGCAGTGGAGATCGCGAAGATGGGGCAGAAAGCGGAAAACCTGTGGTTCGGTAAGCCCAGCGGACTTATGGATCAGTCTGCCTCCTCGGTCGGCGGTGTCGTCGCGATCGATTTTGCAGATGTGGAAAAGCCTGTCGTCGAGAAGATCGATCTCAATCTCGCGAAGGAGGGCTATGCGCTCTGCATCATTGATTCCCGTTCCAGTCATGCGGATCTCACGGACGCCTATGCCTCGATCCCGGTCGATATGAAGAGGGTCGCGGCGCTGTTCGGACAGGAATATCTGCGGGGGATCACGCTGGAACAGCTGCTGGCCGGGACAGCAGAGATCCGGGAGAAGTGCGGCGACCGCGCATTTTTGCGCGCCCTGCATTTTGTGCTGGACAATGACCGTGCGCAGCAGGAGGCTGATGCTCTCCGGGCGGGTGATTTCGACCGGTTTCTTCGTATCGTGAATGCCTCCGGCCACTCTTCCTATGAATATCTGCAGAATACAGCCGTCGAGGGAAGCGTGGACAGGCAGGCGGTAAATGTCGCCCTCGCTCTGTGCGATGTCCTGCTGGCCGGACGCGGTGCGCACCGGGTGCACGGGGGAGGCTTTGCAGGGACTGTGCAGGCCTTCGTCCCGCTCGACATGCTGGAATCCTTCCGGGCGGGCATCGACGGTGCGATCGGGGAAGGCAGCTGCCATGTACTCTCCATCCGCCCGATCGGAGGCGCGATATTATGAGAAATGGAAAGCACAGGTAGAAGCACCGCACTCCGATGAGCACAGCGGATGTTCCGCCCGATCGGAGGCGCGATATTATGAGCCTTTCCTGCTCCGGTCATCTGCAGCAGGCTTTTTCCGGCTTTTTTTCCAGGCAGATCCTCATGCAGATCTCAAACCATTTGCAGCCGGGACAGCAGGCCTCCAGCATGTCAGGATTCATGGCGGGAAGCTCGGGAGACTCCATTCCCTCTTCGAGCCTCTGCCCGATCCGCAGACCGGTGCGGGACAGGACGAGAGCATCGAAGCGGGAAGGATTTGCGGATGTACAGTCCGTTTCCCCGCAGTGCGGGCAGGCAGCGCAGAGCACATCTCTGCCGGAGACAAGGAGAACGGGATGCGGCCGGTCCTTCCCTGCAGATGGATCCGGTATAAGATCCCCGGAGGGATGCGGCCTGACTTTGTCAGATGCGGCTGCCTCTCCCGAAACGAGTGCATGGATCTCTGTCATCCGGCGGACAAAGCCGGGACTGTATCCCTTCCCCCGAAAATTCTGCAGGCACAGGAGGTGGTGCGGGCGCAGAAGGACAGGAGAGCCCTTCCGGGTGCAGGCAGGGGCAGAGACAGGTTCACAGGTCATTCTACAGATATCCTTTCATAGTGGCAGCGAAGCCGGGAAGACCCTGCCTGCGTGTTTGCATTATGGCAGCGAAGCCAGAAGCCCGGGCTTGTTCAGTAAGCATATTTTGTGCCGGCAGAAGTTCCGGAAGCGGACGGGCTGCCGGGGATGGTTTACGCGGAAAATGCATCGGAAGGGGCGGCGCGGCGTATGGCCGCTTCGATCTGCGGCGCGACGATGAGAACGGCGATCATCTTGCAGATATCCCCCGGAAGGAAGGGCAGGACACAGGCGGCGAGCGATGCCTGGAGCGTCATCCCGGTGACGAACATGAACCAGGCGGTGCCGAGTGTATACAGTGCGATCGTTCCGACGACCATGCCCAGGGTCATAAAGCCCAGCCGCTGCCCCATATTGGTGCTGTGACTGAAGGGCTTATAGATCAGTCCGGTGAGAAAAGCCAGCAGAATGTAGCCGACGATATACCCGCCCGTCATGCCGGTAATGACACCGATCCCGCCTGTCCAGCCGGCGAGTACAGGCAGTCCGGCAGCAGCCAGAAGGACATAGATCAGCTGACTGACTGCGCCGAGCCTGGCGCCCAGCAGTACGCCGGAGAGCATGACGGTAAAAGTCGCGAGGGAGATCGGGACTCCGGCGGCGAGCGGGATGGAGATCGGGGCCAGGATACAGGTGAGTGCAGCGCAGAGCGCGCAGAGGACGAGGCTTCGGGTATCGAGTCGTGATTGCATGGTGTTGTGTCCTTTCAGGTTATGATAGTTTTTTATGACAGGTTTTAGTCTGTGACTATTTAAAACTAAACAATCCAGAACGGATTGTCAACCATAGATATCAATAAAGTTAACAATTATGCCGCTTTTACTTTTTTAAAAAATGAAAAAAGTAGTTGAAACTCGGTTCTTTTTTTAGTATGATAGTTAAGTCGTCGAGTGACAGACGATTTTATCTCAATCGGGGGCGTAGCTCAGTTGGGAGAGCGCTACACTGGCAGTGTAGAGGTCATGGGTTCAAGTCCCACCGTCTCCAGTAGTATAAAATCCGCACAGATAGTGGATCAGTCAGGATCCTGTATCTGTGCGGGTTTTTTTATTCTTCATCGCGCAATACCCGTGACTTCAGTCGTGGGATACGCGCGCAAGACTCGCAGGTGCATCCTGCATTTTACTGCCCCGGTCCTGCCAGCAGCCGGACTGTCAATCTGACGAAAAAGAACATAAAAAGTATGCAAAATGACGGGAACCTTTCCGGTCTGTGACGGAATTGCCGAAGAGGGGGACGGAAAACCCCCGGAATATTTAGTCAGTCGTGCCATAGTGTTTTGAAGCTGTTTCCGGTATACTGCTTTTTGTAATAATTATGATTCCAGCGGCACCGGCAAACAGCCGTTTATCAGCAGTTTTCAAGGAGGAAAGAATGGCAAGCTTATCACTCAAGAACATCAACAAGGTTTATCCCAACGGCTTCCACGCGGTCAGAGACTTCAACATGGAGATCGCGGACAAGGAATTCATTATTTTCGTCGGCCCTTCCGGCTGCGGAAAGTCCACTACTCTTCGTATGATCGCAGGTCTTGAGGACATCAGCTCCGGCGAGTTCAAGATCGACGGCAAGCTTATGAACGACGTCGAGCCCAAGGACAGGGATATCGCGATGGTCTTCCAGAACTATGCTCTGTATCCCCATATGTCCGTGTATGACAACATGGCATTCGGTCTGAAGCTCCGCAAGGTTCCGAAGGATGAGATCGACAAGGCTGTTAAGGAAGCTGCCAAGATCCTTGACCTGTCCCATCTGCTTGACCGCAAGCCGAAGGCTCTTTCCGGCGGTCAGAGACAGCGTGTCGCCATGGGCCGTGCGATCGTCAGAAGCCCCAAGGTCTTCCTGATGGACGAGCCTCTTTCCAACCTGGATGCCAAGCTGCGTGTCCAGATGAGAACCGAGATCGCAAAGCTGCACCAGAGACTGGGCACCACGATCATCTACGTCACGCATGACCAGACCGAGGCTATGACGCTCGGCACCAGGATCGTCGTCATGAAGGACGGCGTCGTGCAGCAGATCGATTCCCCGCAGAACCTCTATGACAACCCCTGCAACCTCTTCGTCGCAGGCTTCATGGGCTCTCCGCAGATGAACTTCCTGGATGCGACCGCAAGGGTCTCCCAGGGCAAGGCCTGCCTGGAGCTCGACGGCCAGCTCATCGAGCTTCCCGCCGACAAGGCGAAGCCCGTCATCGACGGCGGCTATGACGGCAAGAACGTCATTCTCGGCATTCGTCCCGAGGATATCCTGGCTTCTCCCGAGGCTCTTGAGAAAGCTGCCTACAAGTTCAACGCGACCTGCAACGTCTACGAGCTGCTCGGCGCGGAAGTCTTCCTGTACTTCGATCTCGTGGGCAACGCCGTGACCGCCCGTGTCGAGCCCGACACCAATATCCGTCCCGGCAAAAACATGGAGTTCACCTTCGACACCAAGAAGATCCATATCTTCGACAAGGAGACTGAGCAGGCGATCGCCAACTGATTTCTTTTTCAAAAATGCTTCTTGCATTTGACAGCTGATAGTATTCATAATAAGCAGTGCAGGCGGTGTCTGCACTGCTTATTTTTGTTATGGAAAAGAGTTTCGAGGTATTCATGCTTACATCACAGATCATTAAAAACTGCCTGGAGGAAATGAGCGCGATCACGCGCACGCAGTTCTGCGTGCAGGATCTCAACGGGAATGTGATCGCCGCGACCGCGCAGATGGCGCCGCCGGAGGCGGCCATGGTCTCGGGATTTGCCCACTCTGCGGTGGACAGTCAGATCATCGGGACCAGCTATCTGCTCAAGGTCCTGGATGACGGAGATCCCTTCTATATCCTCACGGCGACGGGAAGCAGCGACTATACCTATATGGTGGCGAAGATGGTCGCCGGTCAGCTGCAGAGTCTCATCACAGCCTACAAGGAGCGGCTGGACCGGGGAAATTTTTTCCAGAATCTTCTGCTGGACAACCTGCTGGCGGTGGACATCCACAACCGCGCGAGAAAGCTCCACATCCCGGCATCCGGGCCGCGGGCAGTCGTCGTCTTTGATATAGCGCCGTGGAAGGCGGAGCGTCCGGGAACGGGGGAAGACGCCGGTCCGGGACCGGCGGACGGGCGGGAGACCGGCCGCGGTCCGCTGGAGGCGGAGGCTGCAGCCGCACAGCTGCTCTCGGGGCTGTTTTCCTCCCAGGGCGGCGATTATCTGACCGAGGTCGAGGAGAACAGCGTCATTTTGATCAAATCGCTCTCCTCGGAGGAGGAATACGAAGAGCTGGAACAGTGCGCCAGGACGGCAGTGGATATGCTGGGGACGGAAGCCATGGTGGATGCGCGCGCCGCCTATGGCACGATCGTCACGGAGCTGCGCGACCTGTCCAAGTCCTACAAGGAGGCCCGTATGGCCATGGATGTCGGGCAGATCTTTTATGCCGGGCGGAAGGTCCTCTCCTATAATGAACTCGGCATCGGCAGGCTGATCTACCAGCTTCCGGTCAATCTCTGCCGCATGTTTCTGCAGGAGATCTTCGGGGACTATGATCCGGCCGCGATCGACCAGGAGTCTCTCGCCACGATCCAGACCTTTTTTGACAATAATCTGAATGTCTCCGAGACGTCCCGGCAGCTCTTCATCCACCGGAACACCCTCGTCTACCGCATGGAGAAGCTGCAGAAGGCGACGGGGCTGGACATCCGGGCCTTTGAGGATGCCATGACCTTCCGGATCGCGCTCATGGTAAGTGATTACATGAAATTTCTGGAGCGTAAGGGGTGAAACGACAGAACTGGTAAAACGACAGAGATGGCAAAAAGAAAAAGCTGGTCGATAGATCGAAGGCGCATTCCCGCGCCTTCCTGACATTCTTGTCTTGCGAGGCTTCGCAGGACTCGCGGGCGATTCTTGAACAGGGCTGCTGCACCGGTCGGGAGATCCGGCTGTGCGGCAGCTTTTTTTGATCTGCAGTGAAAAACCGGCCCGAAAGTGGTAGAATACTTACATATTTGTAACTGCAAACAGCACAGTAACATCTACAAACACTTGGGAGGACGGAAATGAAACTACAGCGATTGTTGGCAATTGGATTGGCGGCAGTTCTGTCGGTTTCCGCGTGCCTGCCTGTGTCGGTCACAGGCGCGTATGCATCGGAAACAGGCAGTACCCGCGAGACGGCTGCGGAGGAGGCGGCGGAGACCGCCGGTCCGGGCAGTGAAGCGGCAGAGGCAGAGGATGCCATGACCGCGGAAGAGGCCGGGAATACGGCACAGGAGGCCGCAGAGGAGACCGACGGCAGTACGGATCCTGCTGAGGCGGACACCGGTGAAGCCGGGGATCCCTCAGAGGAAGCAGAGCCTGCCGGCCCGGACGGGGAGCAGGAAGCTGTTTCTCCGGACGAGAGCCCTGAAGATGCGGATGAAGCGGACACAGGCTCGGCAGAGGACCCTGCACCTGTCGACCCTGCGGACGCGGATGACGGGCAGGAGAGGGATGCAGGAGAAGCAGTGCCCTCCGATGATCCTTCAGCGGAAAGCAGGAAGGACACGGAAGCAGAGAGGGACGAGGCTGCCGGCGCACAGGAGGCCGCCGGCGGTGACCGCGATGGCGGCGCTGCCGAAGAGGGGGCCGCTGAGACGCAGGTCGAGGAAAAAACCGGCAGGGAGACCGTGGAGACACCGGCCGTGCAGGCCTCGGAGGATGATTTTGCAAATGCGGCAGAGTTGACGGAAAGCAGCCCGGTGCAGGTGGAGGTCACCGGGAGCGATCCCTGCGCGTACCTGAAGTTTACCCCTGCGGAGGACTCCGCCTTCGCTTTCTACTCTCTTTCAGACAGCGGAGCGGATACATACGCGACGCTGTTCGATGAATCGTATGCGCAGGTCGCGCAGGATGATGACGGGGGAGAAGGATGGAACTTCCGCGTCAAGTACCCTTTGCAGGCCGGACATACTTATTACCTCGAGGTACGTCAGCTGAACTATGGGGATGCTGTTTTTACAGTCTATGCGGAAACAATAACATTCTGCGTATCTCGCAACGGGGACCGCAGGGTGGAAGCGTCGCCGGGGGAGGAAGTCACTTTTTCCGTCACGGCGAGTTCCGATACCGCGATTCATTATCAGTGGTATAAGGATGGAGAGGAGGCGGCCGGGGAAACCGGGGATGCATATACCCTGGTGGCAGACGGCAGTCACGGAGTATACTGTTCTGTCTGGGACGACAATGACGAAAGCGAA
The DNA here is from genome assembly GCA_017513005.1 of Lachnospiraceae bacterium. Taxonomy (GTDB): domain Bacteria; phylum Bacillota; class Clostridia; order Lachnospirales; family Lachnospiraceae; genus CAG-791. The sequence goes on from JAFWDM010000028.1 coordinate 51,355, forward strand.
ACAGTCGATTTTGATCTCATAGTAGAGAACCATCTGGCGGCTTATGCGGCGGGCTCCGAGTACAGCGACGAGACGCTTTATGTTGCCGTCGGCCAAAAGGCAGAACTGAACGTGACAGTATCGGCGGATGACGAGAGTGCGCTTCGCTGTCAATGGTATAGGGAATGGGAGCCCATCGAGGGAGAGACAGGAAGAGCCCTGACAACGGACGCCGTGACAGAACGTGTGGAGTATCAATTCCAGGTACAGGATCAGTATGGCAACAGCTGTACAGTCTATTTCTACATCTATCCGGAAAACCATCTGAAGGCCTATGCGGCCGGAACGAATCAGCAAAGCGACGTCAGTATCCCTGTTTCCCCGGGAGAAGGTGCCCGGCTCGGAGTCGTCGCGTCGGCGGATGACGAGAGCGGGCTGCAGTATGCGTGGTATAAAGACGACGACCCCATCGAAGGCGCGGAGGCCGCCGCATACACAGTTGATGCGGTGACGGAGTATACCGCCTTCCGCTGCGAAGTCACTGACCGGTACGACAACGAATGTCATGTCTGGTTTTATCTGTATGTCGAAAATCATCTGAAGGCCTGGCCGGAAGGAAACGAGGAGGGCGACAATGAAATCTGGACCACAGTCGGTCCCGGAAAGACAAAAGCCCTGCGCGTCATGGTATCTGCGGATGATATGGACGGCCTGACCTATCAGTGGCGGGATGAGAATAACTGGGAAGACCTGGAGGGAGAGACCTCCGATACCTATGAGGCGGGCGCAGGTTATTATACCTGCACCGTTACGGATCCCTATGGGAACAGAGCGACCGCCTGGTTCAATCTGCGTGTAGATAATAAGCTGCAGGCATATCCGGAGGGGAACGAGCCTGAAGATCAGACAGCCTACATCACTATAGAGGCAGGCCAGTCAAAGCAGCTGAAGGTGATCGCGACAGCAGAAGACATGGAAGGCCTCACCTTCCGCTGGGAACGGGAGAATGAAGAGAGCTGGGACTGGGAGGAACTCGAAGGGGAAGACTCCGATACGCTCCGTACGCCGGTAAATACCAGAGGAGACTGGCGATGCATCGTGCAGGACGCCTATGGGAACATAGAACATGTTTATTTTTATGTTTCCATCGACAACCGTCTGGAGGTGCGCCAGGAGGGGAACGACAGGATCCTCAGCGGATACAGGACGGTCCATCTGCATCCGGGCCAAGAGACGACCCTGCGGGCATCGGCGAAGGCGCTGAATGAAGAATCCATGCTGTTTACCTGGGAAAAGGACGGAGAAAAGGTAGAAGGCGCGGCGGCCTCCTCCCTTGCGGTGAAGGGAGAGCGGAATGCGGAGTATGTGTGCCGGGTCCGGGATTTCTACGGAAACAGTGAACGGGTGATCTTCGAGGTCGTGATCGATAACCGGCTGGAGGCCCATCCGGCAGGAATGCATGCGGGGGAGAGCACGAAGGAGTATGACGCGCCCGCAGAAGCAGGCGAGAGGCTCTCTGTGGCAGCCTCTGCCCTGGATCCGTCGACTCTTTCCTATACGTGGAGCTATTTAGATCAAAACGATTGGGAATGGAGGGAGACCGAAGGAGAGACGGGAGCAGGCCATGCGATTCGTTCCGGCGAACTGCTCAAAGGAGCTTCGGCGGAATTCCGCTGTACGGTTCAGGACACCTACGGCAACAGCGAGGAAGTGTTCTTCTGGTTCCCTTCTGACACCGGATCCTACGACCTCACCGTTTACCCCAAGGGGGCCGGCAGGATGGAGGACGGAAGCCGCGAGGACTTTGTCTGTATCGGCGCCGACAGCGGCCAGGACCAGGTGACTCTGGAGGTGACCGCAGAGGCGACGGATCCCGCAGGACTCAGGTACAGGTGGTACGATGATGACTGGAAAGAGCTGGCAGAAACCGGGGAAAACCGGCTGGCGGTCAGCGCATTGGAAACTACCAGGTATATCTGCCGGGTCTCGGACGGGCATAGAAACTGGGAAGATGCCTATTTCTATGTGCGCCGCAATGCCTTCTGGGCCTATCCGGAAGGTGCAGGGAGCCGGAAGGATGACAGCGTATGGATCAACCTGAAGCTGGGAGAGAAGAAGACCCTGCGGGCGATCGTCTCGGCAGAAGATACGTCCGGGATCACCTATCAGTGGGAGAAGGAGTATGAACCGCTGGAGGGGGAGACAAAAGCAGACCTGTCCATCACCGGAAGTGCCGGGGCGGACTACAGATGCAGGGTCAGTGACCGGTATGGGAATACCGCTGTCCTCGACTACTATGTCTCCGTCGGCAGTCTGAAGATCAGTCCTGCCGTCCCCGGCGCGGAGTGTGACGATGGTCGTCATGTATCCATCAAGATGAAGCCGGGAGAGAAGACGACCCTGAAGGGTGACGTGCAGGCTGAGCAGGACGCTGAACTGTCCTACCGGTGGATCGACTGGTCCGGAGACGACTCTGTCCTCGGAACAGAGCCATCATTTGAGGTCACGGGAGACCGCAACAGATCGGTGCGGCTGGAGGTTTCTGACCAGTACGGAAATACGGCATATCTGACTTTCTATATCGAGCTCAACCACCTGGAGGCATCGGCAGATCCCGCTGGATCCTCCGCGACCTGGAAGGATCCGGACGGAGACGACGTCTACCTTGCAGGAAAGGATGGTGCGACGTTAAAGGTGAAGGCAGAGGCGGATGACCTCTCCGGGATCACCTACACATGGTGCGACACTGACAACTATTCGGTGGCTGCAAAGGGGACAGACACGATCGTAGTCAACCCCTGGGGATGGCACACTTACCGCTGCGATGTGGTGGACCGGTACGGAAATGAGGACCGCGTCTATTTCCAGGTTCTGAACGATTCCGGCCTCACGGCCTATCCTGCCGACAGAGATAAGACCGAGTACAGTGAAGAGGATAACCGCAGCACGGTCCGCGCAGAGAAGGGCACAAAATGCACACTCAGGGTGGATGCCTCTGTTACAGACAAGTCCGCGCTGAAATATATCTGGCAGTCCCGGAGCCTGCAGTTGAACGGGGATGGAACTGTAAATGAGAAGGCGGCGCGGGCGGCTTCCGGCTGGAAAGACCAGGCCGGGAATACGGACAGCCTTGCCGTCACTGTCGATGCCGACGAAAGATACCAGTGCCTGGTCGAAGACATCTATGGCAGACGGGTATTTGTCACCTTTGATATCCGGCCGGAGACCGTCAGGGATCTGTCGACAGCTGTCGTTACGATCCCGCAGGGGAATAGGACCTATACCGGAAAGGCGTATACACCGGCACCTGTCGTGAAGTACGGGACCGAGACGCTTGTATCCGGCACGGATTATACGGTCAGGTATCAGGACAATACCAATGCCGGAACGGCG
>JAFWDM010000029.1 GCA_017513005.1 Lachnospiraceae bacterium
CGGATATCCTGGCTGCGGACCAGGCTTCCGTCGACCTGGTCTTTGCGCTTTCGGACGAGGACCACAAGGATCTGGTGGAGCGCATGACGACCCGCCACGGTCTGCGCCAGCTCGCCTACATGAAGGAGCTGGGGATGGGGAATGACCGCTATATCCTGATCGACATCGACAATGGCGAAGCCCGCATCCTTCCCCGCGACGCCGTCAGGGATGTAAAGCCCTTCACTGCGGACTGACGCTGCAGATTCTGCACGCAGGAGGACGCGCGCGCAAAAGGGTGATCCGCCCACAGGGCGCTGGACGCCCGGGCGGATCTTGAAAGTGAGACAAAAACAAACAGGACCGCCGGCACTGCCGGTGGTCCTGTTTGTTCAGGCGATCAGGCCTGGAGCCATGCCCGGGTCTGCGCATGCAGCAGACCGGTCATCGGGTCCCATCATTCGGAGACAGCATACTGGTCGCCGAGCTCTGCGATATAGTTGTCGGCGAGCATCTTCTCGATCTCTGCGTTCAGCGCATCAAGGAGCTGGGTATTGCCCTTCTTGACAGCGATCGCATATTCCTCGGATTCGAACTGGTCAGGATCCTCGACGATCTTGAGGCCGGGGTTGTCGGTGATGTATTTCTGAGCGGTTGCGGAGTCGATCACGACGACATCTGCCTTCCCGTTGATGAGCTCGAGGATGGCGTCTGTGCCCTTCTTGAAAGACTCATACTCGTAACCGAGCTTCTTGACGCTGATCTCGCCGGTGTAGCCCTGGATAACGGCAATGGTCTTGCCTTCCATATCGGTCGCCTTCTGGATATCGGAGTCCTCCTTGGTGATCATGACCTGGGTAGCTGTGTAGTAAGGAGTCGTAAAGTCGACGGACTGCTTGCGCTCCTCCGTGACAGTCATGCCGGCGATGACGGCGTCGATCTGCCCGTTCTGCAGTGCGATCAGGAGGGAGTCGAACTCGATATTGTTGATGGAAACCTCCGCGCCGAGGTCTTCGCCCATCTTTTTGGCGATTGCCATGTCGATCCCGTCGAACTCGCCGATCGCTCCGCCGGTGGAGGAGACAAACTCAAAGGGAGGGAACTCCGCGTTCGTACCGAAGACGATCTTATCGATCGCTGCAGCTGTCTGTGCTGCTGCGGGCTGTGTCGCTGCCGCAGCGGCGTCTTCCTGGACAGCCTCTGTCTCTTCGGCTTCTGCCTCAGCGGCCGGTGTTTCCTCCTTCTGGGGTTCCTGCCCTGAAGAAGCAGGAGCGGAGCCGCTGCCGCAGGCAGCGAGGGAGGCGATCATGCCCATTGTCAGTAACAGTGCCAGTAACTTTTTCATAAACACTTCCTCTTTTCTGGTTTTTCCTATTGTGACAGGTTGACAGTTGCTGTATTATCCCACCTGCACAGCCGGACCGCAGTCCGACAGTCGCGGCTTTACAGGGCGATATCATAATGATCTTCATAAAAGAGGTCTTCTAAAAGAGATCTTCTAAAAGAGATTATCAAAAAGAAATCTGTTAAAAGAGATCTGCGCGGTCTGCAGGCAGAGCGCAGCCGGGCTCAGAGAACCTTGCTCAGGAAATTTTTTGTGCGCTCGTTCTTCGCGGCTGTGAAGATCTGCTCGGGGGTCCCTTCCTCGACGATGTTGCCGCCGTCCATAAAGAGGACCCTGGTTCCGACTTCGCGGGCGAAGCCCATTTCATGGGTCACGACGACCATGGTCATACCGGATTTGGCCAGGTCTTTCATCAGATCGAGCACTTCTCCTACCATCTCGGGATCCAGGGCGGACGTCGGTTCGTCAAAGAGCATGATCTCCGGCTGCATGGCCAGGGCCCTGGCTATGGCGATACGCTGTTTCTGACCGCCGGACAGCTGCACGGGGTAGTTCGCAGCCTTATCCAGAAGTCCGATCCTCTGGAGAAGCTCGCGGCCGGTTTTCTCGGCTCCTTCTTTGTCCGCCTTCCCGAGACGGACGGGGGCAAGGGTGATATTTTCCATGACGGTCTTATGGGGAAAGAGATTGAAGTGCTGGAAGACCATCCCCATTTTCTGACGGATGAGATTGACATCCGTCTTCGGGTCATTGATCATCTCCCCGTCGATATAGATCTCGCCCTTCGTCGGCACTTCGAGCATGTTCAGGCAGCGGATCAGGGTGCTTTTGCCTGAGCCGGAAGGCCCGATGACGACGACGACCTCTCCCTGCTCGATCTCCAGATCGATGCCCTTTAAGACTTCGAGATCTCCGAAATATTTATGCAGATTTTTTACACTGATCATGGGGTTCCTCTCCGATCTGCAGCAGATCTACAGCAGATGCCGCACACTAAATCTATTTTGCGAATTTTATGTTTTGCGAGTATTTTTTGCAGATATCTTTTTCGAAATACTCTGATTCGAAAGTATCTTGATTCAAAAGTATCTTGATTCAAAAGTATCTTCTGAAGGCCTGCAGCAGGGCTTTACCTCGTGTCTGATTTGCGAAGACCCGCCTCGATCCTTCCGAACAGGATAGTGAGGATCTTGATCAGGACAAAGTAGATAACGGCCGTGGCGATCAGGGGCAGGAAGGCCTCAAAGGTCGCGCTCTTGATAAAATCGCCGGCTTTCTGCAGATCCATCAGGCCGACATAACCGACGATGGCAGTCTCCTTGATCAGGACGATAAACTCGTTGCACAGGGAGGGGAAGATATTTTTGATCGCCTGCGGGATCACGATGTCCTGCATGGTCTGGCGGGCACTCAGTCCCAGGGACCGGCCGGCTTCCGTCTGCCCCTTGTCGACCGAGAGGATGCCGCCGCGGATGATCTCCGACACATAGGCGCCGGAATTGATGCCGAAGGCGATCGAGGCGATGATCCACTTGGGAAGGGGAACGGTGGCAAAGATGACGAAATAGATGATCATCAGCTGTGTCACGGAAGGCGTGCCCCGGATAATATCCGTATAGACCTTTGCGATCATGCGGGGAACCTTATTGGCAGAGAGGGCGCAGAAAGCGATGACCAGACCGATCGCGCAGCCGATGATGACCGCGAGCAGAGAGGTCTCGATCGTGACGCCGAAACCGCGGACCAGGAGCATATATCGGTTCTCAGTGATAAAGCACATGGTGAATTTTGTTACAAGGGACTCCCACCAGGCGGACATAAAAGCTCTACCTCCATTCATCCGGATTCTTATAATATACAGATTGCTAAAAAAATATCTTTAGAAAACTATCTTATTATATGCATTTATTCCCCCGCCTGCAATAGGTTATCATGCACGAACCGGGGATACATCTGCATTATTATTCAGAGTAATGGGTATGTACAATCCGGGACCGGGGCTCTGCTCTGTATCTTCTCTGTATATGGGAAGGTGGAAGGCGTCCGGTTTCATATGGACAAACAGAGGGGAAAATGGTACAGTTATGGGCGCAGGTCTGAAACCGGCCTGCGGATGCCGGGGCCTGTGCCCTGACGCAAAATCGTTCCGGCATGTATGAGAGAATGTGAAAGAGAAAGGCGGTAGTTTATGAGCTTACTGAAGCGGTGGCGCGACAAGGCATACGACGAGTCGGCAA
>JAFWDM010000030.1 GCA_017513005.1 Lachnospiraceae bacterium
GACCCCTTGAAGACGACGAGGTGGATAGGCGCGAGGTGGAAGTGCGGCAACGCATGGAGCTGACGCGTACTAATAGGTCGGATGCTTATCCTCAGTTCTGGACTTGCGCGGAGAGATCCGCTCGCGGGATCGGTTTACACGAGGAGGTTTGGTGAAGGTGAAAGATTTCTTATTCAGTTTTGAAGGTATGAGACATATGTGTTGCTGAAGTTGAGAGCAATTAGACAAGAAGCCTTTAATCGGCTTCTTAATCTATATAATCTGAAAATTCAGTATAGTCATATACTTTCATATAGATCCAGTTATTTGCCTTGATAGCTCAATGGTAGAGCACGCGGCTGTTAACCGCGGTGTTGCAGGTTCGAGCCCTGCTCGAGGCGCGAAGGAAGTGCTTTTCCTGCAGCGGACATCCGCACGTTTTCGGCTCCGTGGTCAAGAGGTTAAGACATCGCCCTTTCACGGCGGTAACACGGGTTCGATTCCCGTCGGAGTCATTCAAATGAATATGGTGCCATAGCCAAGTGGTAAGGCAAAGGTCTGCAACACCTTGATCACCAGTTCAAATCTGGTTGGCACCTCTTAGAGAGCCATGCGTATTCGCATGGCTTTTTTTATACGCTTTTTGCAGGAGTGGTTTGCTTCATGTATAATTAATGAAATATGCTGCTTACAAATTCTCCTGTAACATAGAAAATGTTGCAGAATTTCGCTCCGAGAGGAGACATATGAAACTCAACAGACAAAAGCTCTTCAGAATGGTCTCTGTCGGCGTGGTCGATGAGCCTGTAAACCAGGCCTATGATATTATCAGCACCACAATGCTGATCCTGAACCTGACGGCCAGTATTCTCATCACTTTTGACCCGGTAGAGAAAAAATACGGACCGATCCTGCTCCTGGTGGAGTCTCTGACAGTTTTCTTTTTTGGTATTGACTATGTTCTGCGGCTGCTCACCGCTAATGAACTCTATCCGGAATCGGGTGAAAAGGAGTCCGTCCTGCGCTATATTTTTTCGGCAGCCGGCATTATCGATCTTCTCTCTTTTCTGCCCTATTATCTGCCGGTCTTTTTTCCTTCCGGGTTGGCGGTTTTTCGAATGTTCCGGGTGGTCAGGATTTTACGACTGTTCCGGATCAATGCCTATTATGATTCTCTAAACGTCATTACCGAGGTCATCGTCAGTAAGAGACAGCAGCTCCTTTCCTCTGTGTTTATTATCTTGACACTGATGCTGGCTTCCAGCCTGTGCATGTACAGTCTGGAACATGAAGCCCAGCCGGATGTTTTTACCAACGCCTTTTCGGGGATCTGGTGGGCAGCCTCCACACTGCTTACAGTCGGATACGGAGATATTTACCCTGTGACGACACTCGGGAGGATATTCAGCATCATCATCACTTTCCTGGGTGTCGGGATGGTGGCGATACCAACCGGTATTATTTCCGCCGGATTCGTCGAGCAGTACCAGCAGTATAAACGGGACGGTGATTACGGGATCGAGCAGGACATCCGCTTTATCCGTTTTCAGGTACAGCGGCATGACCGCTGGGTCGGCAGATCGCTGAAAAGTCTGGGTCTCCCGCAGATGTGCATCATCGCCGCTATCCAGCGCGGAGAAGAGTTTATCATACCGAATGGAGACGTCGTCATCGCACCCGGCGATGTTCTGACTCTCGGCGCAGAGCCTGCCGGACATGAGCTGCCGGTTCACATCAGTGAGATCACACTGCGGAAAAACCATCCATGGGCGGGGAGCCTCATCCGGGACCTGGATATTTCCCGCCAGAGCTACATTATTCTGGTGAAACGCTTGGGTGTTGCCATGGTGCCTTATGGAGGGCTTGGCCTGCAGGAGGGGGATCAGGTTTTTGTACTTTCCAAAGAGAAAAGGTGAAGGGTGACAAAGGGGACGGTTCTTTTTGTCACCTTTCAAAGTGGTGACAAAAAGAACCGTCCCCTTTGTCATTCGTTTCAATATTCGTATGGAGAGAACAGGCCGCGGAGGCTCCAGAAATCGTAGGAATCCAGAAGGACCTGGTCTTCTTTGGAGAGGGCTGCGCCCTGGTCGCGCTGCCTGGAGAGGGCGGCCAACCGGGTCCGGTCGACGGATTCCAGCCAGAGGCCGTTTTCCTGCAGGTAAGCGATCGTGTTATCAAAGGTGGCATAGACCGGGCAGACCATCGACATGCCATCCAGGCTTGCGGCGGGGTCAAGCTCCGCGGGCAGTCTCTGAGAGTCTTTTGCAGATGTTGCCGAAGAGCCGTCTGCAGGCCGTCCCTGAGAGTCCTCTGGAGATGTTGCCGAAGAGTCTTCTGCGGGCGGTGCGGCAGTGACGTCCGGATCGTCCGGATACGAGCCGGTTGTGAAGGAATTGTTCACTGCATGGTAGGCGTCATAATTGAGAGTCACTCTGCCCACAGGATAGTTCGCACGCGCGAAGGAGTAGTCGAACTGCTCGAGGTCGCGGAGATAGGCGCTGCGGAAGGCCTCGTATTTTCCGGGATCCATCGGAAGGGTGGAGTAGCTGAGACCATTGGTGTAGTCCATGATGAAGTCATCTGCCAGGAGCCGCAGTACATCGTCGTGGCAGATGTTAAAGGTGCCCTCGCGGAATTCCGGTGTCCCGACGACGGCATCCAGAAGCATGGGATGAACAGAGGCGGGAAGCTGGAAACTGCGATAGATCGTCCTGCCGTTCTTCATACGGTAGAGAACGGTCAGGTTGCAGCTCTCCTGCTCATAGGGCCTGATCTCCGTGGACGTCGGTACAGGGGATTCCGTGGGCAGTTTCATTTCGATCGCGCTGTTTAAGCCGCCCAGGGCGTTTTTTCTGCGGGTATATTCCTGTCCGTACCCGGCAAGGGTGATCACATCCTCCACGTTCTGCAGGTGCATGTATTTTTCCCCGAACCCGACGGCATCTACGCTGCGGCCTTCTTCATCATAGAGCGAATCATAGGTATCGGTGCAGATGAGGGCGGCGTCCGAGACCTGGTTGGGATCCGGAAGGAAACGGTCGTAGCCGAAGGCGTCGAAGAGAAATAATCCGTAGATCAGTAGGGTGAGTGCGACTGCTGCGGCGATCTCCAGGGGATGCCGGAAGAGCGATCGGAAATCGTAGTCATAGATGATCTGCATGATACAGGCTGCGATGACCGTAAAGAGCACCATCCACAGGGCTGCGAGGGGCGCGTTCCTCTGGAGGGAGGAAAAAAAGAGGCCGACGATGAGTCCGGTGAGGACGGACAAGGCGATGCGGACGATCGCGCGGACCGGTCTGAAGACGACGGCGGTCCCGGCGCATTCGTTTCTGCGCAGACGGTAACAGATCCAGGCAAGGAGGAAATACAGGACCGCCAGGGCCAGCAGCCGCAGGGGACCCTCCGCCCCCTGTCCGTATCTGTAATGGTAAAAGGGGTCAAAAAGATTGACGAGGAGCAGATCCGGGGCTTGCCCGGACCAGGTGGCGAAAAAAGCACTGCAGTATCCCCGCAGGACGGCTTTGACCAGGGGCTCGAAGATCATGAGGATCACGAAGGCAGGCCAGGCCAGAATGACATTGCCTGTCAGCATCGTGCTCAGTACGCCCAGGCTGTAGATGGCCAGGAAGAAGGCGAGGCTCCGGAGTACCTGCCACAGGATCTCCAGCAAAAGAGTACGGGTCAGGGCTCCTGCGCCTACGGCGATCAGGAGGCCGATCTCCAGTGTGATCGCATAGGAGAAGACGAAATACAGAAAACTGCTGATGCAGATGTCAAAAAACCGCTGTCTGCGCCGGACGGGCTGGCTTTCATAGAAATCCACCTCCTGCCGGTTGTCCATCCAGGCGAAACCTTCGACGGCGAAGACGGCCGCGAGGGGAAGCACCAGGAGCATGGCGGAAAGGCTGTCCCGTCCGAGCATGTCCCGCAGATTCAGGGTGATCTCCGAAGCGGCTTTTGCGGCGGGCAGATGCTGCATGGCCGCATTCTGCATTGACACAAGGACGAGGGTGGCGATCCCCACGACATGGTAGAGCAGAAAGCAGAGGAAGGTCAGTGCCGCCGGCCACAACCTGCGGCGGAAGAGCACCCGCTGCCGCTCAAAGAAGGATGAGTTTTTTAATGTCATAACCGACTACCTCCGTTTCACTGATGAAGATCTCCTCCAGCGTGAGGGGGAGGATCTCGAAAAAGACCATATCCATTTTTTCAAAAAAGGAGAGCACTTCCTCCCGGGAGGCACGCACTGTCAGCGTGTGCAGGCGTCCGCGCTTTTCATGCCGCAGGACGGCAAGCCCGGCGGAAGTGAAAACGCCGGCGTCTTCCCGGGTCCCGTCCGCAAACACGCACTGGACCTTCTGCAGTCCTTCCTTCAGGCCGGCCAGATCTTTAGACAGGAGCAGGCCCCCGCTGTGCAAAAGCCCGATGTGGTCACAGATGTCCTCCAGCTCCCGCAGGTTGTGGGATGAGACCAGGGGAGTCAGGCCCCTCTCCGACATATCGTTTGCAAACAGGCTCTTGACCGCCTGGCGCATGACCGGATCGAGGCCGTCGAAGGTCTCGTCACACAGCAGATACCGGGCGTTGGAGCAGAGCCCGCACAGCACGGCGAGCTGCTTCTTCATCCCGCGCGAGTAGTTCCGGATCTTGCGGTGCGGATCCAGGCGGAAGTCCGCCAGCAGATCTTCAAAGCGTATCTGATCGAATGCCGGATAGACACTGCTGTAGTATACGCCCATATCCAGCGCGTTCCCGTTCCGGAAAAAGAAGGGATCGTCCGGGATAAAAAAGATCTGCTCCTTTACCTCCGGCCTGTCATAGACCGGCTCCCTCAGAACCTCGATCCTGCCGCTGTCCTGCCGCAGGATCCCGCTGATCATCCGCAGCAGCGTGCTCTTTCCGGCCCCGTTCGTTCCGACCAGCCCGAACACCTGCCCGTCCGCGACCTCCAGGGACACGTCGTTGACGGCTGCGATATCACCGAAAGATTTTTTTACATGTGACAGTTGAATCATGTGTTGATCTTTCCTTTCTTTAGCTGAAAAGCCCGTTGTGAGGGGACTTATTTCCTTCCTCCAGGCGCTTATGACCGCCACTGCTGAGGAGGCCGTTTTGAGAGCGGTTCACTCCGGAAAAACTCAGTCTGTCTCCTCGAGCCAGCCGCTCTCCTTCAGAAGCGCAGCCGGATCGATGCCCACTTCCCGGGCCTCCTGCAGGAGTGAAGACAGCTGCTGTGCCAGTTCCGCGCGTTTTTGCGCATGAATATCCGTGTCTCCCCGCACAAAGCTTCCGCGTCCCCGCACCGAGTAGAGAAAGCCCTGCCGCTCCAGTTCCGCATACGCTCGCTGGATCGTGTTTGGATTTGTGGACAGCTCCATTGCAAGCTTGCGCACGGACGGCATCTGCTCATCCGGCGCCAGCACGCCCTTTAAGATCAGGAGCTTGTATTTCTCTGTGATCTGTTCATAGATGGGCCGGCTGTCCTGGTAACTGATCAGATTCAATGTTTTCCCCTTTCAACACGCAAAGCCTTGCGTGAACGTCACACCCTGAGCACGAGACACATCCCAGGCCCGGTATTAGGCAGATGGTATGCGTATGTGTATTAACTGTATTAAGAATACTAATACAGTTGTGCCTTTGTGTCAACCCTTTTTTACTCTGCACGTTACCCTTGCCAAAGAGAAAAAAACCGACCGTATCTGCAGACCGGGGGTGACAAAGGGGACGGTTCTTTTTGTCACCCCCGTCCTCCCCCTTTGTCACCCCAGATTTTCGGCTTTTATGGAAGGGCCGCGGTGTTTGACGACCTGTCAGGGTTTTGCTACAATCAAACCGATGCAGAGTCATATGCAGGCAGGAGACGGACAGATGCTTCACATCCACTTTGGCAGTATGGAGGGGGAAATATACAATGCCCCTCTCTATTTCATCCATCAATATGAGGACGAGTGGATCACAGATCCCTTGTCCCGGGAGATGATCCTTGATGTAGACAAGTCCACAGTGATCGGGCCGCGCCTGATCGACAGTCCTGTCCTCGGGGCGATTTCTCCGCGGGAACTCTCCGGAGGCGTCAAGGCCCTGATCCTGATGGCGCATGATGAGAGCGGGAAGGTATTTAACGCTTCCGCCTGCGGAGACAACTGCGCAAAATGGATCCTGAAGATCGCGGAAAAAAAAGAACTGACGATCACCCTGCATAATATTATGAAATTCGATATGGAGCCTTTTTCGATTCATATCCTCAATACGGGAGAGATGGTGCATACTTTCAGCGAGTATGTGGATGCGGCCGTGATGCTCGCGTGAAGTTGTCTTTTTCATTCTCGCTGAGAAAAAATGCGCGCACAGGAAAAGGACGAAAGCGGGATTGAACAGCAGGCCGAATATCATTAGTGTGTAACGGAGGAAAAGAACATGCTGAAAAACCCTGAAAAGACAAAAGACCGGATCGTGCAGTGGATCCGCGACTATTTCGCCCAGAACGGGCCGTCCTGCAGCGCGGTGATCGGGATCTCCGGTGGGAAGGACTCGAGTGTGGCGGCGGCGCTGTGCGCGGAGGCTCTGGGGAAGGACCGCGTGGTCGGCGTTCTGATGCCCCGCGGGGTGCAGCCGGATATCTCCGACAGCCAGCTGCTGGTGGACACCCTGCAGATCCCCTATGTGGAGATCAACATCGGTGCGGCGGTGGACGCGCTGGAGAAAACACTCGAGGAGAATGAGAAGCTGCAGCAGATCTGCGGCCGGACGGAGATGGCGAGCGAGGCGAAGATCAATATGCCGCCCCGGATCCGGATGGCGACGCTCTATGCGGTGGCGCAGAACCTGCCGAACGGCGGCCGGGTGGTCAATACTTGCAATGCCTCGGAGGACTATGTCGGCTATTCCACGAAGTATGGCGATGCGGCCGGCGATTTCAGCCCGCTCTCGGAGCTTCTGGTGCACGAGGTCCTGCAGGTCGGCGACGTTCTGGGACTGCCGGAGCAGCTGGTCAGAAAGACGCCCTCGGACGGCCTGAGCGGGATGAGCGACGAGGACAAGCTGGGATTTACCTACAGCATGCTGGACCACTATGTCCTCACAGGTGAGTGCGGGGACGCGGAGAAGAAGGCCCGCATCGACCGCCTGCACGTCCTGAACCTCCACAAGCTGCGTCTCATGCCGAAATTTGAACTCGGGGAAGAGGACCGGAACTGAGATCCCTGCATACAAAAAATCCGGCACACAAAAAGCCGCATCCGGATCATGGTTTCCGGGTGCGGCTTTTTATGGCACAGCCCACGAAATGTGTTTTGCAGCTTTGCGGCGGACGCATGCATACCGGAATCATCTCCTGCTTCCGGTGCGGCCCTTTTTTATCTTATACAGTTCCGCATCCGCGGCGCCGATCAGCTGCGTGTAGGTCATGCCTTCCGACCACTTGGCGCATCCGATGCTCAGCTGCAGGGGGTAGGGCGCGCCCGCTTCGGTATTGAGCCGGTCCAGGGTCTGCCGGATCCGCTGGCACAGGTCGTCCACTTCCCCCTCCCGGAGCTCCACGGCGATGATGAATTCGTCCCCGCCGTAGCGGGCGATGAAGGGGCGCCGCCGGCAGCCGGCGCAGGCCAGCTTCAGGGCATTAGCGACCCGCACGAGGGCGGCGTCTCCCTCCAGATGCCCGTAGGTATCATTGATCTCCTTGAAAAAATCCAGGTCCATCATCAACAGACAGAGGTCGTCCGTGTGGGTGCGGAGCTTGTGGGAAAGATACCCGTTGAGGTTCTGCCGGTTGTTGACCTGGGTCAGCTTGTCCAGCGAGACTTGCTGGTTCGTGGAGCCCACATAGACGCACAGGAGCTGGAGCGTGATGCAGACGCAGATGACGGGCATCCGCTCTCCGACGAAGGACAGGATCCAGGCGGCCAGCAGGCAGAGCGGGAACGTACACATCAGCCTCCGGTGTCCCAGACGGACAGGGTCGGACTCCCGGCGGGCCGCGCTGAGGATGCGCAGCGTTTCAAAGATCGAACAGCCCGCGAGAAAGAGCATCAGGACATGGAAATGCGGACCCCGGATATAGGCCTGCTCCGCACTGATCCCGAAAAGCAGGTGGCTGCGAAAATTCGTCAGGATGAGCAGGACCGGGACCGCCAGCGGCAGAAGCAGGTATTTCGCTTTGGCCGGGTCCTGAAAGGTGGTGTTCCCCATATCGGTCTCTGTATACCCGCACCAGCAGTAGACGCCCAGCGAGAGCGACAGAAAATAGCAGGATTTAAAAAAATAGGAGGCAAAGAGACCCTTTCCCTGCGGCAGGATGCCCCCGTTGAAGAGCGTGAACAGAAAATTGGAAAGATAATTGCACAGATAGCAGCCCAGGACCAGCCGGAACCAGCGCCCGGATGCAGAGTTCGCATTCAGGCTCCGGGCCCAGAACAGGACCAGGCTCAGCAGTATGAAGCAGAACAGATAGATCTCTGCGTAAAGAATGGTTGCCAGCATGCTCCGGATCCCCTCTCTTCTGAACAAACAAGATCTGAACGACAGTGCCTGCGCACGTTGTATCTGAACAGACAGGAAAAAGACTCCCGGGTCAGTGCTGTTATGGACATGCCGGGGAGCAAGACCCGTCAGTGACCCCGCAGCGTAGAGTCGGGTGCCTCCTCCTGCATTATACCCCTCGAAAAATAAAAGGATGCGTCAAAAAACAAGTGCTTTACAGGAGACTGCGCCGGGCTGAAACATGTCCATTGCACGGCGTCGGGGCAGATGATATACTTACTGATGACGGCAGACATATAAGGAAATTTGGGAGGATACAGATATGCTGACGATTCAGGGACTTCGGGAATATGGCGCAAATGTCGATGAGGGGCTTCGCCGCTGCCTGAACAACGAGGACTTCTATATCCGTCTGGTCGGTATCGCCGCTGCGGACGAGGGCTACGACAAACTTGCGCGGCAGGTGAGAGACGGGGATCTCGCAGGCGCCTTTGATACAGCACATGCCCTCAAGGGCGTGCTGGGGAACCTGTTCCTGACACCGGTCTACGAGCCCGTCTCGGAGATCACCGAGCTTCTGCGGGCAAAACAGGAAGCGGATTACGCCCCCCTGATCGACCGGATCCTGGAACAGAGAGACAAACTGGCGGCACTGTGACGGGATCCTTCTGCGGGAACAAAAAAACTGTGTCATCAGGCAGGAAGTTTTCCCCTGTTTGACGCTTTTTTAGACGGGTGACAGTTTATAATATGGGTAACATAGGACTTGTTTCAAAAGTCCTGCAGATTCGATCTGCACATGCGAATCGCAAAGACGCGCAGAAAGGAAGCGCAGATGAGTATAGAAAACAGGACAGAAAACACGGTTGACAACCTGACAGAGACAGTTACAGAGAACAGTGCGGAAACGGCCGCAGCCGGGATGCCCGCAGAGAAGACAGAAGCCGCTTTGGAAAAAGCAGCCGCGAGACCCGCGAAGAAGCAGGCCGGGATCGGGAAGCTGTTCGGCGGCGGGAAAAAATCCTCCAAATCCAGGGCAGACAAGGGCCGCAACTCCGAGGATGACATCAGGAAGCTGACCAGAACGGAACTCCTGGAGCTCCTGATCGATGAGACCAAGGAGGCCGACAGACTGAAAGAGGAAAATGACCGTCTGCGCGAAGAACTTGCCAGATGCCACGAGGACCTCGACCGCGTCGCGTCATTTGAAGCCGTGATCGCCCGCCTGGAAGCGATCGTGAAGGGAAGGTAAAAGGAAGAAACATATGGCTGAAGCTGACAACAAAAACAAAAAGGCCGGCCAGGGCGGGGACCAGAACATCAAGAGGCCCCAGCTCAGCGAACTGGAAAGCGAACTGCAGCGCGAACGCTACAAGATCCGCTACCGCCGCGTCCTGCGCAGCACGGTATTTACGCTGGTCACTGTAGCGGCCGTCGCTATCCTGGTCGCAACGCTCTGGATGCCTGTTCTGCAGATCTACGGCGCCTCCATGACGCCCACCCTGACAGACGGGGATATCGTGATCTCCCGAAAGGTCAGAAACCTGAAGCAGGGCGACATCGTGGCTTTCTACTATAATAACAGGATCCTGGTCAAGCGCTACATAGCCAGTGCCGGCGACTGGGTGGATATCGATGAGGACGGAAACGTCTACGTAAACGGCGAACTGCTCAACGAGCCCTACGTCTACGAAAAGGCCCTCGGAGAATGCAACATCGAGCTCCCCTACCAGGTGCCGGAGAACCGCATCTTTGTCCTGGGAGACCACCGCAGCGTATCCATCGACTCGCGAAGCACCTCCGTCGGATGCGTCGCGGAGGACCAGATCGTCGGAGAACTCGTCTTCTGCGTCTGGCCCTTCAATAACCTGGGCATCATACGATAGCTTTATGCGACAACTTCCGGGGTCGGACAGCACCGGGGGAAGCCCGGCAGCGGAACCGGGCCGCAGATCTCCGGATACGGATACAAGATCTCTATTCGGATCATTATTTGAAGGTGAACACAGCTACCATATACAGCCGGGATGGCAGTGCATGGCAGCTGTGTTTTTGCGCGTTAGCAATGACTCATTGCTCAACGCTCATAGCGAAGATAAATTCGCAGGTTCCCTGCACTTGCCATTTGTGCTATAATACCTTTCGTGTGTTTGGCAACCACAGTCCCTGCCTGGCTGTCTGTTTCATGAATGCGGCAAGGCAGGTGTGATCTGCTCATTTCCCGCATCTGTCAGGGGCCGGTTCCACGGATGCGGCGGGATGGGACATATACGTCAGTATTAATCGAAAACGGAGGAATCATCGGAAATGTCCAATACTGTTAAAATCAAAAATAAGAAGAAAAAGCAGGAAGTCAAGGTCAACTACAGGCTCTGGGCGATCATATTCGGCATATTTGTCGCCGCAATCGTCGGTCTTTCCGTCTGGGCTTCCTTCCACTGGGGCGTCGGCATGGGCACGATTGGCGTGCGTCCCGTTACCCCTGAAAATACAGATGCAGCAGCGACGGCGGCAGAATCCGCCGCAGAGTATTCGACGGATGGAGCGATGGTCCTGACCCCTGAGCAGCTGGAGAAAATGGGCATCTCTGTGGATGACCTTCAGCAGGAAGGAGCGGAAGGAACTGCAGCGGAGGAAACGGAAAACGCAAGCGGGACACCTTCCGAAGAAGCCTCAGACGACGCAAAGGAGTAAGCCGGGAACGCAGGATCGCTGCAGTCGGAGAAATGGCTGGTCGCGAAGATGGAATTGTAAGGGGCTGTTACACGGCTGAACTTTTCAGCTAATGCAACAGCCCCTTTGGCTTTATCTCAGTGGGGATCAGGTTTTGGAAGGAGATCCTCCATTAATCTCTTCTGGTATTCTTTGTCCCTGGCTGCGGCCTCCAGATCCGCGATTCTTCCGGCTGAGATCAGTACAATGGTCAACTCGTTGATACGTTTCTCTTCCTTTAAAACTTCGTCGCGGACCTCACTGCGGACTTCGTCACGGATTTCGTCGCGGATCTTTGCGCCGAGCTCCTCCCGAACCTGCGACATTCTTTTCTCCACCAGTTCCTGTGTTCTTTTCTGTACGGTTGCCTCCACTTCTGCATTTAGTTGATCTCTGTACAGCTCTTCGAAAAGATCACTCATGATATCTCCCATTTGTGTTCTCCCTTCTTCCGTGATTTTTAATCTGCGCTTAATGCCTGACGTGATGGGAAAACGGCTGCTGTAAGCGCCGTCTTCTGTAAAAACTTTCATCAGTTCCGCGGCAGCAGACCCGTCTTTCGAGGCACCATTGACGTAGACTTCATTGAAGCCGTTCTCAACTTTTATGCCCAGTTCTCTGACGATTCGGTCGATATGGTATAAGGCATAGCCGCCGCGAAACAGATCAAACCTCGAGACGTATACGACACAGATATCAGATATATTCCTGAATCTGCTTCCGGGATTTGTAATGTTTGCGGTGAGGACGGAGCTTTCGTAGCGAACTCTGCGCTGATGGTCATCGTCGTCTGCCTTTTGTATTTCTACAAGTGTCTGACGGCCGTCTCCGAGGGTGCATATGGCATCTACAATGACAGAGCGTCCCTGCAGATTGGTGAGGGTGTGCTGCACATGGTGTTTGGTGATTATAAGATTCTGATCCTCCAGAAATGTTCTTAATATTTCCTGAAGGAATTGCCCGCTCTGTCCCATCACATTAAACATTGCATTGTCAATGGGGTTTAATAGTCTTGCCTCTTCACGAATCCTTGCCTTGTTGGACATCGTATCTGCAGCCTCCTTCCGGATCCTGTAAAAGCGTGTGTGGCAGGCAATTCATATACTGAAGCAGCAGGATGGGTAACTTCAGTATATCATCAGTCACCATTGTCACACAAGTAAACATTTTCGATAAGTCGGAGAACTCTCCCGTGGGTTTTGTATCACGAACATATTCGGTATAGCGTATTTATGGCGATTCGTCAACACAAATGCATACGTAAAACAATATCTTTTGGAGGATACTTCTGTTGCCGCTCTGAGAGTTCACAGAATAATCACAAAAACAGCGGTATTTCATATGTTTACCTGTTTTATTGACGGAGTCATTGACATGCGGTGTGGTTAAATACTGACAGGACATAGACTCTTATGCCCGGGATCGGGCAAACGGAAACGCTCCGCTGTTTTTTTTATGGCAGACTGGAATGATCCGCTGTCTGAAAGCACTTGAAAAAAATACGGTAGAGTGGTATATTCTATCAGGATTTGAGAACAAATCACGTAATCCCGTACAGAATGATGGATGTGCACAAAAATTTGTATAGAAACCTGTACGGCGTTTATTTTCTTTTGACATCGGGGCAGACGCAATAATAGTATTACCATTATGCGTCTGGTTTTTGTATAACAATTTTTAAAAGGAAACGGAATCAGACTGATTAGATAAAGGACTGGGACTTTATATGACTGAAAAGGAACTGCACAAATTAAAGCGGGGTGAGCTTCTGGAGATGATGCTGGCGCAGAGCCGTGAGATCGAATCGCTCCGCGATCGTATTAAAGAGCTCGAGGGCAAGCTGGCGGACCGTGAGATCCGGATCCGGGAATCCGGGTCGATCGCAGAGGCAGCCCTGAAGCTGAATCACATCTTTGAAGCGGCGCAGGCCGCGGCGGACCAGTACCTGGAAAATGTGAAGGCCGGCAGGGAAGAATGAATGGCCTGTCGGGCGAAAGCAGGACACGCTTTTTGCCAGATGGGGTTGCAGACATGTGCCTTGAAACAGGGGACGCCGGAATGTGAATAATTTGTGAAATTTCCGTGCTGAATCCCATACAGTCCACATTTTGACAAAAGAAGCACTGTTTTTTGACGTATATTATGACGCTAAACTATGTATATTATAACGTAGACTACGGCATACAGTATCTGCACTTCGCCTCTGTCCCGGAGGGACCGGGACGCAGAATCTGGCGCACAGACTTTGAGGCTGCGTACAGATTTTGAAGTTGTACACAGGGTTTGCAATTGTACCTTGCAATCATCTACATCACGTGCTATTGTTAGTCGTCGATTACTCCCGAGAATGTTATACAATCAGATATTGGCTGGAACGAAAGACATACGAACGGAGCACCATTGCTGTAAACGTCATTGGACACCCCGGACCGTCGGAAGACAAAAGAAAGAAAATAACCTTGTATTGCCTTTCGTATCGGCGGTGAGTGAACAGACGTGAAAAGAATGTGGACCGGATTCTTTCCATACGTCTTTTTTTGTGCCTTGAAAAATGAGAGATCTGTCTGCACGCCGGATGTGCAGGAACATAGGAAAAGCTGTTAATGAGTAATAAGGAAAAACAGCTAATCATAAAAAACTGATTATAAGTGGATCATATGGAGAAAACAGAGCAGAACATCACTGCGAATGATAAGCAACTGCAGAAACCGGCGCAGGGACCTGACAGAAAACGGTCTGCCGGAAGAAAACCGGTTCCCGGAGTGAAGCAGACATCCGGATCGGACCCGGCACAGGACCGGGATCACCCGGATCCTTCGGCCTCTGTGGAACTCCCCTCCAGCGAGCTTCTGGAGGAGGAGCTGAAAAAAGAAAACTACCGGTCCCGCTTCTTTACGACCATGCGGAGCACGGTTTTCGGCCTGATCACGGTGGCCGCCATGGCGGTCCTGGTCGCCATCCTCTTCCTGCCTGTCCTGCACATCTACGGACAGTCCATGAACGGGACCCTGGACAACGGCGACATCGTGCTCTCCGTCAAGAGCAATTCCATGGACACCGGCGAGATCGTGGCCTTTTACTACAATAACAACATCCTCGTCAAGCGCGTCATCGCGGGGAGCGGCCAGTGGGTCGACTTGGACGAGGAGGGAAATGTCTACGTGGACCAGAAGCGGATCGATGAGCCCTACCTCCACGAACCCAAGGCCTACGGTGAGACTGACATCGAGCTTCCCTACCAGGTGCCCGAGGGCAAGGTCTTCGTCATGGGCGACAACCGCGAGGTCTCCATTGACTCCCGCAACACCTCCGTCGGCTGCGTCGACCAGGAGCAGGTCGTCGGCCACATCGTTTTCCGCGTCTGGCCCCTGGCCAAGATCGGATTTGTAAACTGAATACCCACGACGCCCGGATCAACACCACGCGAGACACATAGAGACACATACAGGAAGGTGTCTGTACGATAGACGATTCTATACATGCGGCAGGTGCAGAAAGCTCTGCAGACTGCCTGTAGATCCTAAATGAAACAGGAGCAAGGACATGGATTTCATTTTCCGACTCGCAGAAGAATTTCTTAAAAAACATAAGCGGCTGAACCGCTACCGCAGGGTCTTTGCGGTCATCGCGGCGGTCGTTGTTTTTGCGACCACTTACGAGCTCATACTGCCCGCCATTACCATGGACAAGCGCCGCGCCGCCGACACCCCCGGTGTCGAGGTGGGCGTCGCCGCGGACAGCTTCGAGGAAGAGGCAGCCGGAAATGAAACCGGTGAATCCGTTGAAGAGGAGAACGCCGGCGAAGAGTCCGGAGAGACCCCTGAGGTGGAGTCTGCTGATCCGGCCGATACTGATGCAAATAGCGAAAATGGCAGTGACGGCAGCGGAAACTCTGCCGATACAGATGCAGCCAGCGGGCATTCCACTGCAGGCGATGCCGATACAGACCTTGAAACTTCAGAGGGACATTCTGAAGAAGAGAGTCAGGAGGCAGGCTCTTCTGACGACACAAACGTCAAGGCGGAAGCCGCAGACCATGCGGACACGGCTGACACAGGCAGCAGTGACCGGACAGACGTCTCAGCCGACAAAAACGGCGGGACCACGGAGACTACGGACAATGGCAGCACTTCCGAAGCCGCTGACCCGGCAGATGCCGCCGCGACGACGGATCCCAGCCTGATCGCCCCCGGCGAGCCCATCGTCAACTACCCCGCAACCCTTGTCTTCGAGGGCAAGGACTATACCATCACTGCGACCTTCGACGAGGCCGCCGGCCTCCCCGCCGACGTCCGCCTCGATGCCGTCGAGATCCTTCCCGACATCGTCTATGAGGACGAGAACGGCAACCCTCTCTACTCAACCTACGAGGACTACTACGAAAAGGCCGTCAAGGCTGTCGAAAAAGAAAAGAAGCTGGAAGAACAGGGACAGACCGTTACCACCGCCCGCTTCTTTGACATCACCTTCCTTGACAACGCCGGACTCCCCGTTGAGCCCAAGGCTCCCGTCAGCATCGCCGTCAAGTATAAGGACGCCCTCTCCGCGGTCGACACCGCCGACACCATGGCCGTCCACTTCGACGTCGACAAAAAGAAGAGCACCATTGAAGAACCCGCCGTCAAAGTCACCGACGTCATCGACACCAAGACCGACGTCAAGAAGGAAGAAATCCAGGAGATCTCCTTCGATGCGGAGAAGTTTTCAGTGTATGGCGTGCTGGGGACAGAGCTTAAGACGGAAATTACTATATCCAATCCTGATGGGGCAGACGTAACATATCTTGTATCTGTTACCTATGGGCCGGAGGCTAAGATTCCAGAAGGCTCTTGGCTTAGAGTAGAGGAAATAAATGAAGGAACGGATGAATATGATTATGCTCGGAATGCGGTTTTGGCAGATAAGAAAGAAAAAGGAGAGAGCATAATCATTGAGGAATTTGGTTTTGCGGCTCTTGACATTTCCATTATCAATCCCGAAGGTGATGAGATTGAGCCGGAAGCACCGGTTCAAGTAGATTTAAAAATAAAGAGCCTTCCGGGCGTAGATGATTTAAACGCCATAAAAAACACCTTGGAGATTCAGCATCACGTTGAGACTAAAAATGGTGTAATTGTTGATAAAGTATATGACGGTGATAATGAAGCATCATTTAGACAAAACACAAAGGAGGAGATAATTTCTCAGAAAGAGAAAGATGCTGTCGACCCCAATAGTGTACAGGTAGAGGATTTTACAAATCCTGTTGATGTTCCGGAAATTGACACCTCGTTTCTCGTTGATGATTTTTCGACTTATTCAATCAATTGGAACTATGGCAACAGAAAAACCACCGTTCATTATGGATATATGAATGGGAATACATTTGTTGAGTTTAGCGAACAACCTTCTCCTGTGAATGTTTCTACTGACTATAGAACATACTTGATTTATGATTTTGAAGGGTATCAGTATTCTGGAACTACATATTACAGAACCTCAGCATCGAGTACTCCGGCAAGTGGTGGAACAAGAATTCAAGCTCAATTGAGGTACAGTTCCTATTATAACAGTTGGAGATATCATACATATAGTACTAGTGATAGCGATAATAACTGGAATAGCCTTGCCAATAATAGTCATATTTACGTGGTTTACAATCAGAAGCCGGATGCAGAAACAGGAGGCACTCCGCAGATAGATGGTGCCACATCAAGTGATTGGCCTCAGGGATCTGAGGCTCCGTTGTTTGCTAAAACTTCAGTAAACAACGGAGATGGAACAAATACAGTTTCGTTAAGTATCAAAGGTGGAGAAAAAGATTTCGAAAAATCCACCAAGGCGAATGTAATTGTAGTATTTGACGTGTCAGGTTCTATGAGTAATAACCTGAATGGACAGACGCGCCTAGCAAGAGCGAAGACTGCAGTTAACAATATGGCTAAAACCCTGCTGGATGGTGATATTAAAGGCGTAAAAATGGCTTTAATTTCCTTTTCGACAACGTCGAGCGCAACACCAGTTCAAGGGTTTACTGATAATTACAATACTTATCGAAGTGCTGTTAATGGTTTGTCGGCAGATGGAGGAACTAACTGGGAACAGGCACTTTATAATGCTAATCGATTAGAGGTTGATGATGATGCAGCAACATTTGTTGTTTTCGTTACGGATGGCGATCCTACATATCGTTTAAGTCGATATGAAGCGTCCGATAGAGAAATATATCGTTATGACAGAGATAACAACTATTTTGCTCATAACATATTTGGGGCAGGTAACGATGACCCGAACAACAGGGCGTTTGATGCCGCAGCAGATGAGGTTAAATCGATACTATCCCATAATAAGACATTTTATGCAATTGGCGTGTCAAGTGACGTTACAAAGGTTCAAAACCTTGTAGACGTTGCTGGTGGCGGAAAAGCATACCTTGCTACTGATTCAGATGCTTTGGAAGAAGCTTTTGCATCAATTACTCAGTCCATCAAGACAACTCTTGGCTTCGGTGATGTCAAGATCACTGACGGTATCACAGAACTTTCTAATGTAGAAATGAAGGTCATGCAGGAAGTTGATCCGGACAGCTTCACCTACTACAAGATTACTTCATCTGGTCAGACACAGTGGGATCCGGCCTCTGAAGGCGCAGGTCTTGCAGGATATGACTCCGCAACTGGTTCGGTTACATGGAATATGGGTGACAAATTCCAGCTGGAGGATGGCGTCACGTATATGGTGAAATTCCGAGTATGGCCGAGTCAGGGGGCGTATGATCTTGTTGCTGATTTGAACAATGGCATCAAGGTTTATGCTTCCGGGCAGCCAAACAGCATTACACAGGAGGAAAGAGATCAGGTTGTTGAATTAGCAGCACCTACACCAACATCACAAGGCAATTATACTCTGAAAACAAACACAGATTCTGTCAGAGCTACCTATAGTCAGACTTCAGTATCCGGTGATACAGTTACAGTTTCCGGAGAGACAGGACTAACGGCAACTTATGAAGAAGGTACCATCGAGAATATGCCTCTTGAGTCAATGAAATTGACGATTAAGAAGGATTTTGAAGATGACCTGACTGCCGCTGAAGACCGTCAATCAGAGGTTACGTTGGTTCTGAAACGCAGGACTGGCCATCAGGGTGAAACCTCTGATGAAGCGTTTGTTAATTACCCTGTGCCTCAGGGGGGGACAATGAGTCCCAATATAGTCCTTAACAAAGGAAATAACTGGACTTATGAGATTTATGTTGCTCCAGGTCTCCAGGCGGAGGGAGAAGTTCTTGAACATGGCTACGACTATTCCATTATTGAACCGGATATCGACTACCACTATGATCTGATCAAGGAAATTGTCAATCCAATGGTGGTGGATGGTGAGGACAAATATTATGGCGATGGTTATCTAATCGATGATGATGACATTCTGCACAACTATATAGATAAAAGTTTGTCCGCTATCAACCGTGTACGATCCGGTATTGATATTAAGAAACAAGTATTTGATACGGATGGGACAACAGAAATATTCCCGGAAACGGAATTCATAATTACCGGAAAACTTCTGGGACCTGACGGGCAGCCATATACATGGGAAGAAGGCGATAGTGAGAACGCATCTGGTGCCTACCATAAGTATGATAAAGAAGGCAATAGAATTATATATAAAGGGCATTTTGCAGATTCCAGCAATATAAGCTTTACTCTTAAAGCCGGTGAATATATCCGCTTTATAAATGTTCCTCAGGGATGTACCTTCGAATTCACAGAATCCACTGATGGAATGGATGCATTGGGATATGAATGGAAATCTACAGATGCTGTAACGGAACATAGAACGGAACCCAATGGGCCTTTTGTGACAGATGGGGATGTGCAGCCTGATGTTTCCGGTCAGACAGCATCACTATCGACCGGAGTTGTAGGAAACAAGCAGTATGTGATTACCTACGGGAATAAGCGGACGGTTGCACTGCCGGATGTTGAACTTGTAAAGGTGGATCAGGACGACAACAATCAGAAGCTGAATGATGCTGAATTTACGTTATACGCAGATGCAGACCTTACAGAACCTGTTACTGTAGACGGAAATGGTAATCCTATTGCAATCAAGACAGGCAACAAGGAAGGTTCGACTGGTCCGGATGGCTGGTATCATATCGGCCTGCTTCCGGGTGGAAGATATTACCTTGTAGAAACTACCGAGCCGAATGGGTATGTTCTTGATGAAACACCAGTGATTATTAACATCGAAAAGGAACAGAGTAGCTACAGTGTATCGGCTACTAAGAACGGGAAGAATGTCCTATCCGGTCCGACAGGCGGGGTCTATACCATTACAGTTGAGAATGAAATCAATCTCACTGAGGTCGAAGCCCACAAAGCATGGAAAAATGCGGATGGCACAACAACTGCTCCGCAGGGAAGCCAAGTCACTTATACATTGTATGCTGATGGAGAAGCGACGGATTACACGGTTGAACTGGATGGAGCGGCGGACGACACAGTCCCTGAAACAGCTGGCGGATATGAGAGTGAAGGCTGGACTGCGAAGTTTATTAATCTTCCCAAGTATAAACGGGTGAACGGTGATCTTACAGAGATCGAGTACACGATTGCAGAGACCACTGCATATCCCGGATATACTGCATCGACAACAAGTCCGGTTGCCGATGGCGTAACTATAACAAATACACAGGTGCCCACTGAGGTACTTGCGCTTAAAGCCTGGAAAAATGCAGACGGTACTACAACTGCACCGGATGGCGGACAGGTCACCTATACCCTGTATGCAGACGGAACGGCTACTTCCTACACAGTAGTACTTGATGGAACTGCTGATACTGCTCCTACAGGAACTGGTGGCTATGAGAGTGAGGCTTGGACTGCAACTTTTGTCAATCTGCCGAAATATAAAGCCGTAAGCGGAGAGCAGGTTGAAATAGAATACACAATAGCAGAAACTGAAACCTATCCGGGGTATACTGCGTCGACAACAAATCCAGTAGAAAGCGGGGAGACCATTACAAACACGCAGGGCTCAACGGATACATATGCAGAGAAGATTTGGAAGAATGCAGACGGTACCGACACAGCTCCGGAAGACGCAACCGTAGTCTTTACACTGTACGCTGACAGTGTGCAAACCGATTATGCAGTAACCCTTAACGGGACTGTTGATACGGAACCTGCAGGAACTGGTGGATATGAAAGTGAAGCATGGAAAGCAACCTTTGTAAATCTGCCAAAACAGAAAATAGTAGATGGCGTTGCAGTCGATATTGTTTATACGATTGCAGAAACTACCGGATATCCGGGATACACGGCCTCTACAACCGAACCGGTCGGCTCCGGAAGTAAGATTACCAATTCACAGGATTCTACAGCAGCAAATGCACTTAAGATCTGGGTGAATGCAGATGGTACAGGCACTGCGCCGCAAGGAGGCCAGGTTATTTACACTCTGTATGCAGACGGAGCTGCGACTGACTATGCGGTAACCTTGGATGGAACAGTTGATACAGCACCTGAAGTTACGGGCGGTTATGAGAGCACAGCCTGGAAAGCTGAATTCGTAAATCTTCCGAAATATAGGATTGAAGGGAACAGAGCTGTGGAAATCGTCTATACGATAGCAGAAACCACAACATATCCCGGATACACTGCATCGACAACTGATCCTGTGGGAAGTGGCGAAAGCATCACGAATACACAGGAAGCGACTGTAGCAAATGCATTGAAAGCCTGGAAGAATGCGGATGGCAGTACAAATCCTCCGGAAGGCGCGACAGTTGAATTTAAGCTCTATGCAGACGGAGAGGCGACTGAATACAAGGTAACTCTGGACGGAACAGTGGATGAAACGGCACCAACAGGTACCGGCGGCTATGAGAACGAGGCATGGAAAGCAACATTTGTGAACCTGCCGAAGTACAAAGCTGTAGAAGGTGAAGCGGTAGCGATCGTCTATACAATCGGCGAGAGTTTAGGACATCCCGGATACTCAGCAGCACCGACAGATCCTGTGGCGAGTGGCGAAATTATAACAAATACACAGGAAGAGATCGATGTAAATACGACAAAAGCCTGGCTGAATGCAGACGGCAGTACAACTGCTCCGGATGGGGCTACGGTTGTGTTTACATTATATGCAAATGGAAATGCAACCGACTTCACAGTAACACTGGATGGAACAGCAGATGAAACGATACCTGAAGTGACAGGCGGATATGAGAGTGAAGCATGGAAGGCATCTTTTGTGAATCTTCCAAAGTACCAGGCTGATGGTACTACTGAAATTGCTTACACAATTGCTGAAACAACGGGCTACGAATCTTATGAAATGAATCCACAGACTGCTGTGGAGAGTGGTGGAACGATCACGAACAAGCAGATTAAAACTGTTATTCAAATTAAGAAGATCGGAGACTGGACAAAAGAAAATACGCTTAGTGGTGTACAGTTTAAACTGTTCTCGGATGCAGCCTGCGAAAATCAGATTGTAAAGGACAGCACCGGCGCGACGATAGGAACAGATGGCATTATCACAACTGCCTCTGACGGAACTGTAACTATTGGTTCCCTGACTGCCGGCACATATTACTTGCTGGAAGTGGCAACAGCCGATGGATATAATCTCTTGAGCGACGTTGTTACGTTTACTATTAAAGCAGATGGCACGATTGAATACGCAACTGGTAATAACGATTTCGATTCCACAACACATGCATTCTATGAATTGGAAGACGGTGGATATGGAATCTACATCAATAATCCATCTGGCGCAAGACTTCCGAAGACCGGCGGATCCGGTAAACTACCTTATACATTAGGCGGCTTAGTGTTTGTCACTGCAACCGCCATGATGTACGTCTTCAGGATGAGGCGACGGGAAAGGAGGGTAAGATAAAAGCCTCTGATCTCGACGAAATACGATGCGCCGAAGCCTGAGACTGGAATATAACAATTTGATATGACTGCCTCGATTGTTTCGGTCGAGAGACAAGATGAGGCAGTCTCAAACCAGCTGTGACGTGAAACAGCAAGATTCCTTTTATGGGGTAACAACTAATCCTAGGTCCTTGAAAGGACGGATTCATAAGAAAGGATGAGACAATTATGAAGAAGATGAAAAAGATCTTCGCGCTTTTTGTTACCATGGTTATGGTACTTGGAATGAGCGTAAGTGCAATGGCGGCAAGTATCGATGTGCAGGATGTAGTAGATGGCGAAACCTACACCGCCTACAAAATTCTGAACTACACAAAAGACGGCGATGCCTACAGCTACTATCTGACCACCGCTCAGTACAATTCCTTTGGATCAGTGCTCGAAGGCGCCGGCTTTATTTTCCAGGCAAGTGCAGACGGGACTCAGTATTATGTGACAAATGCTGATCAGGATAAGACAACTCCTACACCTGTAGATGTTGCCGCAGCTGCTGCCTATCTTAAAGAGCATGTAAGTGAACTGGGCGATGCCATTGATAAGAAGACCGCTACCGGTGCAGATGGTGAGGCAAACTTTGATGGCCTTACAACTGGTTACTATTTCATTACGTCTTCGCTTGGTTCTCTTGCGGCACTGCATGACGAGAATGGCATCGCAACAGTCGTTGAGAAGAATACAATGCTCGACGATAATAAGGTTGTTGATGAGAACAGCACGAACGCTCAGGTGGGCGATGTTCTTCATTACACGATTACACTGACCGATGGTAAGGGAACAAACCTTGCAGCAACTGTGACGGATACTCTTTCCAAAGGTCTTACCTTCAACAGTGACGCGAAGGCTTCAATTAATGGTGCTGAAGCAGTTACAGTAACTCCTGCTGTTACTACGAATGCGGACGGCAGCACGAAGGTTGTCTATACTTTTGATGCCGCAACGATGACAGCCCTTAACGAAAATGAAACGATTGTTATCACTTATACTGCTACTGTAAATTCCGATGCCTCTCTGGATGGCACAGAAAAGAACACTGAGTATACTGAGTATTCTGAGCAGAAGACAGACGGCAATACCGTTGAGACCAGCCTGACAGATATGACCGTCAACAAGACGGATGGTACCGACGCCCTGAAGGGTGCACAGTTCAAACTGTATCGTACCGATGCAAAACTTAATCTTACCCATGCTGATGTCAAACTGAGACAGCTGACGGATGATGAGCTTACAGAAGCGAAGATTATCAAAGCGGCTGACACTGTTTACTATACGGTTGACACTAACGGCACTAATCTGATCGACATGGCGCAGAAGAGCGGCGATGACTATCTGTATTCCTCTGCAGTTGTTTATGGTCTTGATAAGGACAGCACTTATTATCTAGAGGAGACAAAGGCTCCTGAAGGCTATAACCTGCTCAATGAAGAAAAAGAAGTTACGCTTGGTGACACAACAAGTGTCGATGTCGTCAACCAGGCCGGCTCTGTTCTTCCTTCCACCGGTGGTATCGGCACGACCATCTTCTATGTGGTTGGTGCGATTCTGGTGATCGGAGCTGGTGTTGTGATGATCACACGCCGCCGCATGGATGCATAATCGAATGAAAAAGGACAGGGGAGCATACTGAATCTTGTTTCTTGAAATGTATTAAGAATCTATAAAACCGCAAAAAGGAGCCCTGGTGAAAACCAGGGCTCCGTGATTAATGAATGAGCTGCAAAACAGATAACTTTGTTTGGGAAAGAAAAACTGTATTGCTGTTGAATCGAATGGGGACAAGTATTATATGCGTTCTGTGTTGAGCTGGTTAAAAAAGAATATCGTAAATATGATACTTGTCATCACATTACTTGCGGGTATTGGGCTGATCGCTTATCCCACCGTAAGTGACTGGTATAATTCCTATCACCAGTCTTATTCGGTGATGAAATATGCAGATACGATTTCCGCTATGGAAAAAGAAGAAATCGATGCGGCATGGGGAAGCGCGGAACAGTACAACAGTGAAGTGCTGAAAAGAGGGAATATCTGGCAACCTACGGAAGAAATGCTGGATGCCTATATGAAGGAACTAAACATCGATGGAACCGGTATGATGGGTTATATCCAGATTCCCAAGATTGATGTCCAGATTCCGCTCTACCATACAACAAATGAACGTGTTTTGCAAAGAGGTATAGGACATCTATCCGGCACCAGCCTGCCGGTCGGAGGTGTAGGTACACATTGTGTTGTCTCCGGACACCGCGGTTTGCCGACTGCCAGATTGTTCACGGATCTGGATAAGCTGGTTGTAGGTGATAAATTCCAACTCAATATTCTGGGCAAAACGCTGTCCTATGAGGTGGATCAGATTCGCATCGTGGAGCCGGAGGATTTTTCACAGCTCCAGATAGATCCGGAGATGGACTACTGCACGCTCTTCACCTGCACCCCCTACGGCATCAACACCCACCGGCTTCTGGTCCGGGGCCATCGGATCAAGACCGCCAACGGCAGTGTCGACGTCCCCTCAGACGCCATGCAGTATGAGCCGGTCCTGATCGCGCCCTTCTTTGCGGCTCCTGTCCTCCTGCTTGGTCTGGTCTGGCTGCTACTGACGACCTCCAGCCGGCGCAGACTCCGCCACAGCAGGGAGAAGGCCCTGAGTGAAGTTATGGACGGCACCGGAACGGTCGTCTCCGGCGAGGGACATGCCCGGCAGACAAAAAAGACCGGCGAGAGCCGAAGTCGGCGGGCAAAGAAGACCGGTGAAGACCAAGACCGGCGGGCAAAGAAGACTGGTGAAGGGCAAGAGCGACGCCCAAATAAGATTGGCGAGAGCCGAAGTCGGCAGGCAAGGAAGACCGGTGAGAGCCGGGAAAATCCAAAAGGCAGGATTCGAAAAGACAGAGATCGTAGAGACAGCAACAGAAAGAACTAAAGCCGGTTTTTGATGATCGGTTTACCGCAACAGCCGCCACTCGTAAGGGTGACGGCTGTTGCAGGCTTTTCGCAAAGATATAATCAATTGTTTTTATGGAACAGATACTCCGTAACGGATTCCTCCACAAGGCTGTTCAGGGATATATTGTGGTTATAGGCATAGACTGCTGCCTCCCGGTGGAGGTCAGGCGTTTTAAACCGGACGTTGAAACTTCCCTTAAAAGCCTGTTCAGGTTTCCTTCCCTCTGCCTCACAGGCAGCAAGATAATCATCTACAGCACCGTGAAAGTCGTCGAGAAGCTCAGAAACCGTGGTGCCTTCATAGGAAATCAGGGAGCGTATGCCCTGCACTTTTCCAAAGAGAATTCGGTCGGTCTCAGAGAATTCCACACTGCCAACGTAGCCTTTATATTCCATGGTGTTTTTCATATTAGTCCCTCCGATTCCAATTTTTCGCGCAGTTGCTTGATCTGATACTCGAGCAGTTCCTTTCGGGGGTGAGGGCGGTGGAGTAGTATGGCCCCATGCTCACAGGCATCGCCGGAACAGGACCGGGGATGGGGGTCTCTATAAGAGGTACATGATATTTGACGCTAATACAAAGTTGGCTAAGCGGTGGCTTCAGGCTCTCCATATTCCCGCTTCATGGCGTCGGATGAGATGATCCATTGCTTTCCGAACTTGCAGACATCGATCCCGTTGATGAGTTTTCCATAAGCAATAGCCTTCCGAAGCGTGCTTTCATTCAGTCCCCAGAGCTGTGTGGCATCACTGAATGCGATTAGTCCATCAAAGGGAGTCTTAACGGTTTCGCCGTTGAAGAAAAGTTCATCGCAGGCAATATCGATATCATCATTCCAGATGATACCGTAGCCTCCAACATCAACTTCGACGGAAGAAAACAGCAAATCATCCTCCTTCAGAGGAAGAAACATCGGATACTTGTCAAATAATGATTTTAGATCGTAACGTTTGGTCACACCTTCCGAAAACTGGACACTAAGTATATAGTCCGAAAGGGGCGTTACACTTTTAATCTTATGAAACATGGTGTACCTCCTTATTCAAGGGGATCCAATGAATGGAATTCCTGAGTATCCCAAATGGACAAAAGGTCTTCCCTGAGACAGGTTTTCTGCATATGGTCCGCTTTCTGGTGTCTGCAGAATACCCAGCCTCTGATCTGGGTACAAGTTGACAATATCACGATACCGTGATTTTGTCAACCGAAGGAATGCGCGTACTTTCGAATCTGCGTTTTGTACCGGCGTCTATAAAGATTTATAAAATCAAACCGTCCTGTTTCATATGCGGCAGTCATTCACAGGGAAAGACATAAAAAATGCGTTAAGTTTTGAATACCCACCGCCTCCTTGTTCGAGGTCACCGGATCAAGTCGGCCAATGGCAGTACAAAATAATCTGCCCGTTTTATACCATTTTTTGCAAGAAGCATGCCCTTTTCATGTGTAATAAGAGCGATTGAAAGACAGCCGGCGCAGGCCTGTTGATGAGGCGGAAAGGGTAAGAAGTGGCTCCGAAATAGTATTCCCGACGAAACGGAGTGGAAGATACATCGGGGATGCAATAAAATACACAAGTTAGACTTGACAAATGCCTTCTTTCCGTCATTATTCATAGGGGGGCAGCACAGCCAGTTCCCGCTCCGGTGCAGAAAAGGAATCGGAGCAGGGCCTGTGGCAGCCGGTTCCGTCCCGGTGCGGAGCAGGGCTTGTCGCAGCCTGTCCCGCCCCAGTGCAAAGCAGGAATCAGGGCAGGGCCCGTCTCAGGGCTTCCGCAGCATGGACAAAACCGTGAAAAGCCCGAAATATCAAAGAAATAACGATTTCTGCACATACATTGACGGTATCTTTGACGCTGGATATGTTTTAATGAGAGTGGTATAATACTCTGTACTTTGAATGGGTGGGTAGCCTGTTAGTACTGGCCCGCCGGTTTTCGAAGCTCAAAAAGCATATACAGGATAGAAGATGAGAAAAAAGCTAGGAAATATCATTCTGACGCTGATCCTGCTCGTCGGGATCGGCCTCCTGGTGTATCCGACCTTCAGTGACTGGTGGAACTCTTTCCACCAGACGCGCGCGATCGCCGGTTACTCGGCTGCCGTCGCCAACATGGATAAAGAGGAGTTTGACCGCATGTGGGCGGAGGCGGATGCCTTCAACGAATACCTCGCACAGAAGCCCGGGCGTTTCAGCCTGACGGATGAGGAGCTGAGGACCTACAACAGCATCCTCGATGTCACAGGGACGGGCATCATGGGATACATCGATATCCCCAGTATCAAGATCTCCCTTCCGGTCTATCACGGGACGGACGAAGCGATCCTGCAGATCGCGATCGGACATATACAGGGCACGTCCTTCCCGATCGGCGGCGAGGGAACGCACTGCGCGGTCTCCGGACACAGAGGTCTGCCGTCCGCGAAGCTCTTCACGGACATCGACCAGCTGCAGCCGGGCGACAAGTTCCTGCTGCAGGTGTTGGACCGCACGCTGACCTATGAGGTGGACCAGATCCGCATCGTGCTCCCCCAGGAGCTGCAGGATCTGGAGATCGATCCCTACCAGGATTACTGCACGCTGATCACCTGCACGCCTTACGGCGTCAACACACACAGGCTTCTGGTACGCGGGCACCGCGTGGACAATGACCGGACCGACGCGGCGCGTGTCACCGCAGATGCGATGCGGTTCGAGCCGATCATCGTGGCCCCGCTGGTCGCGGCGCCGATCCTCTTTATCCTGCTGATCTACCTGCTGGTCTCCACCAGCCGCTGGAACCGGAGGCGCAAAGAGCACCGGTCCAGGGATGAGATGCGGGATGTGATCGGACAGATCGCGGTGGACGAGAATCTGTCGGACGAGGAGATCGAAGCCCTCCTGTCCGGGCGGAAGAGACCGGGCGGCACCGGAAGATCCGGAAAGCGCGGAAAAAAGAAAAAGAAGAAATCCGCAGCGGCCGGAAAGGCAGAAAAAATGACACAGGACTCCGGCAGCGGAGCGGACAGTGATCGTACAGAGCTTCAGGAAAGAACGGAAGATACACCTAATTCGGAACAGACAACGGAGCAAGTGGACGGAGAGCAGCAGAAACCGGAGAGACCGCCGGAAGATGAGGCATGAAGGTCACACAGATGATCGGAGGAGGATGAACACCTATGAAAGATGAAAGGAACGTCCGGAAACACCGGACGGCAGGCGGCAGATGGGCGCCTGCAGCAGTATTACTGGCAGCAGTGCTCCTGGTCCTTTCCGTGCCTTTTGGCGGGAAACCGGCTTATGCGGTGGATCTGGACGCAAACTGCAGCCTGGAGGTCACACCGGGTAGTGTGACCATGGCGGAGGATCTGGCGACCGCGAATGTCGTGATCGATCTCTACCGTGTCGCGGATGCCGTCCCGGTCACCGGGTACGACACCTATGACTGGCAGATGAACGAGCCCTTTGCCGGGATCACGATCGAGAAGGGGATCGACAGCACGGGATGGAAGACAGCCGCCCAGGCGGCGGCGGACGTCGTCCTCGGCAAGGCCCCGGAGGGGCAGACCGCCTGGAATCCGTCCGCGACGGTCGATGCCATCAAAAGCGCACATCCGGAACTGGTCTTTTCCGGGAATGCGGCGGACGCGCCGATCACCGGCCTGAAGGCAGGCCTCTATCTCGTGATCGCCCACGGCAGTGACGTCGAGAACTATGCGGCCGTCGGCACGTCGGAGAGCGCGGCGGAGGGAGCGACTACAGAAACTGCAGCACCTGCAGGAACCGTGACGATCGCAAACTCCAGGCTGTATGCCTACAAGTT
Source organism: Lachnospiraceae bacterium (assembly GCA_017513005.1). Lineage (GTDB taxonomy): Bacteria > Bacillota > Clostridia > Lachnospirales > Lachnospiraceae > CAG-791. The sequence continues at coordinate 28,856 of JAFWDM010000030.1, forward strand.
CGCGCCGGAGCTGGTCTCCCTGCCGACCAAGGCGGCGGATCCCGTGACCGGTGAGATCAATACAGCCAATCCGGGCGACTGGATCTATGATGCCGTCGGTGCAAACGGGATCACCCTCAAGCCTTCCCAGGAGCCCCGCGCCGGAAACCTGCAGATCACCAAGATCCTGGATATTTACGAGCAGCGTGAGAAGACCACGGACGGCGAGACCCGGCAGATCAAAGACGACGCGACCTTTATTTTTGAAGTCAGCGTCTATGAGAACCAGGCAGCCTACGAGAGCGGACAGGCGCAGCCGACTGTCTATCACGACATGGTCTCCATGGTCTTTAACGGCGGCGATACCTGGGAGAAGAGCGTTCTGATCGAAGACCTGCCGGTAAACAGCTATGCGGTCGTGAAGGAAGTCTATCCGGAGGCCGGATCCCAGGTGGGGCACTACTACCTGGTCAGGTCTGACGGGGAGAAGACCATCCTCGCGAATGAGACCGTGGAAGCGACCTTCGAGAACACCTATAACAACGAAAACAGCGGCGGCGGATCCGTCACCAACAAGTTCACCTACAAGGCGGGACAGTCCAAGTGGGGCTGGCAGCAGGTAGAGGACGACAGCACCGGGGGTGTGCAGAACGTCATCAAATCGGACGAAGCGAACCAGGAGTAACAACAGGAGGGCAGTGACATATGGATAAACATATGGAAAAATGGAAAAGGTGGGACGCCCTCCGGACAGGGCTCCTGACAGCCATCGCGGTCATGCTGGTCATGAGCGCCGTGATGGGAAGCGCGTGGGCGTACTTTACGACCTACGCGACGGCAAAAGGCGGCGTGACCCTGCATATGGGCCACGAAGAGCATGTGGATGAGGAATTCAACAGCTGGGAGAAGACGATCAACATCGCGAGCACGGACGACTCCAGACCCGTTTATCTGCGGGCCAGGGCCTACTGTGCGGAGTATGATGTCTCCTACAGCAACAGCCAGAACTGGACCAGGATCGACGACTGGATGTACTATGACAAGACTCTGGCCCCCGGAAAGGATCTGGCAGGGTCCGGCGATCAGCTGAAGGTCCGGATCAACGATGTGCCCAGGAGCACGGATGTGACGCTCAAGGACGGCCAGACCTTCAATGTCATCGTCGTCTATGAGTCCACGGAGATCCAGTACGACAAAGACGGGAATCCGATCGCCCCGCAGGAGGCCGACTGGAACGCAAAGGTCGATACGACCCGTAGAAGTACGACGCTGGGAGGTGGGAACTGATGAAAAATCTGAAGAAATGGATCACCTCGCCGGCCGCGACCCTGGTGCTGTTCGCTGCGGCGGCAGTCCTGCTGCTGTTCTCCACGATCGGCGGCGCCAGAGCAGCCTTTATCGCGTATTCCGAGACCTACCAGGGCCACGTCGAGATGTATGACATCGGTGTATCCCTTCTGGAAAAGAGTGCGCAGGATAAGGAGGCAAGGGTAGTGGCCTTCCGAAATTATATTCAGAACTCGGAGGACGACTGGGAGGAGACCCCCACATCGGACCATATCGGTGTGCTGCTGGCCCCCGATCACCTGCTTGCGGAGGGAGAGGAATTTGTCCCCGGCAAGGAGTACCAGGAAGAGATCAGCGTTGCCAACACCGGCACCATCGATGAATATGTGCGCGTGACCCTCTACAAATACTGGAGAGATGAAAACGGCAACAAGGTCGTGCCCTACGGCACTGATGTAAGGCCCAATGACCTCCCCGCCGGAATGGCGATGGCGGCCAAGGCCGGCGACATGACGACCTACGGCCTCACACCGGACCTCATCAAGTTCACGTTCCCGAATCTGGGCAGCGACTGGCTCCTGGATGAAAAGAACAGTGCGGTGACGGAAGAGCGCCAGGTCTACTATTACAACAAGCTTCTGCCGTCCGGCCAAGATACGGCGGAGGTGCCGCTGACCGGCACGCTGACCGTAGATCCTTCCATCACCCTGAAGGTCACACAGACGACCTCCGAAGACGGCAAGACCATCACGACGAGCTATGACTATGACGGCTGGCAGTTCTGCATCGAGGCCACCGTGGACGCCGTACAGGACCACAATGCGGTCGATGCCATCAAGAGTGCATGGGGACGCGATGTCTCCATCGCCCAGGACGGCAGGCTGCAGCTTAAATAAGGGGAAAGGAGGGAATCTGCCAAATGAATATGCAAAATATGCGGAATATTCGTAAAATGATGAAAAAAGTCTTCCTTCCCGCCGTGTTTGCCTGTGTGCTGACACTCGCCCTTGCAGTCAATGCCATGGCCGAGCTGGTGCCTGCGAAGGATACCTACAATGTTTCCTTTAAAACGGACAACAAGATGTCGAGTAATTTCAAATCCTCCGACATGTTCAACCAGGCGGCCGGCCTGCAGCCGGGCGACTACACGGACATCGTTCTGAACCTCAAGAACGAGAATGAGGCGACGGTGGACTGGTACATGACCAACAAGGTGCTGAACTCCCTGGAGGACACCCGTCCGGATCAGGAAGGTCTGGCGGGCGGTGCCTACACCTATGTCCTGACCTTCAAAAACACGACGACAGGCCAGGAGCGCGTCCTCTTTTCCTCCGACACGGTCGGCGGTGAGATCATCAGTGAGGCCGGAGAAGGCCTGCACGAGGCGACCAGCGCTCTCGAGAGAGACTGGCTCTACCTCGATACCTTTGCGAAGAACGAGGGCGGTACCATCACCCTGCGGGTGGCGCTCGACGGCGAGACCCAGGGCAATGATTACCAGGATACACTGGCGGAACTGCAGATGAACTTTGCGGTGGAGCTCAACGAGACAGAACCCGGCGGCGATACGCCTCCGAAGAAAAACGAAAAAGATGACGACGACAAGCCCAAGAGCGGCAGCGGCGGTTCATCATCCGTGAGGAAGACTACTGTCGTCAAGACAGGCGACGAGACAAATTCCGTTCCCTACCTCATCGCGGCGGGCGTGAGCGGACTGGTCCTTCTCATTCTCGCGGTCTACAGCCTGCGTGAGAGACGCAGACAGAGAGGAGGCGAGGCATGAGAATGCGGAAAAGATCGGGAAAATCGACATTTGTGCGTGTGGCGGCGGTCGTGATTGCCCTCTGCATGGTCGCGGCGCTCGCGCTGCCGGCCTTTGCAGCCGAATCCTCCGCAGCCGCGCAGGATGCCCCCTATACCTATACCGTTCGCATTTTCCCGGGCGACAAGGGGACGATCGATGACAGCACCGATCCCTTTATCAAGAAGGAAGTGGCACCCGGCTACCAGTGGAGCCGCTCGGATTTCGACTATCGCTATCAGGCAAAGTCCAAGACAGAGAAGTATTCTGTGACCGGCATGCGTGAGAGCGGCAAGGACAACAACACGAACAGGCTCTATGCGGGCGGCGCCTTCACAGTAGACCGGGATATCGACCTGGTCATCTCCTACGGGATCCGCGGGAGCGGGGTCGCCTACACGGTCCGCTACCTGGAGTACGGCACCAATGCAGTGCTTCACGAGCCGGAGACCTTCTACGGAAATGTCGGCGAGAAACCGGTCGTCTCTTATCTCCATGTCGAGGGCTATACGCCCCAGTACAGGAATCTGACAGGGACCCTCGATGCGGATGCCTCCAAAAATAAGTGGACATTCTACTATGTTAAGAATGAGGCTCCCGTACAGGAAGTGACCCCGCAGGAGTCCGAGACAGAAGAGACCGGCAACACCACCCCTGCAACGAATAACGGCGGCACGACCACAACAAGGACGACGACCACCACGACCACGACAGGCGGCGGCACCGGAACAGGTACTGCAACCGGAACAGGCACCGGGACTGGAACTGGAGCGGGCACTGGTACAGGCGCCGGAACCGGAACCGGAACCGGAACAGGAACCGGAACCGGAACAGGAACCGGAACCGGAGCAGGCACCGGAACAGGAGCTGGCACCGGAACAGGCGCCGGAACCGGAACAGGTGCGGGCACAGGTACAGGGACCGGCACTGCAACCGGAACAGGCACCGGCACCGGTACGGGTACCGGAACCCAGGTTGCGGACGCAGGTACGGTGAACACACCGCAGAACGGTCCGCAGGAGATCGTGGATGTCGACGAGCAGCAGACACCTCTGGCCGAGTATGAACCCGGTGAGGGTGCAGGCGCAGGACAGACCGGACAGGTTGCAAATCCTGAGACCGAGGGCGTTGTCCGTGCTTCGGGCATGTCCACAGCTGCCAAGATCGCGCTCGGCGTTCTGATCGTAGCGATCCTCGCCGGCGCTGGCTGGTTCCTCTTCAGACGCTTCGCTTCCGAAGATGAGGAAGATGAGGACGAAGAGGAGTGATGCACGTTACTGATACACGATGGATCCCGGTGTATGACCGGTGAACCTCGTGACGGAGAACATCTGCATAAGTACATTGATGTAAAAGAGCATTGACGTTCAATTCCCCCGCAGCCTCGCGGTTGCGGGGGTTTTTCTAAAAAAAGGTCGGAAAATCTATGAGTTCCGGCCCTGGTGATCCGGGACCTGACAGCGGGTTCCGGCGGCATGGAGTAGAGGGATGGCAAAAAAGCGTTCGAAAAAAAAGAAAAAACAGGAAGCGGGCAGTGTCGGCGGTTCTGCACCTCAGAAGGGCGGAATGCTGGTTTATGTGCCTGCTTTTTGCAGTCTGATCGGGACACTCATGCTCCTGGTCGTCATCGCCCTGGCTATCCCCCTGACCGTTCCGAACTATCTGGGCTACCAGGTCTACAACGTGGTCAGCGGCTCGATGGAACCGGCGATCCCAATCGGGAGCGTCATCTATGTCAAGGCGATCGACCCCGTCGAGATCAAGAAGGGAGACGTCATTGCCTTCCGGGGCGGAGACAGCGTGATCATGCACCGCGTCGTGGACAACAAGATGGTCGAAGGTACCTTCACGACAAAGGGCGATGCCAATGAGGGGCAGGATATGAATGAGGTCCCCTATGCGAACCTGGTGGGGATCGTCGTGCGGCATATCCCGATCCTGGGGCAGCTTCTCATTCTCTTCGGGAGCTCTTTCGGCCGTCTCTGTATGATCTGTTTTGCCGCCTGCGGCGCCCTGCTCAATGTTCTGGGAGGCCGCTACCGCGATACGATGGAGTATGAGGCGGAGCGGGACCGGGAACGGGCGGAGCTTCTGGCGGAGACCCTGCAGCGAAAGCATGAGGCGGATGCGGCAAGGGAGGCTGCACAGAAGGCGACGGCCGGACCGGAGAGAGAATCCATCGGCAGCGAAGCCCCGGAACAGGAATCTGCGGGCAGGAAGGATGCGTCCGGACCGGAGGGCACGGAGCAGAAATCTGCGGGCAGGGAGGAAGCGGCCGGCCCGGAGGACCCGGAGCAGAAGCCCGCAGGCGGTAAGGAAGCAGAGCAGGCGGCTGCAGAGGAGGTCTCTCCGAATACGGCAGAAGACTCTGCGAAAAAATGATACGAGGCAGAGAAACTTTTTTACAGCGATCGGTTCCGGCGGGGTTGTCAATGGGAAAGCGCCTGCAGCGCGGTGTGACATGACTGCCGGAGAAACGTGGAACTATACAAGATCGACAGCGGGGACAGGGACGTGCGGCCTGCAGAAGGAGTTTCTTTTATTCCAACTGAATACA
>JAFWDM010000003.1 GCA_017513005.1 Lachnospiraceae bacterium
CCGGGTTTGTCTCATCATCGCGCAGGACCCGCCCGCGGGTCCTCACGCATCATCATTTACAGACCGCTATGGACGATCACGCTATGGACGATCACGCTATGGAAAACCACGCTATGGACAATCAGATCACCTCTGTTTCAAACCCGAGAATAAAGTTTCTGGTGGAACTCAGGAAAAAGGCGAAGCAGCGCGAAAAAACCGGCAGCCTTGTCATCGAAGGAACGCGCCTCTTCATGGATACGCCGGAGAAATATATCCTTGAAATATATGTTACCCCCCGGTGGATCAGAAATGCCTCCGCCCGGGAACGGGCAAGACTCCGGGGCCGCCCTTTCACCATGGTCACCGAGGAGGTCATGGCGAAGGCTGCGGATACCGGAACGCCCCAGGGAATCCTCTGTGTCGCAAAAATACCTTCCTGGACCCGGGAGAACCTCCTGGGAGCCGGCAGAAATACGCACTGCACGACCCCCCTTCTGCTCATTCTGGAGGATATACAGGATCCCGGCAACCTGGGAACCATGTTCCGCACCGCGGAGGCCGCGGGCGCGACAGGGATCCTCATGAGCCGCGGCACCGTGGACCTCTTTAATCCCAAGGTGGTGCGTGCGACCATGAGTGCGGTCTTCCGCATGCCCTTTCTCGTCAGCGACGACCTGTGCGCGGACATCTCTGCTCTGCAGAAGGACGGCATCAGGGTCTACGCCGCCCACCTGGGCGGGACCCGGCCCTATGATGCCCTTCCCCTCACACAGGGCACTGCCTTTCTCATCGGCAACGAAGGCAACGGACTCTCTGAAAAGACAGCAGAGGCAGCAGACGAAAAGACCATCATTCCCATGGCAGGCGCCACAGAATCCCTGAACGCCGCCATGGCCGCCGGGATCCTCCTCTTTGAGGCTGCCCGGCAGCGGCGCATGCCCTGAGGACACCGCTCGCATAGCTTTGCCACGATGCTGCAAGGCGCAGCCTGCACCCCCTGCCATGAGGGGACCGCAGGCTGCCCCCTGCCCTGCAGGCACATGGTCTTCCGCCGGCTCCTGTTTTAATAATAATTTTACGAAATTTTAGCGGGCGCTTCACGGGGCGGTGTTGAGAAGAGGGTTTTCCTGTGCTAATATCTATGGGAACCTGATAAGTAATTCAACTAGGTGAAGGAGGTGGTGAGTTTGAGTGCCGTTTATACATGGCTGTTTCTGACAGGAGCGCTCCTGCTGATCGAAGCGCTCACCGCAGGACTTACGACGATCTGGTTCGCCGGCGGTGCGGTCGCCGCACTGATCTGTACCTTCCTGGGCGGACCGGTCTGGCTCCAGACAGGCATCTTTGCCGCAGTTTCCCTGACCCTGCTCCTTGTGACCAGGCCGCTGGTCAAAAAATACATGCGGAAGGGAATGGGAGAGACCAGCCTGGACAGAATGATCGGTCAGGAAGTGCTCGTCACCGAGCAGATCGACAACCTTCGCGGGACCGGCGAGGTCCAGGTGGACGGCCAGTACTGGATGGCCCGGTCGGTCGACAATGACCAGATCATTGAAAAAGGCGAGATCGCCATGATCCGCGCGATCCAGGGCGTCAAGCTGATCGTCGGAAAGCAGATAAAAGACAGATAGACAAATAGACAAACAGACACAGAAAGGTTAAACAGAAAAGACCGCCGGCAGCCACTGGTGAACCAGGCAGAAGAGTTCCCGGCGTTTTCAGAGAGGAGAAAACATAATGCCTACCATTATCCCTACTTTTATTTTACTCATATTTCTGATCATCATTCTTCTGATCGTCGTCACCTCGTGTGTCAAGATCGTCCCCCAGGAGCACTCCTACGTTCTCGAGCGTCTGGGCACCTACATGGACACCTGGCAGGCAGGCCTGCATTTCAAGGTGCCCTTCATCGACCGCGTCGTGCGCCGGGTAAACCTCAAGGAGCAGGTCGTGGACTTCCCTCCGCAGCCCGTGATCACGAAGGATAACGTCACGATGCAGATCGACTCCATTGTCTTCTTCCGCATCACTGATGCCAAGCTCTACACCTACGGCGTGGAGAATCCCATCATGGCCATCGAGAACCTGACCGCGACCACCCTTCGAAACATCATCGGCGATATGGAACTCGACGAGACCCTGACCTCCCGTGAGACCATCAACACCAAGATGCGGTCTTCCCTGGACATTGCGACCGACCCCTGGGGCATCAAGGTCACCCGCGTCGAGCTCAAAAACATCACCCCTCCCGCCGCGATCCGCGAAGCGATGGAGAAGCAGATGAAGGCTGAGCGTGAGAGACGTGAATCCATCCTGAAGGCCGAAGGTGAGAAGAAATCCGCCGTCCTCGTCGCCGAAGGTAAAAAGGAATCCATGATCCTTCAGGCGGAGGCCAACAAGCAGGCGACGATCCTCGCCGCAGAGGCACAGAAGGAGAAAATGCTCAAGGAAGCCGAAGGTAAGGCAGAGGCGATCCGTCTGGAGAAACAGGCGGAAGCTGACGCGATCCGCATGATCCGTGAAGCCGGTGCCGACGATGCCGTCCTCACGCTCAAGAGCCTTGACGCCTTCAAGGCAGCGGCAAACGGCAGAGCCACCAAGATCATTATCCCCTCCGATATCCAGGGCATCGCCGGACTCGCCGCCTCCCTCAAGGGCGTCGTCGACGAACCCGACCCCGTGGAGGAGGAGCCTGTCCGGTCCGCCGCCAGGCCTGACAGCCCCGCGCCGGCTTCAGGCAGGACTCCCGGTCAGGGCAGCCTCCAGGTCGGACAGCCCACAACACTGGCATAAAATAAGCAACAGAAAGGACGCCAGCAATGACAGACGTGATGAAAACGGAAGGCAAAAATGCAGCCTCTGCAGCGGCAGGCCTCAAAAACAGGGACTTTCTGAAAAACAGAGATTTTCTGAAGCTCCTCGACTTTTCTACCGAAGAGATCTTTGCCCTTGTGGATCTGGCAGCAGACCTCAAGGAAAAAAAGAAAAAAGGCATTCCCCACCGCTGCTGCGAGGGAAAAAACATCGCCCTCATCTTTGAAAAGACCAGCACCCGCACCCGCTGTGCATTTGAGGTCGCTGCTCACGACCTGGGCATGGGGACCACCTATCTCGACCCCACCGGATCCCAGATCGGCAAAACAGAGAGCATCGCCGACACCGCCCGTGTTCTCGCCGGCATGTACGACGGCATCGAATACCGGGGCTTCGGCCAGGAGATCGTCGAGGACCTGGCAAAATACGCAAAAGTTCCTGTCTGGAACGGCCTCACCAATGAGTTCCACCCCACCCAGATGCTGGCGGACCTTTTGACGATCCGTGAAAACTTCGGCCGCATCAAAGGCATCCGCCTGAGCTTCTACGGCGACTGCCGCTACAACATGGCAAACTCCTGGATGGTCGCGGGCGCCAAATGCGGCATGCACATCACCCTCTGCGCGGATCCCGCCTTCTTCCCGGATCCGGAGCTCGTGAAACAGTGCAGAGAGATCGCACTAGAGACCGGCGGCAGTATCACGCTGGAATCCGACGCGAAAGCCGGCGCCAGGGACGCGGACGTCCTCTATACCGACGTCTGGGTCTCCATGGGCGAACCCATGGAAGCCTGGGCCGAGCGCATCGAACAGATGAAACCCTACCAGGTCACGGCAGAGCTCATGGCCCTCGCCTCCAAAGATGCCATCTTCATGCACTGCCTGCCCGCTTTCCATGATCTCGGCACCTCGATCGGCCGGGAGATCCACGAGAAGTTCGGCATCACCGAGATGGAAGTAACCGACGATGTCTTTGAAGGCCCGCAGTCCCGCGTCTTCGACGAAGCCGAGAACCGCATGCACACCATCAAAGCCGTGATCGCCGCGACCATCGGATAAAGAACCGCCTGCGGGCTCTGCGCACTGGATGCGGGATGACATGTCCTGCCTTTCAAAGATATGTCGCCTCTTCCGAACCGGGGAAAGCCCCACGGCGCGTTTCCGGGCACAGAGCGGGGATAGTCCCGGATGGCATAAACAAAAAAGGAAAGACCTGATTTGGACAGAAAACTGGAAATCCTCCGGCGGCTGTCGGAAGCGGGAGACTATGTCTCCGGCCAGGAACTGTGTGAACAGCTCCACGTCTCCCGGACAGCCGTCTGGAAAAGCATTCAAAAACTGAAAGAAGAAGGATATCCCATCGAGGCGGTGACCAATAAAGGCTACCGCCTCCTTTCCACGAATAAGCCGGATATCCTGAGCGAGGAACAGATCTCTGCGGGGCTCACCACCGCCTGGGCGGGCCGCCCCCTCCTGTACAAAGAGGAGACAGGCTCCACCAATGACGATGCCTTCACCCTCGCTGCAAAGGGCTATCCGCACGGGACACTCATCGTCACCGCCCGCCAGACTGCCGGCAAGGGCCGCCGCGGCCGTACCTGGCTCTCCCCGCCGGATGGCAACGTCTATATGACCATCCTTCTGAAGCCGGACCTCGCTCCCGACGTCACCCCTATGCTGACAGTCGTCATGGCCCTCTCCGTGTACCAGGCTGCGACCGACCTGCTTTCCACTATACCCGGAATCCTCCTGACAGAAGCGGACCCTGCCATGATACATTTCGGCATCAAATGGCCCAACGACATCGTTGTTTCTGTGGACGGCGGCCCCTATAAAAAACTCTGCGGCATCCTCACGGAGATGCGCATGGAGGACAATGAGATCAGCGCCATTGCCATCGGCACCGGCCTCAACATCAACCAGACGGATTTTTCGCCCGAGATCGCCGAAAACGCGACCTCCTTTGCGCTGGCTCTGGGGAAAAACGTGAACCGTGCAGCCCTCACGGCCTCCATCTGGAACCATTTTGAACAAAATTACAGCCTTTTTGTAAAGACAGGAGACTTTTCAGGCCTCCGTCCCGCCTATGAGGAAGGCCTTGTCAACAGAGGAAGGACTGTGCACGTTCTGGATCCCCGCGCCCCCTTCACAGGGACAGCCGTCGGCATCAACGACCGCGGAGAACTCCTCGTCCGCCCTGATGACGGCCGCCCTCCTGTCACCGTCGGCTCCGGCGAAGTCTCCGTCCGCGGCGTCCAGGGTTACGTGTAGGAACCTGTCCGCCCGGACTGACAGACATGGTCCGGAGAAAAAAGGACAGGAACGATTCGGAAAAAACGACTCGAAAAGACGATTTGGGAATAAAAACGATTTGGGAATAAAAACGATTTGGGAATAAAAACGATTCGGGAATAAAAACGATACGGATAAAATGCTTCGGGAAAACATGAATCCCGGGAAATGAGCACATACATGGAAAACAACGAAATGAACGAAGAGGAGTTTGCCGCCCAGGACAAATACCGCATCGTCATCTGCGGTGCAAACTCCTACGAAAAAAAGTACTACTTCAATAAAAAATTTGACAACCTCCCCGCCAATATCAAAGAGGAACTGCACATCATCTGCGTCCTCTTTACCGAGGAAGCCGGCGGGATCTTCACCATCTCCTTTACCCCCTTCGGGCACATAGAGTTTGACACCAGGCACGAAGAGGACGACCTTTTTTACGATGAGATCAGCGCCCGGCTCCTGATCAAAGAGATCAGAAGAAAAAAACAGGAGATGCTCGATGCCCTCTCTATCTACTTCCGGGTGACCTTCCTGCACCAAAACCCCGCCGACCTCATCGAGGGCTATGAGGAAGAGGAGCAATAGGCGCAGCCATATTTGTGTGCCTCACTTCTCCGGTCAACCGTCTTCTGGTTGACCCGGATCAGAACCCTTCAGATCAGAATCATTAAGACAGTTAGAATCATTATGACAGAAAACAAAAATACCCCCTTCCGGATCGGAAACGTCACGATCCCCGGACGCGTCATTTTCGCGCCCATGGCAGGCGTCTCCGACCTGCCCTTCCGCCTCCTGTGCCGGGAACAGGGCGCCGCGCTCGTCTGCATGGAGATGATCAGCGCAAAGGCCATCACCTATCAGAATGCCCGTACCGCGGACCTCATGGAGACCGCTCCTGAGGAAGCCCCCGTCTCCCTCCAGCTCTTCGGATCCGAACCCGGGATCATGACCCGCGCCTGTGAGATGATCGAAGACAGACCCTTTGACATCCTGGACATCAACATGGGCTGTCCCGTCCACAAGGTCGTGGCAAACGGAGAGGGCTCTGCCCTCCTGAAGGATCCCGCCCTCATCGAAAAGATGGTCGCCGCCGCAAAAAGCGGCACGAGCCGCCCCGTCACCGTCAAGATCCGCCGCGGCTTCGAAGAGGGAACGGATACCGCCGTCGAATGCGCCCTCGCGGCACAGCAGGGCGGCGCATCCGCCGTCGCGGTTCACGGCCGTACCAGGGCCCAGATGTATTCCGGTAAAGCAGACTGGACCTGCATCGCCCGGGTCAAGGAAGCCCTCGATATTCCCGTAATAGGAAACGGCGACATCGTTGACGGCCCCTCCGCCCTGCGCATGATGGAGGAGACCGGCTGTGACGCCGTCATGATCGCCCGCGCCGCCCGGGGCAACCCCTGGATCTTCCGCGAAGTGACCGGCTACCTCACAGACCGCACGATCCCCGAACGCCCCGCCCGCCGCGCCGTCATCCAGATGCTTCTGCGCCACGCCCGTATGCTATGCGACTGCAAGGGAGAGAGGATCGGCATCCGGGAGATGCGCTCCCATGCCGCCTGGTATATCACGGGGTTCCCCTCTGCCGCGCGCGTCCGCAGCAGGATCGTCAGGACCGCCACCCTCGACGAACTCGAACAGCTCCTGAAAAAGGAATACCCCTACGCATAAAAGGATGGCAGGGGCAGGCTGCCGACAGGTCAACTTGTATTTGACAGAATTCATTATATTTGTATATAATATTTTGCCATTGCTTTCACATACCGGTTTCTCTCCGGTGCCGGGAGCAGGCTTATAACAAAAATACGATGAAAACAATCCGGAGATACATTTCAGCACAAGCACGAGCAGACGCGCAGGGAGGAGATCATGGAAGAAAAGAAAAATATCCTGACATATGAAGGCCTCAAGAAATATGAGGATGAGCTGCATGAGCTAAAGGTCGTCCGCCGCAAGGAGGTCGCCCAGAAGATCAAGGAAGCACGCGAGCAGGGCGACCTGTCCGAGAACGCCGAGTACGATGCAGCCAAGGACGAGCAGCGCGACATCGAGACCAGGATCGAGGAGCTCGAAAAGATCCTCAAGAACGTGGAGGTTGTCGCCGAAGAGGATGTCACCTCCGACCGCATCAACATCGGCTGCACCGTCAAGATCAAGGATCTCGAGGAAGGTGACATCGAGGAATACCGCATCGTCGGTTCCACGGAGGCCAACAGTCTGCAGAACAAGATCTCCAATGAGTCCCCCGTCGGCAAGTCCCTGATCGGCGCTGCCGTCGGCGATATCGTCACGGTCGCGACCCCCGCGGGCGAATTCAAATATGAAGTTATGGAGATCCGCAAGTCCAGCCAGAACTGAGATAAATGACCAGGCCTGCTTAAAGAAGGAGTGTGTCCGGTAAAAAGAAAAGCGGAGATATCCTTCCGGCTTTCAGGCCAGAAAATGAAACAGCGCGGGAACACTCGTGAGCCGCGCAGACAGAAGGAGCAACATTTTATGGGAGAAAAGAATCAGCAGAAGAATCAGCAGAAGACACAGGACGTCTCTCAGCTGCAGAAGGTCCGCCGCGACAAGCTGGCAGACCTGCAGGCGGCGGGTAACGACCCCTTTGCCATCGTAAAATACGACCAGACCCACCACAGCGCGCAGATCAAAGACCATTTTGACGAGCTCGAGAACCAGGACGTCTCTATCGCGGGCCGTATGATGTTCAAGCGCGTCATGGGCAAGGCTTCCTTCTGCAACATCCAGGACAGAGACGGCCGCATCCAGGTCTATGTCGCCCGCGACGAGATCGGCGAAGAGGCCTACAAGGGCTTCAAGAAAATGGACATCGGCGATATCCTCGGCGTCAAGGGCTTTGTCTTCAAGACCAAGACCGGCGAGATCTCCGTCCACGCAAAAGAGCTCACCCTCCTGTCCAAGTCCCTGACTCCCCTGCCGGAGAAATTCCACGGCCTGGAAGACACTGACATGCGTTATCGCCAGCGTTACGTCGACCTCATCATGAGCGACACCTCCCGCGAGGTCTTCATGAAGAGATCGAAGATCATCGCCGGTATCCGCCGCTTCCTCGCCGACCGCGACTTCATGGAGGTCGAGACCCCCATGCTGGTCTCCAACGCCGGCGGCGCAGCCGCCCGTCCCTTCGAGACCCATTTCAACGCCCTGGATGAGGACTTCAAGCTCCGCATCTCCCTGGAGCTCTATCTCAAGCGCCTGATCATCGGCGGTCTTGAGCGCGTCTACGAGATCGGCCGCGTCTTCCGCAACGAGGGTCTTGACACCCGCCATAACCCCGAGTTCACCCTCATGGAACTCTACCAGGCCTACACCGACTACCACGGCATGATGGACCTGACCGAGGACATGTACCGCTTCCTGGCGCGGGAAGTCTGCGGCTCCACTACCATCACCTACAACGGCACCGAGATCGACCTCGGCAAGCCCTTCCGCCGCCTGACCATGGTCGACGCCATCAAAGAAGAGACCGGCATCGACTTCGACCAGGTCCAGACCGACGAAGAAGCCAAAAAGCTCGCCGACGAGCGCCATATAGAATATGAGGACCGCCACAAGAAGGGCGACATCGTCAACCTCTTCTTCGACGAGTTCTGCGAGGACAAGATGATCCAGCCCACCTTCATCATGGACCATCCCATCGAGATCAGCCCCCTGACCAAGAAAAAGCCCGGCGACCCCTCCAAGGTCGAGCGCTTCGAGCTCTACATCAACGGCTGGGAGATGTGCAACGCCTACTCCGAGCTCAACGACCCCATCGACCAGCGCGAGCGCTTTGCCGCCCAGGATGCCCTGGCCGAGCAGGGCGACGATGAAGCCCAGCACACAGACGAGGACTTCCTCTACGCCATGGAGATCGGCATGCCCCCTACCGGCGGCATAGGCTACGGCATCGACAGACTTACCATGCTCCTGACCGACAGCGCAGCGATCAGAGATGTGCTGCTGTTCCC
>JAFWDM010000031.1 GCA_017513005.1 Lachnospiraceae bacterium
ATGTTCGCCTGGTACAGGCACAGGGACCGACAGGCGGGACAGGCCGGGCCCGGATGAGGACGGGATCGTCAACAAAAGGATGGATCAGAACGAGGCGAAGATGAAAGAATTTTATGAACCGATGCTGTTTATGTCCACACCGGAACACCCCAATACCATGGGTGCGATGCTTGTGCTGGGGGAACCCGTTGACGGCGGCATCCTCCGTGATGTCGTGGAGAGCCTGCGGGCAAGATTTCCCTATTTCTATGTGAAGGTGAAAGCAGTCCCTGCGGACAATGATCTGTCCCTGGAGGCGAATCCGCTTTCCATGACTGTGCGAAATACATGGGATCCCATTGATCTGAATTCTCAGGAGTCAAACTTCCATCTGGCAGCATGGAAATACGAAGGAAAACGGCTGGCATTTGAGATATCGCATTCCATTACGGATGGGGCCGGGGTGCTTCCATACATCAAAAGCGCCCTCTTCCTGTACCTGTCTCAAAAGCTTGGGCTGACCTTTGATCCCAGGGGGTTCCGTCTTCCGGGAGACAGGATACCGGAGTCGGAGACCGACAATCCCTTTGCAGGCCTGGACATAGACGGAGCGGAAGCGCCATTGTATTTGAAGAAGGCCACACCCGATTTCTATCGTCTGAATGACGGACAGGATACGGATCCACGGGTCACCTGTGTTAAGCTGTCAGAGGCACAGCTGATGCAGTACTGCAGGGATTTTGACGGCAGTCCCAATGCGTTTTTATCAGTGGTCCTGGCAAGGGCGGTCCGTCGCTATGACCCTGAGAGCGAAAAGACGATCAGTGTGGCTGTCGCTGTGAATCATAAGGAGATCCTGGGAAATCACGATAATTACCGGCTGTTTGCAAATGTCGCGGAGCTTTACTTTCCTGCTTCCAGATCCCTGGATGATCTGACAAAGTCCTGTACCATTGCCCGCGGACAGCTCATGCTGCAGACACAGCCGGAGAATTCTCTCTGGGGCCTGAAGCAGAAGAAAATGACCTACGAAAAGCTTGATCAGGTACCGCTGGATACTAAGCTGAGCGTCGTAGCCGCAGCGGCCGGGAGCCCGCGGTGGACCATATCCATATCATATACCAGCAACAGGACCTTTGGCCCCCTGGATCCCTATATAGAAGAGATGTACATGCTGGCTGAGCACGGTGTGTCGGATGTGATCTGCGAAGTCGCCTGCATCAATCATCATTTCTTCCTTTCCATAGGGCAGAATTTCTCTTCTGACAAGTTTGTGGACCTGTTCCAGGATGAGCTTTCGTCAGTCGGAATCGATTATGAAGTGATGTGCAATGAACCTTTCCATCTGTGCGGAACAGAACGGTTTAAAATCCAGTTGTCCTGAACCGTAGTCCGGGATCTAAGTGTTTTCGAAAGGAACTGCGGCCTGTATATGTAGCAGGGCTTGGGTCATGGACTATACGAGGAGATTGTATGACAGAGACTTTTCCGGTCTATGCCGTTCATGTGGATACGGTCAGACAGCTGAACTGGACGGAGCTCTGCCGATCCATGCCGGCACGCATGGAAAGGGCGCAGAGGTACCGCTTTGAAAAGGATCGTCTGCGGAAGCTCCCCGATCGGGGCGCCGGTATGGGTGGAATACCTGGTGGATCTGCCACGGGAGCAGGAAGGAAATCTCTGAGAGACACATGCAGAAGGGGGGGGCCTGTGCGGTACATGCAGCTTGCAGCACAGGTACTTGCAGTATGGATAAATGAAAATATTACGGGGGTGAAAAAGTGGTGATAAAAGACCATGGGATCGATACGGTGATTTTTGATATCGGAGGCGTGCTGGTGGAGCTGGGACGGTTCCGTTTTCTGGAAAAGAAGGGCTTTACCGGAGACCTGGCGCAGAGGGTCATGTACGCGACCATGCGGTCAGAGGACTGGGTGCAGCTGGACCTGAATAATCTGTCCGAAGAGGAGATCCTGGAGAAATTCATCGAAAATGATCCACCGATCGAAAAGGAGATCCGGCATATGTTTGCGGATGTACACGGGATCGTTGCGCCGAAGCAGAGGAGCCTTCCCTGGCTGCAGCAGGTCAGGGCATCCGGGCGGCGGATCCTCTTTCTCTCCAATTATTCCCGCAAGATCATGCGGGATTGCGCGGACGCCCTGTACTTTCTGCCGGAAATGGACGGCGGCTTGTTTTCCTGTGATGTACACAGGGTCAAACCGGATCCCGCCTTTTATCATCTTCTGATCGACAAGTATGATCTGGAGCCGGCGCGGTGTGTCTTTATCGATGACCTTGCGGCCAACCTGGAGCCTGCGAGAGAACTCGGGATCCGGACGATCCTGTTCCAGAGCCAGGACCAGGCTGAGCAGGACCTGGACAGGCTTTTACTATAAGAGGAGGAAGACAGTATGATAGATGATTTGACAGGAGCAGTGCTGGAGCCCTTAAAAACTGCATTTTCCGTGTGCAAGGTGAGAGATTATGCGGGAGTAGAAATCGACCAGCCGTTTGTATTCATCGGCAGAACCGATGAAGAGAAATCCCTGGTCTGTCCGACAGACCGGGTCCCTGCGGACACCCTCGCCCGGGAGGACGGCTGGTGGGCCTTCCGGATCTGCGGGGAACTGGATTTTTCCCTGATCGGTATTTTGTCAGGGATCTCTGCGATACTTGCGGAAAATAAGATCGGGATCTTCGCCGTTTCGACCTACAACACGGATTATATCCTCACAAAGAGTGAGAACTTTGAGAGGGCCCTGAAGGTTCTGGGGGAGGTTGGGTACCGGATTAAGAAAGAACCAGGGACATCGGAGGAAACCGGTGTGCCGTACCGGAAACTATAAAAGCCGGCTCACGGTGCAGGACACTGTGAACCGGATCACAGGCGCACAGGATCACCGGCTGCCCGGCCCCGTAAAAATCTCATCTCTCAAAAACAGAAAGTTGTTTTTGATAGTAAGAACAGGCTGAAGCTTTCCCCTCCGGACGAGATCCTGGATGTTCTGGCGGGTACAGTGCAGAAGATCGGCGGCTGTGGCCGTGTCGATCACATTCTGCCGGATATAGGTGCGGAGATCCTCCTGTGTCAGGGGGAGGAGCCTTCCCTTTTCCCGCAGATCCTCCGCGGAAAGAAAACCTCCTTCACTGATACGGATGCCGTGACCTCCTGCTGTTATGGAAAACCGGGACATGGAATCCCGGTAGAGGGAAAGGCGGTTCAGCTGTTCCTTTTGCAGATCCTCTTTTGATTTCAGATCCTCTATTGTTCGAAGATCTGTATCAGAGATCCGACGGATCATTCCGTCACGGAAAAAGAAGAAAACATCGCTGCTGCCGGCTTCAGACCCGGGTGAGGGGGTTGCGGGAAGGAAGGAGACCAGGGTCTTTTGCAGGCGCTTTTCCAGTTCCTCCGGGAGCTGGTTTTCCCGCAGAGGGACGAGAAAGCAGTCATCCTGGGCGCACCGCCCCCCGGCAAGGACCAGGAGGCGGAAGGGGTCATAGGTGTCCAGTCCGTTGTCCCGCAGGATCATCCCGAGATTCTGGCGGTCCGGCGGGATGATCCGCAGCTCTGCCCAGAGCCTGCTGGAATCGAGATCCAGGCTCTTTTTTCCGCGCCTGACAAAAGAGGAGATGAGAAGAGGCGCATCCCATTCATCCACGCCATCGCAGATCTCAATATGAAATTCATCAGCTGCCGGATAGTAAAGAAGCCATGCCAGATCGCGGTCCTTTGCAAGGGACGCGTCACGAATCGCAAAAATCTTCATAGTACTCCCATCTCCTCCAGATCATTTCCCAGATTGCATCTCTCCATGGACCGGGAAGCGCGTCCTCCAGGTCCGCAAACAGAACTGCGCGGGATTCTTTTGTCAGACTTCCGGAAAGCCTGCGGTACTTTACCGGGATCAGCCGGAGATTGTCTGTTGCCGAATGTGACCCCACGAAGCACTGAATCCTTTTGTCCGACAGGGGATCAGCATGTGCCAGCTGTTTTTCTTCATGCGCTGAAAAATAGAAGGACAGACCGTGGTCGAACAGGGGAGCGAGCCGGATCGTTTTCTCTGCGCGATTGCGCAGGACCTCCATGTTGGCACCGTGCCGGTCCCGGTTCAGGATCAGAAAATCGATGATCAGCATTCGGGATATGTATTCCTCCCATCCCTGCCGGATACAGAAATCATAGGGACTTTCACCGGGCAATCTCTCCATCTGGTAATAAGCATCCAGGGCGATCTTGCTGTCCCCTTCCTTTTTAAAATCCGCTGATCTGCAGAGCCAGGTGACGGATTCCGCACCATCAATGAGCACCTTCGCGTGAAGAAGCTGGTATGAGAGATGCGGGATATTCAGCAGTGTCAGGAGCCTGTCCGCAATGATCTCATTGACGCACTCATGGCCGACGATCCCGCGATAGGCGTCATAATCGGATAATTTGTAATACCAGTGCACGCCTTTTCTTGTCTCCGATGCTTTCAGGAAGGATCCCGCAGTTCCGGATGAGCGGCGGACCTTCGTCCAGTTCAGATTACGCAGATCATGTACTTGTAGACTGACTTTCCGGTCGTTCATTTGTTTTCACCCCTCCTCTGATAACTTGTTACTTGAAGGGATGATACCATAAAACTTGTCGATCGACAAGATATTCTCGATGCGGAGAAACTGATAAAGAGACCGACAGCGGGAATCTCCAGGGTGGTTCCATGGACTGGATAATGAATCATTTATAAATATGTTAAAATGTTAATGTGCAGGATGAAGAACCGCTGTAGCTACAGATCACTATGCCGGAGGAGGGAATGGAGATGACCGGTTTAAAAAAAGATCTAAAACCAATACTTTCTATGCAGATGATATCATTGAGGTGGAGAGCGCGTCCGGATTCTCCGGCCGGGTACTCGAAGAACTCGACACCATCCCCGAACTGCATTACCTGGGCAGCTTTCAGATGGTGGAGAAATAGCTGCGCAGATCCCCGGCAGATTCGGATCATGGAAGGGATGTGACAGCCACAGGTGAAATTGCCGGCTGATCTGAGAAAGATGGAGGTGAAAATGCATCCTTACAGACTTTCGGAGGAGGAATACGAGAGGATCCTGGCCTTTAAGCGGGACCTCCATATGCATCCGGAGCTTTCGGGAGAGGAGCACAGGACGACGGAACGGATCCGGACTTTCCTGGAGACCCTGCCGGACTTCCGGATCCTTCCGCTGCACACAGAGACCGGGACGGGCCTTGTGGCGCAGATCCGGGGTGAGGAAAAAGCGGACAGGGCAGACAGAGATAAAGCAGACAGAGATAAGTCGGATGGAAAAATGACGGAGATCATGCTGCGGGCGGACATTGACGCCCTCCCGCAGACCGAAGTCTATGAGAGCCCCTGGAAGAGTGTCCGTCCGGGTGTCATGCACGCCTGCGGACATGATTTCCACACGGCGTCCCTGCTGGGGGCGGCCCTTCTGCTGCAGCGGGCCCGGACGGACGGCACCCTGCACAGGACTGTAGACCTGGTCTTCCAGCCCGCGGAGGAGGGGGCCCGGGGCGCCCTCATAATGATCCGGGCAGGGCTCTTTGACCTGATCCATCCCGATCTCTGCTTCGGCATGCACAACTGGCCCTCGGTCCAAAGCGGCAGGATCGTCTGCCATGAGGGAGCCCTGATGAGCGGAAAGCGCAATTTCGAGATCATCATCCACGGGGTCAGCGGGCACGGGTCCATGCCCCACCTGGGCACGGATGCGATCGTCTGCGCCGCGGCCGTCATCCAGTCCCTTCAGACCGTGGTCAGCCGCAATACAGACCCTCTGGATTCCGTCCTCCTGACGGTCAACATGATCCAAGGCGGCAGTCCCGTCAATTTCATTGTCGACAGGGTCCGCCTGCTGGGAACCGTGCGGTCCCTGTCGGACCAGGCCCTGGACCACGCCATTTCCCGGGTCGAGGCGATCGTGAACGGCACTGCGGCGGCCTACGGATGCCGGCCGCAGATCGGATGGACGGACCGGATCCCCACCGTGTGGAATTCCCCAGAGATGACAGCCCGCGCGCGCAGGTGCGCGGAGACGACGGACTGCCGGGTGGTGGATGCGGAGCCCTCTCTGGCGAGCGAGGACTATGCCTGTTACCGCAGCCATGTGCCCTCTTTCTTTTACTGGGTCGGCAGTACGGCGGAGGGGGAGGAACCCCGGGACCTGCACAAGCCGGACTTCCATACGGATGACCGGATGCTGCGCTACGCCGCAGAGCTCTATATGGCCTGCGCGATGACAGAGTAAGCTTCGTCCATGATCCGGTCCACATCGGCTCCGTCGATGTCAAGGCCGGCGGCCTGGATCAGCTTCACGTCTGTGATCCCATAATAGCCCGCGGCGAGGGCCTTCACATACCCGAAGCCGTATTCCTCCGGCACATAATTGCCGCCGGCCGTTGTGACATAGTAGAGGTCTTTGGCCCGGCAGAGTCCCTTTGGAATGCCCTCCGGGGTGTAGGTGAAGGTGATCCCCCGGACATTGATGTGCTCAAAATACTGCTTGAGCGAGGCCGGGAAGGACAGGTCCCAGTAGGGGGCCGCGATCACGATCCGGTCCGCCCCCGCAAACTGCCTTGCCCGGGAGAAGGCCGGATCGGAGAATTTTTCCTCCGCGATCAGCCGGTCCCTTGTGTCGAGATAGTCTTCGTCCGTCACGGGAAACCGGATGCCGTCCAGGCGGACCTCGGTAAAAGGCTCATCCAGCTTTTTCAGAAGGCAGTCAGCAAGTCTCCTGGTCCTGGAGTTTTTACGTACGCATGCATTGATAAAAAGTGTCATTTCCGGTTTTCCTCCTTTACAGTCTGACAGTCCCGCGTGTTACAAAAAAGCGGATCTGCACGGGCGGTTTATTCTGGCCAACCCTGTTCTTCCTCCTCCAGCCAGACCGGGACCAGGGCGAAGATCAGGATCCTCTCCCGGCTGTCCTTTCCCGCATAAAGATCCCGGCAGTCGATCTCATCCACAAACAGGACCTGATCGGCACTCATCAGGTAAGAGATATACTCGTCTGACGGGTAGTAGAAAAAGAGCAGGATCCGCCGTGGGTGCTCATACCAGGAATCCGTGATCCGTCCCAGCACGCGCTGCAGGATCTCTGCCGAAAAAGGATTGAAAAAATAGAACCTGTCCACCTCGTCCGGAACTGGACAGACTTCTGCCCGCAGATTCATAAATGTGGTTTTTGAGCCGGAAACAGCAAGATTCCGGTTATCAAGGGCCGCCTGCCAGATCCGCTTGTCATATTCCACGCCGATGCAGCGGCAGCCGGCCTGCCAGGCCAGATAAAAGTCCACCCGGCCCTTCCCGCAGCCGAAATCCACCAGGACATTTTTCTTTGTGATCAGCCCGCTCCCCGCCAGCCGCTCCAGCACGGAATAGGGGGTCGGCTCATACGGGTAGCAGTGCTGGTCGGCCCGGGAATCATCCCTTCCGGTCGTCCTGATTTTTAACAGTTTGTCCCAATCTGAATCATTCATCGTTTTTTCTCTGAGCACCTGCAACATATTGTACCGGAGATCCGGGAACAGAAGACCGCATGAAAAGTCTGCGCTTCGAGACTGCCTGATATATGTCTAAAGACCGTCAAGAGCACATATCTTTTAACTGCGGAATAGTATAATCTTATCATTGATCATAGCATATCCCGGAAATACAGTTTATCATATCCCGGAAATACAGTTTATCATATCCCGGGAATAAATCTTATCATATCCCGGGAATTGAAGCCATGCGTCTATCAGATGAGGCTGGAAAGGAGCGTACCGATGAAAAGAATGAATATAGCTCAGGGGCCGCATGGAGTCATCGGGGACGTAACAGATCGACTCAGTTTCCCGGCCCGCTCTTGACATCGACAGCTAATGTTGTTAACATGTAGTTAGGTTTAACTAATCCTGAGGAAGCCTATCGCTGCCTGGAAACGGTGGAAGCCTGTTTCCTGCCCGGCTGGAAGCAGCTGCCGGGTTTTTAGAAGATCAGAAAATATGAGATCATATCTGCACCGCCTGTCTCCTTCCGGGGGCAGGCGATGTATCTGCATATGGGTTAGTTCATACAAACCAAGTATTGTCAGCTGACATTTTGTCGGAAGCGTATCGCAAAAAAAACGGTTATTCCGCATTCGTCAGTGGTTTTTCATTCAGGAGCACTGCTCCAGAAAAAGATGAATGTAAAATACGGCTGTTTGCGCAAAAGCCAGAAAAGCAGGACATGCAACACAGTAAAGGATCCGCAGGAAGGAGGTTATTATGGACACAAAAAAGAATGCCCCGTCCCCGATCGCCTGGGTGCTGGGGCAGACCGGTGATCACGGGGGACAGTATGTGTGCAGCGTGGTACTGGCTGTCATCGGTGTGGTTTTTTCGGTCGCGCCCTATTTCGTTGTAGTCGGCGTCGTTCACGGTCTGATGGGAGGTGAGAGGGATTTCTCCTTTTACATGAACAGGTGTCTGATCATGGCGGCCCTCTGGCTGGGCCGGGTGCTCTTTCACGCCCTGTCCACGGCGACCAGCCACAGGGCGACCTTCGCGGTGCTGGGAGAGATCCGCAAACGCTGCACGGAGAAGCTGGCCCACATGCCGCTCGGGGCGGTCCTGTCGCAGAGCAGCGGGGCCCTGAAGAATACCCTGATCGAGCGGATCGACAGTATCGAGACGACCCTGGCCCATATCGTGCCGGAGTTTACGGCCAACCTCCTGGTACCGGTCATTATCGAGATCTATATCTTCACGATCGACTGGCGGATGGGCCTGGCAAGCCTGGTCACGGTGCCGGTCGGCATCTTCTGCTACGCCCTTATGATGATCGGGAGCGGAGACTTCTACCAGCACACGATCACAGCGACTAAGGCTCTCAATGACACCGCGGTGGAATACATCAACGGGATCCAGGTCATCAAGGTCTTTGGAAAGACAAAGACCAGTTATGAGCGCTTTGTCCACGATGCCTACGAGGTCGCCCACAGCTTTATTGACTGGATGCGGGCCAGTATCCTGCCCATGACCTTCGCCATGGTCGTCATGCCGGCCACCATGGTCTCGGTCCTCCCCATTGGCGGGATCCTGGTCAGAAGCGGGAGCCTTCCGGCACAGGATTTCGTCATGGTCATTATCCTGTCGGTCGGCCTGATCACCCCGCTCGTCACGCTCATGAGCTATTCCGACGACCTCCGCACGATGGGAACCATCTTCGGCGAGGTCCGGGCTATCCTGGACGCGCCGGAGATGGAACGACCGGACCCGGCAGAGGTGCCGGCGCTGCCTGAGAGAAACGACCTGGTCCTGGAGAATGTCCATTTTTCCTATCATGCAGGGACGGAAACAGGCGAACATGCAGAAGCAGCGGCAGGAAAAGAAGAATCGGAAAAAACAAAAGCAGAAAAGGCAGAGGCCGGAAAAGCAGAAGTCGGAACAGCAGGTTCACCGAATCACGAGGTCCTGCACGGGATTTCCATGAAGATCCCGGAAGGAAGCTTCATCGCCCTGGTCGGCCCCAGCGGCAGCGGCAAGTCCACCATCGCCCGCCTGATCGCCTCCCTATGGGATGTGACCGGGGGAAGCATCACTCTGGGCGGGACCGATATCCGCCAGTTCCCCCAGGAGGCCTATGCGGACCGGGTGGCTTTTGTCTCCCAGGACAATTATCTCTTTAACATGACAGTCCGTGAGAACATCCGCCTGGGCCGGCCCTCCGCGACGGATGCGGAGGTGGAGGAGGCCGCGAAGCAGTGCGGCTGCCACGACTTTATCATGGGCCTTGAAAAGGGCTACGAGACCCTGGTCGGCTCCTCCGGCGGCCATCTGTCCGGCGGCGAGCGCCAGCGGATCTGTGTCGCCCGCGCCATGCTCAAGGCGGCCCCGGTCGTCATCCTGGATGAGGCGACGGCCTACACCGATCCCGAGAACGAGGCCGTCATCCAAAGGTCCGTCTCGAAGCTGACAGAGGGCAAGACCCTGATCGTCATCGCCCACCGCCTGAGTACGATCGTGGACGCGGACAGGATCTATGTGGTCAGGGACGGCCGGATCGAGGAGGAGGGAAGACACACGGACCTTCTCGCCCGGCACGGCCTGTATGAAAAGATGTGGAAGGCCCACATGGAGGTGAAGGACAATGGTTAAGATCATCCGCCGCTTTTTTGCTTTCTGCGGAGAGGAGAACCGCCGCAGATTCCATTTATCCATCCTGCTGGGTGTCCTGCAGGCCTTTTTCGAGGCATTGAAGATCCCGGCCATCGCCTGTATGGTCCGGGCCCTCCTGCGGGGAAATGTGACTTCGCAGGACATCCTGCTGTCCTTCGGCATCATGGCCCTGTCCATCGTCGGCGCGGGCCTGGTCAAGTCCAAGAGCATGATGCTGCAGACCGAGGGCGGGTACGATACCTGCGCCCGAAAGCGGGTCGAGATCGCGGAGCACATGCGCTACCTGCCCATGGGGTATTTTAACGAGAATTCGCTGGGCCAGATCACATCGGTCACGACCAATGTGATGGAAAATCTCGAAAATGTCGCGACCCGCGTGATCATGATGGTCTGCGAGGGCCTTCTGACGACTTCCCTGATCATCGTCATGCTCTTCTTTTTTGACTGGCGCATCGCGCTTTTGCTGTGCGCGGGCTTCGTCGTCTTCCTCTTTGCCAACAGCTTTCTGCAGAAGGCGGCAGAGTCCATGGCGGGGCGCAAGATTGACGCCGATGAGCGCCTGGTCGAGAAGGTTCTGGAGTACCTGCAGGGCATGGCGGAGGTCAAGGCCTACCACCTGACCGGCGAAAAGAGCAGGGAGCTCAATGAGGCCATCGCCGTCAATGCGCAGACCAACACGGACATGGAGATGAAGCTGGTCCCCCGCATGGCGGTCCAGAGCTTCATCGCCAAGCTGACCGGCGTCTGCATGGTGGCTTTATCCTGCCGCTTCTACTGTGACGGCACCATGGACGCCCTGACCACAGTCGTCATGGTGATCTCGGCCTTCATCGTCAACGCGAGTCTGGAGACCGCCGGCAACTACTCCGCCCTCCTCCGGGTCGTGGACGTGAGTGTCTCCAGGGCGCAGGAGATTCTGGATACCCCCCAGATGGACATCTCCGGAGACCGGATCAGGCCTGATACCATGGACCTCGACGCCGAGGGCCTGGAATTTTCCTACGAGAAGCGCAGGGTCATCGACGGCATTTCGGTCCATATCCCCGAGAAGACCACCACGGCCATCGTCGGCCCCTCCGGCGGAGGCAAGACGACCCTGGTCAACCTCCTGGCGAGGTTCTGGGACACCGATGCCGGCCGGGTCTCCCTGGGCGGCAGGGACGTCCGGGACTACGACATGGACTCCCTCATGGAGAACTTCTCCTTTGTCTTCCAGAACGTCTACCTCTTCCACGACACCATCGCCAACAACATCCGGTTCGGCCGGCCTGAGGCTCCCATGGAAAAGGTCATCGAGGCCGCGAAAAAGGCCTGCTGCCACGACTTTATCATGGCTCTGCCGGACGGCTATGAGACCGTGATCGGCGAGGGCGGCGCCAGCCTCTCCGGCGGCGAAAAGCAGCGCATTTCCATCGCCAGGGCCATGATGAAGGACGCCCCCGTCATCTTCCTGGACGAGGCCACCGCCAACGTAGACCCTGAGAACGAGAACGAGCTCATGCAGGCCATCCGGGCCCTGACCGACGAGAAGACCGTCATCATGATCGCCCACCGCCTCAAGACCGTCGAGGGCGCCGACCAGATCCTGGTCGTGGACCATGGACAGATCGTCCAGCGGGGCAGGCACGAGGAACTCATGGAGGAGGACGGCATCTACCGCAGCTTTATCAGCGACCGCCGCGAGGCTGCCGGCTGGAAGGTCAAGGCCTCCTGAGAGGACTTCCTGAGAAGACCGGATCGACGGACTTGCGGCAGGATGCACGGCGGCATTCCATAGCCGGCTGCCGGTCAGCGCCGTCCGGGCGGATGGATCTCCGCTGCCGTCCGGGCGAAAGACTTGTCCGGACCGATCCGGAACAAGTGGAGATGGCTGCCGGGAGAGGTGTTTATGAAAATGGAAAAGGAAATGGAAATCATGTGGGGGATCCTGATCCCCTTTCTGGGCACATCTGCAGGATCCGCCTGCGTATTCTGCATGAAAAAGGCCCTGGGACGGTATACGGAGAGGGCCCTGACAGGCTTTGCGGGCGGCGTCATGGTCGCCGCTTCGATCTGGAGCCTCCTGGTCCCCGCCATGGACCAGTCTGCCGGGCTCGGACGCCTGGCATTCCTGCCGGCTGTCACCGGCTTCTGGCTGGGGATCCTCTTCCTCCTTCTGCTCGACAGCACTGTCCCCCATCTGCACATGCATGCGGACAAGGCGGAGGGGCCGGGGAGCAGGCTGGCCAGAACCACCATGATGGTCCTGGCGGTCACCCTCCACAATATCCCGGAGGGCATGGCGGTCGGCGCTGTGTACGCCGGATACCTGTCCGGCACAGCCAGGATCTCGGCCGGCAGCGCCTTGGCCCTCTCCCTCGGGATCGCGATCCAGAACTTTCCGGAGGGAGCGATCATTTCCATGCCCCTGCGCGCGCAGGGGAGGGGAAAATGGAGGGCCTTTCTGGACGGCGTGTGGTCCGGCGCAGTGGAGCCGGCGGCCGCGGTCCTGACGATCCTCCTGTCCCGGTGGATCGTGCCGGCCATGCCCTATCTGCTGAGCTTTGCCGCCGGCGCCATGATCTATGTCGTAGTGGAGGAACTGATCCCGGAAATGTCCGAGGGAGAGCACTCCAATATCGGCGTCGTGATGTTTGCCGTCGGCTTCACCCTCATGATGATGCTCGATGTTGCGCTCGGATGAACAGGCCCTGTACAGAAGGCTGCGAACCTCTGTCGTTCTGCGCCTGACTTTCACCAAAAATACGGGGCAGTGACAGGCGCGGTGAACAGGCAGCAGGCGCGGCAATGAATCCCCTTCCCGCAGACAGGCGCGGCGGTGAATCCCCATCCCGGAAACAGGTGGAAAAGCAGGTGTGAAAGCATCTGCTTTTTTGTTATACTTATGGCCGTAGGCAAATACCTGCAGGAAAAAATGATAACTGTGGCTTTAGGCAAATACCTTCAGGAAAATAATAACAGCTATGGCCGAAGGCAATACCCCCAGGCAAAAAATGACAGCCTTTGGAATCGAATCATGGTTTTGCGTGAGAGATGCTGAGCGGATAATTCCGGAATTCTGAGGAACTGTCCAATCATAAGCTGGTAAAGAGTTCAGATCATCCTGTGTTATTAAGTGGCAGGTCCTGAGCACAGAACGCTTCGACATTGAGGTATGTATGAAAAAGATCGGGATCGGATACGAGAACTACAAAGAGTTCATTGACCAGAATCTGTATTATGTGGATAAGACCCTGCTGGTCCGGGATGTGCTGGAAAAGGGCGGAAAGGTGACCCTGATCACCAGGCCGAGGCGCTTTGGAAAGACCCTGGGACTGTCAATGCTCTGCACTTTTTTTGAACTGGAATATGACCGTGAGGGAAACCGGATCGATAAGCGCCCTTATTTTAAAGGCAAGAAGATCATGGAGACCGGGGAGACGGTGCTGTCAAATATGGGACAGTACCCGGTCATCAAACTGAGTCTTAAGAGCGCGAATCAACCGGATTTTGAGAGAGCCTTCATGATGCTGCGCGAGGAGATCATCGATGAATGCGAAAGGCATGCATGTCTGAAGAATTCTGCCGCACTCGATGAAACGGAAAGGGAACGTTTTAAAGGGCTTTTAAAAGGCGGGATCGAATGGGACAGGCGCGGAAGGAACCTGCAGGACCGCCGGGAGCGGGAGGAAGCCCTGAAGGAGGAATGTGGCAGATATGCCGGGGCTCTGAAGATGCTCAGCACTTATCTGAAGAAGCACCACGGAAAAAATGTCATTATCCTGATCGATGAGTACGATGTCCCTCTGGAAAACGCATGGACCTGCGGATTTTATGAGGAGATGATCGGTTTTATCCGGTCTTTTTTCGAGTCCGCGCTCAAGACAAATGATGCTCTGGAATTTGCGGTCGTCACGGGATGTCTGAGGATCAGCAGAGAGAGTATTTTTACCGGTCTGAATAATATGACACTGGTCTCTGTGCGTTCAGGTCTTTTTTCGGAGGCATTCGGCTTTACGGAAGACGAGACTATGCAGATGCTGGGAGATTACGGCATGGCGGACAAGGCCGGAGAGGTGCGGAAGTGGTATGACGGCTATCTCTTCGGAAGGGACGAGATCTATAATCCCTGGAGCGTGACAAAGTACGTCCATGAGCACCTGTCCATGCAGGATGCCTTTCCTGAACCCTACTGGGCCAACACTTCCTCCAATACGATCGTCAGAGACCTGATCCTCAGGGCGGATGATAAGGCCAGGGCGGAGCTGGATATCCTGATCAATGGGGGAACGATCGAGCAGCGGATCCACGAAGACATCACCTATGCGGATGTCCATGAGTCGGAGGAAAACCTCTGGAATTTTCTGTTCTTTACGGGATATATGAAAAAGGTCTCGGAGAGGATGGACGGTGAGGACATCTATGTCAGAATGTGCATTCCGAATCTGGAGATCAGGAGCATCTACAGAAATCAGATCCGCAGCTGGTTTGACAGGATCGTGCAGGACGCGGACCGCGCAGACCTCTACCGGGCTGTTACGGAAAAGAATACGGAGAAGCTGGCGGAGATCCTGACAGCTCTCCTGAAACGATCCATCAGTACTTTTGACAGCGCGGAGAGTTTCTACCACGGATACCTCTTATCCATGCTGACAGGAATGAAGGACTACGCTGCAAGATCCAACCGGGAGGCGGGTGAGGGCAGGCCGGATATTACCCTTTACCCGGAAAACCCGACGGATCCGGCTTATATATTTGAGATCAAGACCCGGAAAAAATTCAACGAGATGCAGAGCGGCCTGCGGGAAGCTTTTGACCAGATCGGGACAAAGCGATACAGGGAGGGAATCCTGGAAGAAGGCTACGCCGGCGTCGTCTCCTTCGGACTGTGCTTCTGTAAAAAGAGCTGTATTGCCGGACTGTATGATTCTGTCAAGTGACTGTATGATCCTGTCAAGTGACTGCATGATCCTGTCATGTCACAGTCCGGATGAGAAAACGATGCGAAATATAGTAAAGAAAAATGTTAAATTTATTAAACAATATATCTATATTTTAATATAATTTATCACCTGGATGCTATATAATAAGTCTATGAAAGGAGACAACTATGCGTTCAGGTGAAGTTTTATCATTACTTAGAGTGAGCA
>JAFWDM010000032.1 GCA_017513005.1 Lachnospiraceae bacterium
TGAAGTGGGCCGCAGGTCCGGCTGGTCACAGCCGGTTCCTGCTGCCTCTTATCATAATGGCTGCAGCCATTCCTGGTCCTGGAGGAAATTTTTATTGAAACCCTTAAAAATCGTTGTTCTGTGCGGCGGTCTGAGCACAGAGAGAAATATCTCCTTTCTGACAGGGACCCGCGTCTGCGCGGCTCTGCGCGGGCGGGGCCATAAAGCAGTCCTGGTAGACCTGTATCTGGGGATCGAGGACCGCGCATCCGGTTCGTCTGTCGAAGGACTGGCGCAATACGGAGAAGGCGCGGCGGAGGCCTTTCGCAGGTCCGGCACCTTTGACCCCTCTGCCCTTTTTGAGACGCTGCCGCCTGTTCCCGCCTACTTTTTCGACGGGCAGTCCCCCGATCTGGAGGCGGTCCGGCGGTCCAGAAAATGGGACAGTCCCTCTATTTTCGGCAGACATGTGCTCGAGCTGTGTGCTGCCGCAGATATCGTCTTCATCGCCATGCACGGCAAAAACGGCGAGGACGGCCGCGTACAGGCCGCTTTTGATATGCTGGGGATCCCCTATACCGGCTCCGGGCATCTGGGCGCTGCCATGGCTATGGACAAGATGATCACAAAAATGATCGTCGGCAGCCGCGGCGTCCGCACCCCTGCCTTCCGGCGCTGGGATTTTTCGGAGGTCGTTCCGGATGAAATAAGAAGCGACGGACAGGGCGATTCTCCTGATTCGGCAGAGAGAGGACAGAGTGATTCTGACGAAAAAACCGGTATCGCTCGGACGGATTTCGCCAAAGAAGCTGCTGTAAATGCTTTACGGGAAAAGTTTGTCCGCTCGGTCTGCCGCCAGACCGATGTCCCCTGCGTGGTCAAGACACCGGACGGAGGATCCTCCGTGGGCGTCTACATCGTGCGGAAAAAAGAGGACCTGGAGGAAGCTGTCCGGGGCTGCCTCGCCTACGGAGACGTCTTTATGACCGAGCAGTTCATCGAAGGAAGAGAATTCACCTGCGGTGTCCTCTGCGGGCAGGCCCTTCCTTCGGTGGAGATTGTGCCGAAGACCCGTTTCTATGACTACTCCAATAAATATGCGGCAGGTGCGACCGAGGAGATCTGTCCCGGACGCTGCACACCGCAGATCGAAAAGGAGATTGGGCAGACCGCCCTGAAGGTCCACGAGATCATGGGCCTGTCGACCTATTCGCGCAGTGACTTTATGATCGACAAAGAGGACCGGGTCTGGTTCATCGAGGTCAACACCCTGCCGGGAATGACCGGGACCAGCCTCGTGCCCCAGGAGGCAGAGGCCATAGGGATTGGTTACGAGGACCTCTGCGAGAAGATCGTCGAGGACGGCCTGCGGCTGCGCGGCAGGGGCTGAGCTGCTGACTGCCTTCAAGCTTCCATGCATCTGATAGGCTCGAAAGAGACAGCACATGCTTTGTATGTGCGGAAGATATCGACATGTATTTATAAATCAAGATATGTCAATCCGATCCGGCGCAAGACTCGCCAGTGAGTCCGGTACTTATATTGTGATAGAAAAAACGCCAGGCAGGGAGAAAGGAATGATATGGAAAAGCTGATGCTGCAGGAAGTAGTGCAGGCGGTGGGGGGCAGACTTTTGCAGAACCCGTCTTCCGGCGCAGATAATTCGTTTTCCGACGCAAACAATGCAGCTTCCGATGCAGGCAATACATCTGCCAGTGCCTATGATGTATCTACGGATACAGAGATATTGTCTGTCGTGACGGACAGCAGGAAGATCACGCCCGGCTGTGTCTTTTTCGCCCTTGCGGGGGACCGGTTTGACGGGCACGCCTATGTGCAGGCGGCGCTGGAAAAGGGTGCGGCGGGCTGTGTGGTCATGCGGGAGCCGCAGGAGTATCTGCCTGGGAAATTCTATATCCTGGTGCCTGATACGCGGAGGGCGCTGGGTGACCTGGCGCACTACTATAGGATGAAATTTGATGTCTGTGTCGTCGGGATCACCGGGAGCGTGGGCAAGACGACCTGCCGGGAGATGGTGGAGACGGTCCTGTCCCGGCACTTTAAGGTGCATGCGACGGCGGGCAATTTCAACAATGACATTGGTCTGCCGATGACGATCTTCGGGCTTTCCGGCGAGCACCAGGTCCTGGTCCTGGAGATGGGGATGAACCACCCCGGGGAGATCTCCCGTCTGTCGCAGATCGCCGCTCCGGATATCGCGGTGATCACCAATATCGGCACGGCCCATATCGGAAATCTCGGGAGCCGGGAGAATATTTTTCTCGCAAAAAAGGAGATCTTCGATGGCATGAAGTCCGGCGCAAAGGCTGTCCTGTGCGGTGATGACGACTTTCTGCCCCGGATCGCGAGAGACCCCTCCCTTCTGGCCAGGTATCATATCTTTTTTGCCGGAAAGAGCGGCATCTGCAGCTACCGGGTCAGGGACGCACATGTGGAGATCAGGGAAGCGGGCGGTAACGGGGACGTGTCGGGTGTGCCGGATTTCTACCGCTCCGGGCACGATGCCAGTATGACCACAGTCTGCCGGCTGCGCATGCCGGACCGGACCGGCGGAATCGGGAAGGAAATGGAACTCCGGATCCCGGCGGTCGGCATGCATCTGGTCTATCCCGCTTCCATCGCGGCTGCGGTCGGCGACCTGCTGGGAATGTCATTCGAGGAGATCCGCGAGGGGATCGCCGATTTCGCCGGGCAGCGCATGGCCTGCGAACAGTACGGGGATATCCTGCTCTTCGACGATACCTACAACGCAAGCCCTGACTCCATGAAGTCCTCCCTCCAGGTCCTGGCCTGTCTGCCGGCAGCCCGGAAAGCGGCAGTCCTGGGGGATATGCTGGAACAGGGTGAATATGCAGAAGATCTGCACCGGGAAGTCGGCGCGGCGGCGGCAGAGGCGGGGATCGATACCCTGCTCACCATCGGCCCCCTCTCTGTTTCCATGGCGGAGGAGGCCAGGCGCTGCGGCCTGGAGGATGTCCGCGAATTCCCGGACAGGGACTCCGCTGCGGCGGCTGTGGAGGAGATCACACAGCCCGGGACGGCTCTGCTCTTCAAGGCTTCCCACGGACTGGCCCTGGACAGGCTGGCCGCGGTGAGCCGCAGGAAGGCGGAGAGCATACTGGCAGAAAGGTGAATTCTCTCTACAGCAGGGCTGTACAGGTCAGGAGGAGGCAGGCATATGGAACACAGACTTCATCGGATTGGCCGCACGCTGGCCAGTGAAGGCGCAGTGCTCGAGTTCTACCGGGACTCCATGGTGCTTCCGGATGGAAAAGAGGAGCTCTGGGATTATGTACACCACAAAAAGGGCGGAGGCGCCTGCACGGTGCCGGTCCTGCCCGACGGGCGGATCCTCCTGATCCGGCAGTACCGCCCCGCCATAGACCGGGAGACGCTGGAGCTTCCTGCGGGTGCGCGGGACGCCTCCGGGGAGGATCCGGCGAAAACAGCGGCGCGGGAGCTGGAGGAGGAGACCGGGTACCGCCCCGGAAAAATGACGAAGCTGGCCCATATCCTGACTGCGGTCGCCTGGTGCAACGAGTCGACGGACATCTATCTCGCTGAGGATCTTGTGCAGGTCCATGCGCAGCACCTGGACGAAGCGGAGGAGATCGAACTTAGTCCCATGCGTCTGGAGGACCTGTGTGCAAAGATCTTTGCCGGAGAGATCCAGGACGCCAAGACCGTCGCCGGCATCATGTGCTACAGGAGCCGACTGGCGGAGGAAGCCAGAAAAGCGGCGGACAGTGGAGGTGAACCGGCTTCAGGTGACGGGAATAACGAAGCTGCAGATGCCGGAGAAAAGCAGATTGCAGGCACCGGAAAAAAGCAGACATCCGGTGAGGCAGAGAAAAACAGAAAGAAACACGGTAAGAAACCGGATACACTGCTGAGCCGCCTGCAGAGGGTCATCCGGCGGGCCAGGACCGGCTGAGGGAAAAGTATACCGGGGGACTGCCCCAGGCGCACTTTTTATGCAGGTACCTGTTGGACTCCGCACAGGGGGAGCGCCCTGTTGCAGTGTTGTGTCTGAGGGAGCAGGTGTGCTTCCAGACTGGTTACGGGGATCCGGAAAGAAGAGTCAGGCCATGCTTTTGTGGTGTCTGTCGGAGCAGGTGTGCTTGCAGACAGGTTACCGGAAAATATGAGCAGAAGAGTTGGAGATTTCAGCTATGCAGCAGGGAAAAGGCGCGGACAGACTGGCGCCGTTTTTTATACTGACAGCGGGTGCTCTGTGGGGCACCATGGGACTGTTTGTGCGCAGGCTCGGAAGCGATGGCGCCGGCTTGTCTTCGGTGGAGATCGTCCAGCTGCGGTGTATCGTGGCGGCGGTCCTCCTCTTTGTGTACCTGTTTACCGGGAAGAGGTCGGAGCTGCGCTTACGTGTGCGCGATTTGTGGTGTTTTTTGGGAACAGGACTCTGCAGCATCGTGTTTTTCAATATCTGCTATTTCACGACCATCCAGATGGCTTCCCTGTCGGTGGCGGCAGTCCTGCTCTACACCGCCCCTGCTTTTGTCATCGTCCTCTCGGCCCTTTTGTTCGGAGAAGCGATCACCGGAAGGAAGCTGGCGGCGCTTTTTCTGACCTTTCTGGGCTGCGTCTGTGTCAGCGGGCTTTTGCGGGGAGGCGGCGCCCTGACGCCGGCAGGTTTTCTGGTCGGTCTGGGGGCCGGTGTCGGCTATGCGCTCTACTCCATTTTCAGCCGCTATGCGCTGGAGCGGGGCTACGGGAGCCTGACGATCTCTTTTTATACCTTTCTGATCGCGGCAGCCGGGACAGTCCCCTTCGTATCTCCCGCAAATATTGGCCGGGCACTGATGCAGGAACCCTCTCTGGCTTTCTTTATCCTTCTGTTCGGGATGATCACCACCGTGATCCCCTATCTGACCTATACACGGGGCCTGCAGGGCGTGGAGAACGGACAAGCCTCGATCATTGCTTCCGTGGAGCCCGTCGTTGCCACCCTGCTGGGGATCCTCGTCTTTCATGAGAGCCTCCACGTGGATGAAACCGTCGGGATCATCCTGATCCTGGGCGCGATCGCCATCAGCAGCCGGTGACAAAAAGAACCGTCCCCTTTGTCACCGGCTGACAAAGGGGACGGTTCTTTTTGTCACAGATGTTTTGGCATGTAAACAGACTCGCAAAGTCGGGGAGATTTATAAGGATGATCAGTCTGGAAGAGTGGAATGCGCGGATCGACGCATTCGTTGAAGAAGAAAATCAGAGAGCAGGCAGGCAGATGCCGGTGTACAGGATCTACTGCCAGGATGATTCTGACCGGTCCGGCGGCGGTCTGTATAACGAGACCGTGACGGTGGATACGATCGGGAGGTTTGCGCGGGCGCTGGGAGATTCGAATCCGCTGTATTCGGCTCCGGAGTATGCAGGGGGGAGTGTCTGGAAGGGCATTGTGGCGCCGCCTCTTCTGGAGTGCTGCATCTGCTCCACATTTATCGGAGGCAGGATGCCGCGTCTTCGCGGGCTTCAGGTATTCGATTCAGGTACGAAATGGGAGCGCTTTGTTCCGATCCGGCCTGGTGACACCTTTTCGGCAGTGACGACCTGGAAAGGCGTCGACGACATCACAAAACCCGGAAAGGAAGCACAGGCCAGGCTCCTGCTCCGGTCCCATGAGATCGATCTGTATAATCATCGCGGCGACCATGTTTCCCGGCTCACAGCCAGATCCATCATCAAGTGTTCAGCGCCCGGAGGAGAGCAGCGGAAGGCTGAGATAAAAGCCGGTGCGCGCCCCCGTTACAGCGAGGCGCAGCTGAAGTTGATCTATGAAAACCTGGAGGCCCAGCTGCGGGGAGATTTCCGTAGGGGAAGCGAGAAGCGTTTCGTGGAGGATGTAAAGATCGGGGAAGATCTGCCTGCCCAGATCGTGGGCCCCTACGATGAATCCGACGGGCAGTCCCTGATGGCGGCGATCGGTGCGGCCAATGCCTTTTCGACCAAGTGGGGCACTATCCGCGGCCGCAGAGGGACCGGGGGTGTCGTAGACCCGGAGACGGGTGCCCGCAGGCATCCGATCGACCGGCACATCAGTGATGCGGCGGCCCGCGCGCAGGGCCTGCCCCGCGCGATCGCATCCGGCATCCACGCCCAGGCGCTCTTGGCAAAGCTCATCAGCGACTGGATGGGGGATGCGGGGTTTCTCCGGTCCCTGGACTGCCGTTGCCGCAGACCTCTTTATTACGGAGATTTGTCGATCCAGCGGGGGAAGGTCCTTCACACATATGAAGAGAATGGAGAATATTTGGTGGTACTGCAGGTAGAGGCTGTCAACCAGGATGGCGTTCTTCACACAGAGGCGGAGGCGCTGGTGGCTTTGCCGGGAGATGAGGCTCAGAAAATTGTAGCGAAATGAATCTGTACATGATACCAAATATCTTATGCAGGCATTGTATATTGAAAAAACACCGGCGCATTCTCGTGACTTTAGTCGTGAGTTAGCCGGTCAACTATTAATTAATATCTTCATCAGTTATATGACGAATCCA
>JAFWDM010000033.1 GCA_017513005.1 Lachnospiraceae bacterium
CAAGGGTGGCCTTGCGGGTCTCCTCGGCGTCGCAGGGGGCAATGACCGTCATATGGGGCAGCACCCGCATCAGCGCCACATCCTCCAGCGCCTGGTGCGTGGCGCCGTCCGGGCCGACCGAGATGCCCGCGTGGGCGCCGGCCAGCTTCACGTTCAGCTCGTTGTAGCAGACCGTGGTGCGGATCTGATCCCACGCGCGGCCGCAGAGAAACACGCAGTAGGTGGAAACAAAGGGCGTGATGCCGCTGAGTGCGAGCCCCGCAGCGGTGCCGACCATATCCTGTTCGCAGATGCCCATGTCAAGGAAATACTCCGGGTACTTGTCCCTCACCCAGACAGTGCGGGTTGACTTGGCCACGTCCGCGTCGAGGACCATAATGTTCTCGCCCTGTCCGCAAAGCTCCAGCAGGGCCTTGCCGTATCCGTCGCGCATCGGAGTTTTGTTCATGCCTGTGCCTCCCCTCTGATCTCTGCCAGCGCCTTCTCAAGCTGCTGGGCATTGGGCGCGCTGCCGTGCCAGCTGCAGTCGCCCTCCATGAAGGAGACGCCTTTGCCCTTGACCGTGTTCGCGATCAGGACGCTGGGCTTCCCCTTGAATGCGCGGGCCATCTCGTAGGCTCTGATTACCTGGGCCATATCATGGCCGTCAAGCTCGATGACATTCCAGCCGAAGTCGTGCCACTTGGCGCACAGATCGCCAAGATCCTTGATCTCCTCGGTCGTGCCGTCAAGCTGGACATGGTTGTAGTCGACGATGGCGCAGAGGTTGTCAAGCCTGTTCTGGGCGCCCGTCATGACGGCCTCCCAGACCTGACCCTCCTGCAGTTCGCCGTCGCCGAGCAGGAAGTAGACGCGATTGGGCTTTTTCTGCCTCTTGAAGCCGATGGCGAGCCCGCATGCGATCGAAAGCCCCTGGCCGAGGGAACCGCTGGAGCAGTCGAATCCGGGGGTGCACTGCATATGGGGATGGCCCTGCAGAATGCTGCCGAGGCGGCGCAGCGTACCGAGCTGCTCAAGAGGGAAAAAGCCCCTGCGGGCCAGAACGGCGTAGATAACCGGCGCCACATGCCCCTTGGAGAGAATGAAACGGTCGCGTCCGTCCCATTCGGGATTGGCGGGGTCAACATTGATAATCCCGCCAAAGTATAGTCCCACCATCAAATCCGTGGCGGAGAGCGATCCGCCGGGATGGCCGGACCCCGCCTTGTGGATCATGGTGAGGATATCGCCGCGAATAAGCTTGCTCATTTCCAGAAGATCCATTTCCATAACTCACGCTCCTTTTATTCTGTCATATTTATGCCGATCTTTGGAACCCGGTGTTATTCTCTTGCCTGTCGGGCGAAAATGCCTGCTTCCTCCGTGGAAAAACCCTGTATGGCATTCACTCCATCGATCCCCCGCGTATTGCTGTCTCTTTCAGTCTTTTTCACTGTTGTCGGTTTTGCTGTCCCTGCCATTCGGTGCGCACAGCCTTACATGTCTTTCATGATCCCGAGTGCCCGCAGCACTTCAGAGGCTTCGGTCACCGGAACGATCTCGAGGTTCTCCTTGACCTCTCCGGGGACGTCGCGCAGGTCGTCGACATTATCCGCAGGGATGAAAACCTTTTTCACACCTGCGCGCTGGGCTGCGAGGAGCTTTTCGGGCAGGCCGCCGATGGGGTTCACGCCGCCCTGCAGTGAGATCTCGCCAGTCATGCCGATGTTGGGAGGGACCGGGATCCCGGTGACCAGAGAGGAGAGGGCCGTCGTGAGAGTGATGCCGGCAGACGGGCCGTCCTTGGGAGTCGCTCCGTCCGGCACATGGATATGGAGGTCGTTCTCCTCCAGTACACCGGTCTGCTCGGGGAAGAGGGACTTGACCAGCGTGACGGCAATGCGGGCGGATTCCTTCATGACATCGCCGAGCTGGCCGGTGATGATGATTTCGCCCTTGCCCTTTGTGAGCATAGTCTCGATGTAGAGGATCTCGCCGCCGGCGGCTGTCCAGGCGAGGCCTGTCACGATCCCGGGGTTCGCGCTTTCCTTCACCTGCTTGTGGTACACGGGGTGCATATCCAGAAGGTCGCGGAGATTGTCCCTCGTCACGATGACCTTTTCCCCTTTACCGCGTACGATCTGTACGGCGGATGCCCGGCAGAGGGTCTCGAGGCGCTTGCGGAGGCCCCGCACGCCGCCCTCCTGGGTGTAGTCGGAGATGATCAGGTTGATGATCTCGTCCGGCACTTCCAGGTTCTCGGACTGGATCCCCACGTTTTCGAGGGCTTTCGGGAGCAGGTGGCGCTTCGCGATCTCAGCTTGTCCGTCGCTGTATAGCCCTGGAACTGGATGACCTCCATGCGGTTGAGCAGGGGCTCGGGAATCGTATCGAGCGTATTGGCCGTGCAGATAAAGAGCACGTTGGAGAGGTCATAGGGCGCGTTCATGTAGTGGTCCGTAAAGGTGCTGTTCTGCTCGGGGTCAAGGACCTCCAGCAGGGCGCTGGCGGGATCCCCGTTGTAGGAGACGGACAGCTTGTCGATCTCGTCGAGGACCATGACGGGATTGGAAACGCCGCTCTTCTGGATGCCGTCCATGATCCTGCCGGGCATGGCGCCGATGTAGGTCCGGCGATGGCCGCGGATATCCGCCTCGTCCCGGACGCCGCCCAGACTCACGCGGGCATATTTGCGGTGCAGGGCCCTCGCGATGCTCTGGCCGATACTGGTCTTGCCGGTACCGGGGGCGCCGACGAAGCAGAGGATGGAACCGGACTGCTGCTTTTTGAGGTTCATCACGGCGATCTGCTGGATGATGCGCTCCTTGACCTTTTTCAGGCCGAAATGGTCTTCCTCGAGTACTGCCTCGGCTTCATCGAGATCGATCTCCTGTGTATCCTCGTTTTTCCAGGACAGACCTGTGATGAAATCCAGATAGTCATAGAGCATGCCGGATTCCGGGCTGTTCTGCCCCTCCTGCTTGTAGCGGTTTAAGACCTTCTCCGCCTCCTTGCGGGCGGTCTCGTTCATCCCGGATTCCTCGATCTTCACCTGGAAGCGGCGGACATCCGTGATGTTTTCGGGATGCATCTCATCGAGCTCCTTCTGCAGGTACTCGATCTGCTTTTTGATCGCCTGCTCCCGGTAGACCTTCTGATAGCCCTCCTCCTGGGCGTTGCGCGCCTCGTTGTTGACATGGAACATCTCCAGGTTTTCATACAGGATCCGCTCCATGGTTTCGCTCCGGGCTTTTTTGGAGTCCTCCGCCAGAAGCGCATAGCGCTCCTCATTCGGGACATTCAGCCAGGGGGACATGATCGCGGCGATCTCCCCGATGCTGCTCCACTGCTCGGCGTAGGCGCGGGTCAGCGCCCCCCACTGGAACTGGGCGGTGTAGTCGATCACGACTTTTTTGAGCTTTTCCAGCCGCTCCGCCTCATAGGAGGGATCCAGGTCCTCCTCGTCCGCCTTGCGGGAGACGGAGAGCTCGATGGTGTGGTCGCTGTAGACGGTGATCTCATCAAAGTGGACGCGGCCGTGGGTGCGGACCACCAGATAGCCGCCGGCATTGACTTCCATGATCACGCCGGAAACACCGATTGGGTAGAAGCTGTCCTTGTCCAGATCCTCCCGGTCGTTGTTTTCCCGCAGCATCATCAGGATGACTTTCTCTCCTTCAAAGGGAGCACGGCCTGTCATTTTCTTATATGCGTCGATCCCGAAAAAGATATTGGCCTCGGGTACTACGATCACATTATAGACGGGTACAACTGTCATATTCTTCTTTTCTCCTTTATAACTTCCTTATTTTCTTATGTCTTTTTTCTTTTCGGTATTCATATGCCGTTCCCTCGTTTTCTCTCTAGCAGATTGTATGTTCCCCGAATCATACCGGCTGATTCGGGTAGATTACCAAACCTTGCGGGAGAGCCCGAAAGATGACAAAAAGAACCGTCCCCTTTGTCACCAGAGAGTTGGTAGCACTCAACGGCATCGAGTGCTAACAGCGGCGTTTTCGTGATAATAGCACCGGAATGTATGTTTGTCAATACTATAGACCGATTGTGTAAAATTCTTTTTTGCGGTGCCTGTGGTACTGATTTCCATCCCTTTTTCCGGATTGCGGACTGTTCTTTTCAATGCTATAGTATAGGATTGTGGAAAAAATTTTTGCATAAACAACTCTCATGAAAGAAATGGTATATATTTTATGATTCAAAAAAGAGAAGATGTCAGAAATGTGGCGATCATCGCCCATGTAGATCACGGTAAAACGACACTGGTCGACGGCCTTTTGAAGCAGAGCGGCGTATTCCGCGAAAATCAGGCTGTGCAGGAGCGCGTCATGGACTCCAACGATCTGGAGCGCGAGCGCGGGATCACGATCCTGTCCAAAAACACGGCAGTATACTATAAAGGAACGAAGATCAACATCGTGGACACTCCCGGACACGCCGATTTCGGCGGCGAGGTCGAGCGTATACTGATGATGGTTGATGGCGTTTTGCTTCTCGTTGACGCTTTTGAGGGTTGTATGCCTCAAACCCGATTTGTTTTGAAAAAAGCGTTGGGTCTTGGGAAAAA
>JAFWDM010000004.1 GCA_017513005.1 Lachnospiraceae bacterium
CCGGCTCCCCAGGTCGTTATGACTTCATCTCCGTCTGACAATCCTTCCAGGATCGTGATCTGGTCATTGTTATAGGGGCCTGTTGTGACATTTCTGCGGACTGCTTTTACTGCAGCTGCGCTGCCGCCTTCCTCTTCCTCCCCGGCTCCCGCACTGTCTGCCGTGTTTTTCTCGATCAGGAAGACATATGCCTGGTCATTGTCATAATAGACCGCATCGAAGGGGATCAGGATCTGGTTTATCACGGAATTGGTGACAAGCGAGAGGCTCACGCTGGTATTGGACAAAAGTGTCCGGTCCGTGACGGTCGTGATCTCTGCCTTGATCTCGAAGAGCCCCTTCTGGGGATCCACTGCCGTTGCGATGGAGCTGATCCGTCCCTTCACCTCTCCCTGAGAAGCCTCAACCCGGACCTCGTCTCCCGGCTGCACATAATCCCTGACATCCTCGGGTACATAGAAGGACACCTCCATGGCCTCCTTGTCAGAGATTGTAAAGGCAGGATAGCCCTGTGCCGCGATCTCATTTTCGGAGACACTGACAGACTCCACGATGCCGTCAATGGGGGAGGTCACCGTATAGAGATCCTTCTGGTATTGCGCAGATTCCACGCCGGTCTGCGCCGCCTTGATCTGCGCGTCGTAGGCCTTTGTGCCGGGAGTCGAATCCGCAGCATCCTCAGCGGCGTCTATATTGTCTTCGAGCGCATCGATCTGGGCTTCGATCTGTTTGATCCCCGACTCCAGCTGGGCGATCGTGCCGGCCGCCTGGCTGTATCCCGATGCGGCGGCCGCACTTGCGGTCTGGGCCTGCTCCATCTGGTCTTTGAGCGTGTTCAGACCGGCCTCTGTCAGGTATTCCACCGTGAGAGGGATCTCTCCCAGGGATTCCAGAAGGGCCGCTGCTGTCTTCTGCTTCTGTGCATCCACTGCAGGTACAGCGGAGTCCGGGGCAGAACCGGCATCCTCTCCGGAAGAGGACGGCTGACTGCCTCCGCCGGCGGTCTCTGCTTCGGAAGCCTCCGATGTGGTCTCCGCCGCCTGGATCGTAACGGATCCGATCTCTCCGATATTCTGCACCGTCGGGGGCGCAGCAGGTACCGGCATGGCGGCAGCCGTCAGACCAGCCGTGGTCGCGCAGTCGGGATTGGCGGATAAAAATGCCTGGTACTGGATATACA
Organism: Lachnospiraceae bacterium; assembly: GCA_017513005.1. Taxonomy (GTDB): domain Bacteria; phylum Bacillota; class Clostridia; order Lachnospirales; family Lachnospiraceae; genus CAG-791. Next base: position 1,181 of record JAFWDM010000004.1, read on the forward strand.
GTGCGTTTGCACTGTCATAGATCTTCTTTGCCGCCGCATAGGCTTGTGCCGCGGCGTCCTGCGCCTCCTTCAGGCTCTCCAGGTTTTCCTCGAGCTGGTCGAGCTGGTCCTGGGACGACTTTTTCTGCGCCCGGAGTGACTTGAGCTGTCCCTCCATGGAGGTGATGCTCGCATCCGCCTGCTTTCTGGCCGCATCGATCTGGTCTTCGGCCGCTTCTTTTCCTGCCCTGGCACTCTCCACGGCGTTCTGCGCGCTCTTTAGCTGCAGGTCTGCCGCAGTATCGTCAAATCTGCACAGAACATCTCCGGCCCTGACCTTATCTCCGACCTTCACATTCACGGATTTCACCGTGCCGGCGACCAGGGGCGTCACATTCACGGAGTTGTAGGGCGTCACTGTGCCGATATAGGTCCCCGTGATATCCAGTGTCCCCCTCGCTGCGCTCTGCGTCTCCACACGGGTCGCCTGCACCTCTGTCTCCTGGACCTGTCTGCTGCATCCGGCAAAAACCGATGCTGCCAGCAGTGCTGCCATCACTGCGCCCGCGGCGCGCCTCTTCTGTAGTCTCATATACATCTTCTCCTTGTCCCTGCCGGATCCGGGGGAACCGGCTTTTTCCGTGTCCTGTGCTCCACTGTGTCAAGGGGTCATGCCGCAATTCCTGCGGCGCAGACCGCGGATACTTCGGGTAATCCACATTATCTGCACCGCAGACCGCGGATACTTCGTTCGGTCTGCACTATCTGTGGTGCGATCAGCAGGTCATCCCTCTCCCATCATCTTATCCAGAAGCCGGATCAGCTCCCTCTTTTCCCTTTCCTCAAGGTTTTCGAAAAAGTTTCCCAGTGCGTGTGTCACCTCCTGCAGGATACACTGGGCCCTGCTATGCCCCTCCTGCGTAAGGACGAGCAGGTTCGCACGTCGGTCATCCGGCGCATTTCTCCGCTCTACATAGCCGTCCTGTACAAGCTTTCCGATCATCTCCGAGACCGTGGAAGGACTGACACAGATCTCCTCCGCGATCTCTCTCTGCTTGACACCGGAATCCCGGAACATGAGATAGGCGAGGATCATCTCCCTTTTCAGCGGATTAGCGGAAGAGTCGGACAATTCGATCCCGCTTCCGCCTGATCCATCCTCACACGAGGGAGTGAGCGCACCGGGAGGGCGTCCCTTTCGCATCTTCCTCCCCACATGCATAAACTTGTCAAATAAAAGCAGGTTAATATCCGTTTTCATAAGCTCCCGCATTTCGTTCGTAACCTTATTGTTCGCAAACGAATATTACACATTCTGTATATGCCCTGTCAAGACAATTTTTACAATGCCGAACCGGATCCACGAAAATGCACATTTCTCTTTCAATTGTCTTTGTGATATCACGTTCGGCCTTAACATCGTTTTATAGTTGTAACTATTCAGCCCCCCATAGTCATAGATGCTTATGCATCTATGATCGTGGATTGCAGGTGCTATGCACCTGCAATCCCGGGCTGACAGAGGCGCGGAGTGCTGAACAGATACTTATATTTTTATAATAAGGAACATCGAGCAAGCCCCGGGTACCGCCCGGAAAAAGAGGCCCGCAGAAGATCAAAAGAGGCAGGACAGCCTGTCTGTCCTGCCTCTTTTATTCGTTTACAGTATTCCTGCAGTTTCTGATGAATAAAAACGTGCGCTGTTTTGCATGATCGACCATTTACACCGGCAATCTGATGCGTTTCCGGCTATACCTGCATCTGCTGCATACGCCGCGGATCACTTTCCCATCACATACGAGCAGTCCCTTGCCGGTCTTACTGATTACGGCGCAGGGACGATCACTTTCCCGTCACATACGGGCGGTCCTCTGCGACCTTTATACCGGTCAGCGCTTCGATCTCCGAAGCCTCAAAATGGTTCGCATAGTAGGCGCTCATGCGGATCTTCCGGTCGTCCCGCAGATAATAATACCCCTTTTTCAGGCGCCCTTCCTTGTCGTTAAACCCGCTGAGATCATGAAAATCATAGGAGAATTCCAGCTTCGAACCATCCTGTCCGGTACAGGTAAAATGCCATGGCGTTCCTTCCGGCTTCCTGCCCTCCTGCAGGAGCAGTTCGTAGAGCGTCCCGAAGCTGATCCCGTTGTATTTGGGGCTTCCGATCATCCCCTCATAAAAAACCCTGTCATCAGCCACCTGTCCGCTGTCTTTTCCCTCTTTATCCTCCGTATTCCCTGCAGAGCTGTCTGCCCTGCCCCCTTTGTAAATGCGCACGGAATCCGGCGAATGGACCACTGCGTCGATCTCATCCCGGGTGAATTCATCCAGAGCGCTCTCGAACCGGTAGTCAAGCGCGCACACGAGATAGTTTTTTTTCATGAGGGCAAGGGCATCCTCGTCCAGACTGCCGAGTTCCCCCGTAGTATCCCCCTCATCGACGGGATAGTCCACGGCGCCGCGCAGGGGGTTTTTGTATTTGACGGTGTAGGCCACCTTCAGCCCCGGAAAACCCGCCTCCTCAACAGCCTTCCGGATCGACTGCAGTTCACTGTAACACTCTGTCAGGCCTGCCATGTCTGTAAAACTGCAGGAAAGCTCCGCGCGCTGCATCCCGGACTGTTCCGATCTTTTCAGAGAAACACCGTTCTCGGACGGGATCCTGCCGCTCTCGAGGAGAAAAAGAAAAGCTGCACTGTCATAGTCGTTGAGCAGCTGGTTTTCGACCTCTTCCAGTGCCCAGTAATAGTCATCCAGAACATGGAAGACCATCCCCGTGTCCTCATCCGTAACCGTCCACAGATGATCCAGATACCCTTCTTCGTCCTCCTGGATCTCCTGATAGCCCTCAGAGACTGTCAGATTCTTTCGTCCGGTCAGCTTTCCGGCATAGGAGGCAATGTCACTGCGGCCGTACTTTTTCACGCAGCCGGCAGAAAGCAGGATGACCAGGAGCAGTATGAAGGGGATCAAAAAGCATCTTCCCCGCATCCGGTTCCTCCCATTCATTCTCACTCTTCCATTCTCACTCTTTTCCATTCTCATTCTTTCGTTGAAGAATAAAAAACAGTTTGTAACTGTGCAGACCAGCTCGAAACCCGAGGTTTTTGCGCGCCACTCACCGCAAAAGCCTGCGTGAACCGACTGTTTTTCAGGGCAGATACATCATTACGGAGACACAGAACAGGTCTCCTTTTGTCTCGAATTCTATGACGCCGTTATAGCGGGAGACGATATTCTTTACAGATTCCGTTCCGATTCCCGTTCCGGAATGCTTCATGGACCTGAAACGGCCCTGCCGGTCTTTGGAAGGGATGCTCTCATAGGTATTGTCGATCGTAAAGGCAAACGTATTGGGTGTCGTCTGTCCCCGCACCTGGATCTTTCTGTCCCCGGACGTCTGGCGGCAGCAGGCCTCTACTGCATTTTCCATCAGGTTTCCGAACAGGATGCTCAGATCCGTCTTAGAAACATGGATATCCTCCGGGATCCCGACATTGACCTTGTACTCGATCCCCTCTTTTTTGGCCTGTTCTCCGAAAAAGGTCAGGACACCATTGACGGTCGTGTTGCTGCAGTAGGTGAGTGCTCCCTCCAGCTGATATTTCTCTCCGATCTCCTTGAGGTAACTGCGCAGTCCGTTTATATCTCCGTTGTTGACGAGTGTCTCCATGGAGAGAATGTGGTGCCGGAGGTCATGGCGGCCCTGCCTGGCCAGAGCGATACGCTGATTCAGTCCGTCGTACTGCATGACCTGCATGGCCAGCGCATGATTCGCTTCGCGCAGCTGCAGATACTCCGCATTGTCCTTTATCATGCGCAGGATCAGATAGTAGATCAGGAAGGAGGCAAAATTCACGATGGCCAGAAAGATCACGTTGAAAACATTCATGGACCAGCGCAGAGAACTGTCCGCCCCGTAAAACTCATGGGCCCAGATCAGGTAGAAGGTCGTGGGAACGAGCCAGCTGAACTGCCAGATATACGAGGGCTGCATCTCCCGCGTCGCGTTCTTTTTTTCCCATTTGATAAAATATAAAACCGGGATCAGGACAAAGGGGGATACGACAGCCAGACACAGAGAGGCGGACCACCGGTACTTGTCCATCGCCAGAGCGGGAAATAAAAAACCTTCCAGGCACTTTGCGGCGACTGTCACCATATAGCCCACATTGAGCAGCATGAAACAGAAAAAGAGCATCTTGCCCGGATGTCCCTTGATCGCGGATACATACAGGGCAGCGATCGCGATGATCCCCGCAAACTCTCCCACCACCTTCATAAATACATTTCCCGCATAGAAGGCACTGAAAAGGCTTGTCACCATCCACACGAACAGCACTGCCTCATAGATCAGGGCAGTGGTCTCAGAAGAGTAGCGTCTTCTGTTTTGAAAGGGATAAAAGGCAAGGATGATCAGCGGAATGGCTCGTATGAGATTATAGATGACTGCCTCCAC
>JAFWDM010000034.1 GCA_017513005.1 Lachnospiraceae bacterium
AATTACAGCAATACGGCGTTTCGGTTAACCAGGCGATCCTCGATGCAGGATATTTTTCTGAAAAAAACGCACAGGAGCTTCTGGACAACGATATTCCTTTCCTGACAAGGCTGGCTCCAAACAAGCCGATATTCAAGGCTGCATCCGAGGGGATGTTTGAGGGCCTCATGTCGCAGAAGTATGCATATCGTTACGGGGAGCGCCTGGTATTTATCCGTAAAGTCCCTGAAAAGATTGGCAATCACCAGGTGTATGTCTACATTTGCATAGATGAAGACATGTACCTTATGCAGCATAAGAAAACGATCTTAAATGCCCTTGATGATAAGAAAGCGGCAAACGAAACAGATTCTGCAGTAAAACAACTCGGTGCATTTGCGCTTTTATCATCTGAAGACCTTTCAGAGAATGATATTCTGCCGCTGTACTACACCAGACAGCAGGTAGAACAGGTATTTGACATCAGCAAAAACTATGCTGATCTGCTGCCGATCCGTGTACAGTCTGAAGAACGATTTGCAGGCCATCTGCTCCTTTGTTTTATGGCAACAGCAATCTTTCAAAGGATCCAGAAAGACCTCCTGAAGCGACGTTCCAAAAAGGCAAAGTCCTTAAACGCCGAAAGTATCTGGGATTATCTCCGCAATCAAAAGTGCAAGGTTTACGACAGCTTTGCGGTTCCTCAAGAGCCACGGAAGGAAGTCAATGCAATCTACGACATCTTCAAAATACAGATGCCGCATAAGATACCGCTTTCAACAATTCAGGTGTAAGTAGAAAAAGTCTGCGGAACTATAGATTATCCGCACATTTTTATCCGTACATTTTTCAGAGGTCCCGGAAGTGGAAGCTGCTCCTGCCGGCGGCGTAATCGCCGACGATCTGTCCGCTCCCGCAGAGGGTATATTTGTAGGTCACAAGTCCGTCCAGGCCGACGGGTCCGCGCGCATGGAGCTTGCTCGTACTGATGCCGACCTCGGCCCCGAAGCCGTAGCGGAAACCGTCCGCAAAGCGGGTGGAGCAGTTGCGGTAGACCCCGGCGGAGTCGACCATCTGCAAAAAGCGGGCGGCCGCCTCGTCGTCGCGGGTGAGGATGGCGTCTGTGTGGTGAGAGCCGTAGCGGTTGATGTGATCGATGGCTTCCTCGATATCCGCCACGACCTTCACGGACGCGATGAGATCGAGGTATTCGGTATGGAAATCCTCCTCTTCCATGATCTCGATCGATCCGGTATTCGCTGCCGCAGAGGCGGCGAGCAGGTCTGCCGCCTCCCGGGTCCCGCGCAGCTTTACGTCCGCTTCCCGGAATGCGTCCGCCAGGCGGGGCAGGAAGGCCTGCGCGATATCGCGGTGGATCAGGATGGTCTCCACTGCATTGCAGGCGGCGGTATACTGGGTCTTGGCATCGAGGATGACCCGGGCTGCCATTTCCTGGTCCGCCTCCTTGTCCACGTAGATGTGGCAGATCCCGTCCGCATGCCCCATGACAGGGATCTTTGTATTGTTCATGATATACTGTACGAACTGGTTGGATCCGCGGGGGATCAGAAGGTCCACATCCTTCTCGCACTGCAGGAGCTCGTCGATCTCATTGTGGAGCTCGGCCTGCAGGAGACAGGAGGCGGGCAGCCCCGCGCGGACAGCGGCTTCCCGGATGATGGAGAAGAGGACCCGGTTTGTGCGGGCAGTTTCTTTGCCGCCTTTGAGGATCGCACAGTTGCCGCTCTTGAGGCAGAGGGTGGAGATCTGGACCAGGGCATCCGGACGGGCTTCGAAGATCACGCCGATCACCCCGATCGGGACGCTGATCCGGGTCAGAACGAGGTCTGTGTCCAGTTCCCGTTTCAGGAGGGCCCTTCCGATCGGATCCGGGAGTGAGATCAGCTGTTCGATCCCTCTGCACACATCGTCCAGCTTCGCGTCATTGAACAGAAGGCGTTTCATGACTGCGGGAGCGATCCCGTTTTTCTCCGCGTCCGCGCAATCCTGCGCATTTGCCGCAAAGATCTCCTCTTTGTGAGCGGCGAGCGCCTCCCCGATCAGGCGGAGCGCCTCGTTGCGGGTCTCATTGGAGGATGCTGCCAGAAGAGGCGCGTCCAGCTTCATTTTTCTCGCTTCTTCACGGATATTCATGGTTCTCTCCTTTTCGTGTGGCAGCAGGGGCCTGCTGCCGTTTTGCCTGTTTATAGGTTTTCTCTGTTTTTTTTGTTTTCTACGTTTTCTACGTTTTCTCTTCGTCTTTTGTGCGGTCTCATTTGTGATAGGTCCTGCCGTGCAGGATGGTAAAACCGCGGTAGATCTGTTCCAGGATGAGGACACGCGTGAGCAGATGCGTGAAGGTCAGATCTGACAGCTTCCAGCGGAAGTCCGCCCTGTCGAGCAGGGCTGCTCCGGGGCCCAGGGAGCCGGCGATCGCAAAGACGAGGTCACCGCCCTTTTGTCCCGCGCGCTCCTGCCAGCGGCCCAGCTGCTTCGCAAATCTCTCGCTGTTCCACATTTCTCCGCCCAGGTCCAGCAGGATCACCAGATCCGTACTGCGGAGCTTTGCGAGTACCCGGTCTGCCTCCGTGTTTTTGATGCGCGCCGCTTCCGCATCCCTCTCCGCATGGGTATTCGGTTCGTCTCTGACCTCGACGATCTCCGCCTTCGCGAAGGGGGAGATCCGCTTGAGATACTCGGCGCTGAGCGACTGCAGAGCGCGGTCTTTCATTTTTCCAACACACACGATCCTGATCATAAGCCTGTTTTACTGCCGCGCCGGAAGGACGCTGTCCTGCCTCGGCGCGTTTTTTTCTGATAACCTGCTGCCGGCCATGTGCCGGAACAAACCTGTCCTTTCGACACATCTTAACAGGCAGGTGCAGAAAATGCAATCACAGCTCCGGATACGGCTTCCGGACTGCGCTTGCCCCGGAAAGGTAGTCGAGGCTGCTGTCGAAAAAATATCCCAGTGTCAGCAGGTGGTACAGGGGGATCCGGCGCCGTCCGGTCTCATACCCCCTGTAGGTGCTTTCCTTTACCTGCAGCAGTGTGCAGATCGATTTCTGTGTCAGTTTGTGTTCCTCCCGAAGGCTCCGGACACGGTCGTGGCATTCCATATATTTCCCCCTTGCTCCGGCGGTTTTTCTGTGCGGATCCGCACAGCTGTCCGCATTAGATTACGCCGGCCTATACGGCCCTCAGGAAGGATACAGGAAGGGGAGAAGGGAAAAGGACCCGTGCGGGTTCTGGTTGGGGAGACGGGTGTTCTTTTTCGTGTGCCGCCTTTGCGTGGGCTTGTGCACATCCAGAGTGCAGGACTCCGGTTTATGTGCGCCTGAGCGCACATAAAGACGTCGAATTCGGTGCCCCGTGAACCGTACCCGGAAGGGGTATGTGTTTCGACTTTTACGGGAAAGGGGGCGAAAAAAGCCCCGGGCTCTGTTATAATAGATGCATGCAGACTCCCATAGATTTTGGTAAAGATTTTTTAAATAGATTTTATGATCTCAGAGACGCGGACGGCTGCCTGCAGATGCTGGCAGGGGATCTGGTATGGATCACACCGGAGGACATGCACCACTTTCTCTCGGAGGGAGCGGTGCTGAAATTTCTGCGCAGGCAGATCTCTGCCGATGCGCAGGCGCGGTATGTGGATATCGCATCCATGAAAAGTTCTCCGAGCGCAGAGAATATTATGACAGTGGCGTACGAGGTAAATCTCGTATCTGGAGAGGATGAGAGGCCGCTGCATCTGCGGTGTTCCATGGCGATCTGCCGGCGCGGCAGGCGTCTGGAGATCACCTTCCTGCACTTCTCCAAGAGAGCGGAGCGCGACAGTTCCGAGCAGCTGCGCGATTTTGTCACCAGTCTTCCCTGCGGCGTGATGATCCTTGCCTGTCTGGACGGACAGCGGGAGGAGGCTCTTTTTTATAATGAGTATTTTGCGCACCGTCTCCGCTACAGGCAGGAGGAGTTCGCACGCGCAATGGCGAAAAACCCCTTTTTCATGGCTTCTGAAGAGGACCGGGACAGGATCCAGGAGGAGATCGACCGGGCCCGTAAAAGCGGGGGGAGTATCTCCGCGAATCTCCGTTTTTACCGCCGCGACGGGAACAGCTTCTACTATCGCATGACGGGGGCTCCGGCCTATCAGGCAAACGGAGGCACGGTCTATTACTGCGTATTTCAGGAGACGACAGGGTTCAGGCTCACGATGGACCGTCTGCAGGGGCGGCTTGACAGCGCGACGGAGCTCCTGCGGCAGATCCCGGAGGGGATCTGCGGGATCGAATATCCGGCGGAGGAGGCGCCTCACGCCGGGGGAAGAGGCAGGGAGCCCCGGGTCTTTTTTGTCAGCAAAAATATTCCGGCCATGTTCGGCGTATCGAACAGCGCCTTTATGAAAAACATTCTCCTCGACCCTTGCTTCGGCCTGGAAATGACAAGCATCACAAGGAACCGGATCCTGGAATCCGGCATCTTTGACCGCGGCAGGGCAGGGGCTGCGGGGCCGGTATCCCTCGGGATCTTCCGCCTGAAAAGTGCAGGCAGGGCAGGCGGAAGAATTCCGGAGCCTGCTCCTGTAAAGGCGGGAGCCGGGAACGGTTCCTTTATGCATACAGGTATGAAAACAGGTCTGGATGCGGAAACGGGTGCGGGAGATCCTGCGGAATCCGGCTTGTCCCGGGACGCTGCCGGCGCGGCAGCAACCGGATCCACTGCGAAAACGGGAACAGGGCAGGGGCCTGCACCGGCGGTTTCCGCGGAAGGGCAGCTGCTGCCCCCGCGGAAAGACGCAGGACCGTTGAAAGATGCAGGACCGCAAAAAGATGCAGGACCGCAGGCGGCAGGAGCACCTCCGGCAGATGGACCTGCGGACATGTACAGCGGAAAAGTCCTGCCGGAAAAAGGAAAGAATGCAGGCCGGGAGACTGACCGCATCGAACTGGTCGCCAGGCGCGTCTGCGGGAAGGACCGCACGGTCCGGCTCTATCTGTTTTATTACAACCGGGAGGAACAGCAGCGGGAACAGGAGGAGCGCGTCGACCGCGCGATGAAAATGGGGCGCGCAGGGCAGGATCAGCTCCGCGCCGAATTACAGCGGGCAAAAGAAACCGCTGCGAGACTCAGGAGCGAGCACAACGCCGCTATACGGGCAGCGCAGGACAAGCACGACGCCGAGATGGCCCGTGTCGAGGACCAGCGTCTGGAGGAGAAGAACCGCGCTGTCCTTTTGTCCCGCCGGCTGGAGGAATCCAGAGCAGCGCAAAAGCGTATGGAAGACCGGCTGGAGGAAGTGAAAAATGATGCGGCGCGCAGGATCCGCAGCTGCGAAGCGCGGGCAGACCGGAAAGTGAAGCTGGCGGAGGAAGGGCTCCGGGACCGCGAGACCCGGGCGGAGGAAAAGGTGAAAGGGGCCTTCGAGAGACTTCGCAGGAGTGAGGCAGAGGCGGAACAGAAGGTGGATCTCGCGCAGAAGGCAGTCCGGAAGGCGGAGGCGGCCCGAAGCCTCGCCGAGGAGCAGCTGCGGGAGGCACAGGAGCGGGCGAGGATCCTGGAGCAGAAGCTTCAGAGCGAACGGGCACGCCGGCTTCTGCTGGAGGAGCAGTGGGAGAACGGCGGGCCGCTTCCGATCGCACACGGGAACGGACAGGGAGAACCGCTTTCGGCGGATCTGCCCGGAGACTGGATGGCGGAAGCGGACACGCTGACGGTCATCTCCGCCATGGATCCCGCCGGGTCCGATGACCCGGCTCCCGGGAAGACCCTGTTTCCTTTCAAGGTACAGCAGCAGAGTCCGCTTTCCTCCGCAGGGAAGCAGCAGCGCCTTCTTTTTTCTGCAGGGCAGCAGGGCCTGCTTTCCTCTGCAGGAGAGCAGCAGAGTCTGCTTTCCTCCGCGGGAGAGCAGCAGGGTCCGCTTTCCTCCGCGGGAGAGCAGCAGGGTCCGCTTTCCTCCGCGGGAGGGCAGCAGGGTCCGCTTTCCTCTGCAGGAGGGCAGCGGGATGCAGCCCTCTGTCAGGGTACCCGGAAAGAGGAAGCCGGCCGGCAGGAGCAGGATCTGCTGCGGGAGAGGGAGTTTTCACCGGAGGAATGCTTCCGGAATGTATTGTCCTACGGGGAGGAGGTCTGTGCGGAAAAGGAGATCAGTCTCCGCCCGTATCGGGACAGCAGACTGCCTTTATCTGTGACCGGATTCGGAGACCTGCTTTTGCGCGCCCTGTGTGAACTGGTGAAAGACGCGGCCGATCACACGCAGACAGGCGGGACAGTTTCTGTCCACAGCCGGGCCGACCGTCCATCGGGCGGATTTGTCAACCTGTATTTCCGGATCGATTGTGAAGGTGTCCTTCGACAGGACCAGATGAAGCCGGTTCCGGAAAGCGGGGTTTCCGCTCAGGTACCGGAGCGGGAAGAAGCGTACGGACCGGAGGATCTGTCCGGGCCCGGAAATCCGTTCGGGCCGGGGATCGCATTCGGGTCAGGAAATTCGTTCGAACCGGGAAATGCATTCGGATCCGGGAATGAAAATGAGCCGGAGCCGGCCGGGATCTCTGCCGCGCGTCAAGCGGCTGCTCTCATGGGAGGAAGTATCGACACCCGCAGTGACAGCAGCGGGCTCCACTGGTCGCTGGCGGTCACACTCCGGGTACAGACCTGAAAAAAACAGACGGGGGTCTGTCCCCCGGTGCGCCGGGGAGATGACCCCGGTGCAGAGGAGGAGAATATGACAGAAAAAATCGGCGGGAAATGCAAAAGCGCGGCACAGACGCTGCTGTTCACAGGCGGATGCGCGCTGGCAGGAGGCGTGATCGGTGCGGCTGAATATTTTTACAGGTATGCGCTGACTCCTAAAAAGCACGACCCGCGGCCGGACAGGGATCCTCTGGAAAAGGAGTACGCCGCTGGGCGAAGCTGGTTGAATGGCCATCCGCACAGGGAGGATGTCTATATTCACGGGGATGACGGGCTGCAGCTGCACGGGAATTTTATCCCGGCGCAGGGCGGCACGGCAGACGGCGCTGCCAAAGCAGCGGGCAGGGCGCCCGAAGAGCGCAGAGAAGAGCACCGGTACGCGATCTGTGTGCACGGATATGCAGATGCGGCGGAGAGTATGGGCCTCTATGCGAGGGTTTATCATGACCGGTACGGGATGCATGTACTGGTCCCGGATCTGCGGGGACACGGCAGAAGCGACGGTGACTATGTGGGGATGGGATATGATGACAGTTTCGACCTGCTGCGGTGGATCGACTGGGTGCTGGAAAAAGATCCTGCAGCCAGGATCGTCCTGCACGGGATCTCCATGGGAGCTGCGGCTGTCCTCCTGACCACGGGCCACAGTCTGCCGTCCCAGGTAAAAGCGGCGGTCGCGGACACCGCCTACACCTCGGCATTTGAGGAGCTTACATTGGTGTATAAGCAAATAAAAGGCGCGGTGATTCCCGCGCCTGTGATGCTCGAATCTGTACGCCTGATCACGCTGCTGCGCGCGGGCTATGATCTGAAAAAGGCCTCTCCTCTGCAGGCGGTCGGACACTCCGGCACCCCGACTCTGTTCATCCATGGACAGGCGGATGATGTTATCCCGTCCCGCATGATGCCCGCCCTGTACAGGGCGGCCTCCTGCCCGAAGTCCTTCCAGTGGATCCCGGAGGCAGGACATGCAAAGTCCGTGGTCCGCGATCCGGAGACCTACTGGACCAGGGTGGAACGTTTTTTGCATGCAGATGACGTGGGGCTGTATTAAAAACACCTTCTGTTAAAAAACACCTTCTGTTTCCTACCCGCATGCGGATCCTGCGCACCGGATGCGGGCTTATTCTATTGGGCTTATTCTATTAGGCTTATTCTTTGCGCAGCATCACATGCCGGCCGTTGACCTGCACGGAGGGGATCATGCGGTTCAGGTAGACGGAGAAGCGGGTAACGCCGCTCTTGCGGATCGTGGCGTCGAGCCTGTCGTTGACCTCCTCCAGCTCTTTTTTGAGTGCGCTGATATACATGTCGTCCGTGTGGTGGTTTTCAAAGATCCGAAGGATCTGGCTCTCGATATCGGAGTCGGGAGAACTGCTCAGAGAGACCCAGACGGCGCTGTCCCGGTTTTCGACCGAGAGCGAGGGAAGGTCCTTGAGAAATTCCGAGAGCTTGGAGTAATGGTAGTTGCGGATATCAAAATCCGGGAAGATCTTGACCAGGCGGGAGCCGATCTCGCCCAGGCCGGTTTCCTTGCCCTCGGCATTGTTGTCCTCGATCATCTTGACGATGGTGGCCTCGATGGTCTCCGGCGGTGTAAAGAGCGGATCGTCGCTGTCCGCGTCCTGGTCGCTTCCATAGCCGTACGTGTTCTCGGAGGCGTAGCTCTCGTTCCCCTCCGAATAGGGGGAAACGCCATAGGAGGCAGCTCCGTAGGATGGTCCGGACGAGGCCGACGGGTTGTAGGGCACGGGTGCATAGGCGGCAGAAGCGGATGACCCGTAAGAGCCGGCTCCATAGGCATGTCCCGCATCAGAGGAGCCGCCCCGGCGGCGCCGGCTGCCGGGATCGCCGGAAGCTGTGCTCTGTGCGCTCTGGCCCGCGGGGAAACTGCCGCCCTGCGCACTCTTTTTGCGGGAAGTCCGGCCGCGTTTGCCGGAGACGACATCGTCGTCGTCGCTGTCGTTGATGACATCCAGGAAAATAAAACGTTCACAGGAGACGCGGAAGGATTCCGGCGTCTTTTTTTCGCCCATCCCGATCACGACCTTGCCCGCCTCCCGCAGACGGGTGGCGAGCTTGTTGAAATCGCCGTCGCTGGAGACGATGCAGAATCCCTGCACATCCCCGGTGTAGAGGATATCCATGGCATCGATGATCAGACCGATTTCCGAGGCGTTTTTGCCGGGCGTGTTGTTGGGCTGCATGACCGGCGTGAGAGAATATCCGGAGGCCCGGTTCAGCCAGGAGTGCAGCCGGTCCTGCGACCAGTCTCCATACATCCTCCGGACGGTGATCTTCCCGTATTTGGAGAGCTCGCTGAGTATTCCGGGAATATATTTCGAACTGACATTGTCCGCGTCGATCAGCATGGCGATATTGATATCATCCATTTCAGGCGGTTCCTTTCCATTATTCTGGTATTCTATTCCGGTGTTTTGGCGGGGGCCGGTTTTTTGCAGGCCCGGTTCTGTTTCCCGCCGGGGGCTGGTTTTTGCAGGCCCGGTTCTGTCTTCCTGCCCTGCTGTTTCCATCTTAACATTTTTGCCGGGCAGTGACAATCTGTCCGGGATTTGCGGAGACAGAGTGCTTGAAAAAAGTCATTGATACAGGTATCATGGGAATGTTGCTGTAAAAGCTATTATAAATCACCGGAGCTATTATAAATCACCGGAAAAGGACAGGAGTCACTATGAATAAGAACAAAAATATCAAAAACGGAAAAGGGCATATGGATCCTCCGAAACCGAAGGCCGGACATGTGGCGCCGCCGCAGCCCAAGCTGGAGGCGGACCCGAATCCGGGTTCCCGTGTAAATAAAATGATCGCAGTCGTCAGCGGCAAGGGCGGTGTCGGCAAATCCTCCGTCACGGCACTGAGCGCACTCTGGGCGAGGCGCCAGGGCTATACGGTCGGGATCCTGGACGCCGATATCACAGGCCCCAGCATCCCGAGGATGTTCGGCCTTCACCCCTGGGATCTCTCCGCCAGGGATAATACGCTGTATCCGGCGACCTCCGTCACAGGGATCCATGCGATGTCCATGAACCTCCTCATGGAGAATGAAGAGCAGCCCGTGATCTGGCGCAGTCCCGTGATCACCGGGGCGCTCACCCAGTTCTGGACGGATGTCGCCTGGGGAGATATCGACTATATGTTCGTCGATATGCCGCCCGGAACCGGCGATGTCCCGCTGACCGTTTTTCAGGCCCTGCCCGTGGACGGTATCCTCATCGTGACGACGCCGCAGGATCTGGTGAGTATGATCGTCGGCAAGGCAGTCGCCATGGCCAAAATGATGAATGTCCCGATCCTGGGGATCGTCGAGAACATGAGCTATGTCAAATGTCCCCACTGTGGAGAGGAGATCCGCCTCTTCGGAGAAGGCCACGTGGAGGAGACCGCTGCGGCGGAGGAGATCCCCGTAGTGGCGCGCCTGCCCATCGATCCCATGCTGGCAGCCTCCTGCGACGCCGGAAAGATCGAGTATTATGACGGCGACTACATGAGCGGCCTGGCAGATGTCCTTCCCAAAGTGGAACTGAAGGTACAGGAATAACAGGGGTCAGAAATAAGAGGGCCCGGGAGATACAGGGTTCAGAAATAACAGAGCCCGGAAATAAGAGGGCCCGGGGATAAACAGGAATTATAAAAGGAAAAACAAATGAACATCCGCTATTTCGAGAAAGACAGGATCTTTAAGATCGATACAGACCATGTCAGCTATGTGATGGCCGTGATGGACGACCAGCAGTTTCTGGAGCATGTCTATTTCGGCAGGCGGCTCGGGGACAGCGACCTGCGCTATCTGCTGCGCCACCAGGAACCCCCCTTTCTGGCTTCGCAGAATCCGGGGGACCGGGGGAAGGTCCTCCTGGTCATGCAGCACGAGCTTCCCGGCGAACTGACCGGGGACCACCGCGAGGGCGCAGTGACGGTCCGCACGCAGGCCGGCCACACCGCTCTGCAGCCCTATTATGTCTCCCACCGTATCTATCGCGGAAAAGAAAGCCTTCCGGGGCTGCCTGCGACGTTCGGTTCTGAGGAGGGGACCATGTCCCTGGAGATCACCCTGGAGGACCCGGTGATCCACGTCCGTTTCCTGCTCACCTATTCCGTTTTCGAGGATACGGATGCCGTCATGCGAAGCATGCGGATCATCAATGACGGCGGGCAGCCGGTCCGGGTGGAAAAAGCCCTGTCTCTCAGCACGGACATGGGCTGTGCGGACGGAGACCAGCGTCCCTGGCGCCTGCTGACCCTTGACGGGATGTGGGTCCGCGAGCGCCACATGAATTACCGCGAGATCGGCTATGGTTTCCAGGGTGTCTCCTCCAACCGCGGGGAGACCTCCCACCAGGAGCAGCCCTTCCTGGGGCTGGTCTCTCCGAGTGCGACCCAGCACGCGGGGGAGGTCTACGGCTTCCACCTTATCTATTCCGGCAATTTTCGCGGCCAAGTCGAGCGCGATGCCTACGACGCCCTGCGCGTGACCCTGGGGATCAACCCTGACCGCTTTTCCTTTGTGCTGCAGCCCGGGGAGAGCTTCCAGGCTCCGGAGGGCGTGATGGTCTACTCCCGGGAGGGACTGGGCGGCATGACGCACACTTTCCATGATCTCTACCGGAACCACCTGATCCGCGGGATCTGGAGGGATAAAAAACGCCCCGTTCTCATCAACAACTGGGAAGCGACCTATTTTGATTTTGATAATGAAAAGCTTCTCGCGATCGCGCGCGAGGCTAAGGAATGCGGCATCGAGATGCTGGTCATGGACGACGGGTGGTTCGGCAAGCGCGACCTGGATGTCTCCGGCCTCGGCGACTGGGTCGTGAATGAGAACAAGATCAGAGGCGGCCTGAAAAAGCTCGTCGACGAAGTCAACGCCCTCGGCCTGAAGTTCGGGATCTGGTTTGAGCCGGAGATGATATCTCCGGATTCGGATCTTTACCGGGCGCATCCCGACTGGGCGATCCGGGTCCCTGACCGCGAGCCCTGCCAGATGCGCAATCAGTATGTCCTGGACCTGTCCCGCAAAGAGGTGCGCGATACGGTTTATGACATGGTCGCGGCCGTGCTGCGCAGCGCCAATATCGAGTATCTGAAGTGGGATATGAACCGGACTCTCACGGATTTCGGCAGTGCCGCTCTGGGCGCGGAAAACCAGGATGAACTCTGCCACCGCTATTGTTTGGGCCTCTATGAGATGCAGGACCGTCTGACCAGGGATTTCCCGCACATACTGTTCGAGAACTGCTCCGGCGGCGGTGCCCGCTTCGATCCCGGCATGCTCTACTACAGCCCTCAGATCTGGTGCTCCGATGATATGGATCCCGTCGAGCGTCTCATGATCCAGGAGGGGACTTCCCTGCTCTACCCGCTCTCCACCATGGGCGCCCATGTCTGTGTCGTGCCCAACCACGTCGTCGGCCGCGTGACGAGCTTTGCGACCCGTGCCAATGTAGCCCTGGCCGGCACCTTCGGGTATGAACTGGATATCACAAAGATCAGCGAGGAGGAGAGAGCCGCCATCCCGAACCAGGTCGCCCTCTACCACAAATACAACGACCTCATCCGCCGCGGCGACTACTACCGGATCGCCTCCTACAGGGAAAACCACCTCTATGACTGCTACGAGGTCGTTTCCAAAGACAGGACCGAGGCTCTCATCACCTATGTCCAGGTCCTCAATGTTCCCGATGACCGCAGCCGGATCCTCCGGATCCCCGGACTCGATCCGGACAGGGAGTATGCAGTCACCGTCGAGCACACCGGATTTACCGCCCCGGAGGAGGACAGGACCGTGACCCTTCCCGTCGGCCCCCGCGCGCGGATGCGCGGCGATGCCCTCATGTACGCAGGCCTTCCCATGCCGGATTTCCGGGGAGACTTCCGGTCGGCCCTCATCCACCTGGAGGAGGTCTGAGCGGGATCGCGGACATGATGGCTTACGCATGAAGGTCTCCACGTGAAGGTTTCTGCATGAAGGTTCCACATGAAGGTTTCTGCATGAAGGCTTCCACACGCTGCCTTTCATTACGATAGAGTAAAACCGGAGAGGTTATATGAAAACAGCCGTTTCGTGAACGGAATCACGAGACGGCTGTTTTTTCGTTTGTCCCAAATGGGTGCAGTTATAACGTCATGAAATATATTAATATTGTTGATATTCATTCAAATATTTTAATATAATATATTACTTCGATGTTC
>JAFWDM010000035.1 GCA_017513005.1 Lachnospiraceae bacterium
GGATGTCCCCCCGAGCCGGAAAAGATCTACACGGAACTGAAAGCCTATATCCTGGCGCATGCCTGAACCGGGTTCTGCCGCCGGAATGATACTGCACACACACGACAGGGAGAGCGCTTCCGGCTCTTTTCACTTCAGCTCCGGCTCTTTTTATGTTCCTGAGAATTGACCGGAAAGAGTGCACAATGTATAATTATTGTTATGCGTACACACAGCAGACAGAGATGTTTCATCAGGTCATTAATTTGATGATTCGTCTGAGTATTCATCCGGGTCTGTGCGTGACGCGGAGTGTACCTATTCATCTAATTTCAAGGAGGAAGCTATGAGAAGGAAGTTACTGGGCATTTTCCTCGGAGCGGTCATGGCTGTTTCACTGGCAGCCTGCGGCGGTTCCGGCAGTGCGAAGATCGAGAGCACGGATGCGGCTCCTGCGGATGCGGCTCCCGCGGCCACGGCAGAGGCGGCAGCCGAAGAGGCCCCGGAAGCGGCCGAGGAGGATTTCCACATCGGAATCGTCACCGGTTCTGTCTCCCAGTCCGAGGATGACAGGCGCGGCGCGGAGGCATTCCAGGCCAGATACGGGGAGGACAAGGTCACTCTTGCCATCTATCCTGACAATTTCACCGAGGAGCTGGAAACCACGATCCAGACGATCGTGAACCTCTCCGATGACCCTAAGATGAAGGCGATCATCGTGAACCAGGCGATCCCCGGAACGACAGAGGCCTTCCGCCAGATCAAGGAGCGCAGGCCTGACATCATCTGCATCGCCGGCGAGTCTCATGAGGATCTCCCCGAGATCGGTTCCGCAGCTGACCTGGTCGTCAACAATGACTTTGTCGCCCGCGGCTATCTGATGATCCGGACTGCACATGAGCTCGGCTGCGATACTTTTGTACATATCTCCTTCCCCCGCCACCTGTCCTATGAGACGATGAGCCGCCGTGTGGCGGTCATGAAGGCGGCCTGTGAGGAGTTCGGGATGAAGTTTGAGATGGAGACCGCTCCCGATCCGACCACGGATGTCGGCGTTCCCGGTGCCCAGGCCTATATCCTGGAGCATGTGCCGGAGTGGATCGAGAAATACGGCACGAATTCCGCCTATTTCTGCACAAACGATGCCCACACAGAGCCCCTGCTGAAACAGCTTCTGGAGTACGGCGGCTACTTTATCGAGGCTGACCTTCCGTCCCCGCTCATGGGATATCCCGGAGCGCTGGGTCTGGACCTCACGGAAGAGGCCGGAGACTTCCAGAAGATCCTGGACAAGGTGGAGGCGGCTGTCGTTGAGAAGGGCGGCGCGGGCCGTTTCGGTACCTGGGCATACTCCTATGGCTACACCGTTTCCGCAGGCCTTGCGGAGCACGCGCGCAATGTCATCCTCGGCAAGAGCGAGCTGACCGATATCGATGCGATCTCCGAGGCCTACGGCGTGTTCTCCCCCGGCGCGGAGTGGAACGGCTCCAACTACAC
Organism: Lachnospiraceae bacterium; assembly: GCA_017513005.1. Taxonomy (GTDB): domain Bacteria; phylum Bacillota; class Clostridia; order Lachnospirales; family Lachnospiraceae; genus CAG-791. The sequence goes on from JAFWDM010000035.1 coordinate 1,477, forward strand.
GAATGTGGATACCGGCGTCAAGGCGGACAACACATTCCTGATCTATCAGGATACCTACATCATGGGTGATCCCGGTCACTTCATGGAGGCGACCAAGGTTGAAGTCCCGGAGAAATACTTTACGGTGAAATAAACCGCGGGGCTAAAAAGCAGTATAAAAGATGCACAGCCAGAGGATGAGGGGTTGAACCTCACCGGCGGGGAGGGACGGTGTTCCTCCCCGCCTTGCTGTCACACAAAAAACCGGTTTCCGCAGAGGATGACAGGTATGCAGAGTGCCATCCCCGGCGGGAGACAGGGACAGGAGTAACCATATGAATGAACAGAAAGCGCCGCTCCTGCAGATGCGGAATATCAGGAAGGATTTTTTCGGCAACCAGGTCCTCAAGGACATCAATCTGGATCTGGAGGCCGGACAGGTGCTGGGACTGGTCGGTGAAAACGGAGCCGGCAAGTCCACATTGATGAAGATCCTTTTCGGCGCGGCGGATATCGCTGAAACCGGGGGGTATGAGGGAGAGATCCGGATCGACGGAAAAGAGATGACCTTCGCCTCTCCTTTTGATGCGATCGAGGCGGGAATCGGCATGGTCCATCAGGAGTTCTCCCTGATTCCCGGTTTCGAGGCGGAAGAGAATATCGTCCTGAACCGGGAACCCAGAAAGCCGAACCTGATCGCGGAGATCTTCGGGGAGAGGCTGGACACGCTGGACCGGAAGGCCATGGACGTGACGGCAGAGAAAGCGATCGAGAAAATGGGTGTTTCCATCGACCGTCATATGGTCATCAACAGCATGCCTGTCGGGCACAAGCAGTTTACGGAGATCGCCAGAGAACTCTCCAAGGACCAGCTTCGTCTGCTGATCCTGGATGAGCCCACGGCAGTCCTGACGGAGCGCGAGGCGGAGGCCCTCCTGGATTCGATCCGGGGAATGTCTGCAAGGGGCATCTCTGTTATTTTCATCACGCACCGCCTGCAGGAGATCCTGTCTGTCTGCGACACAGTCGCGGTCATGCGGGACGGGGTCCTGGTGGAAAAGCTGCCCGCCGCCCGGACAAATGTCCAGGAGATCACGCGCGCCATGATGGGCCGGAGTGTCATCAGGGTGCTTGAAGAGGAAGAAAATGGCAAAAAGGCCCCTGACAGTGCGGAAGCGCAGACAGTTCTGAAGATCGAAAATCTCTGGGTGGATATGCCCGGGGAGACGGTGCGGAATGTTTCCCTGGAGGTGAAAGAAGGGGAGATCCTCGGGATCGGAGGACTCGCCGGCCAGGGGAAGCTGGGGATCCCGAACGGGATCATGGGCCTGTATGAGGCAGGCGGACGGGTCGTGTTCAAGGGCAGTGAGATCCCGCTGAACAGCCCGCGCAAATGCCTGGACGCCTCTTTTGCCTTCGTGTCGGAGGACCGGCGCGGGGTGGGGCTCCTTCTGGATGAGAGCCTGGAGTGGAACGTGGCATTTCCCGCCATGCAGGTCCACGATCGGTTTCTGAAAAGCTATTTCGGCGGACTCATCAAATGGAGAGATGAGAGAGCGATCCGCGAGATCACGGAAAAGTATATCGGAGAGCTGCAGATCAAATGCACGGGTTCCGGGCAGAATGCCCGTGAGCTGTCCGGAGGCAATCAGCAGAAGGTCTGCCTGGCCAAGGCATTTGCCCTGGAGCCGCAGGTCCTGTTCGTCTCCGAACCGACACGCGGTATCGACGTCGGGGCCAAGGCACTCGTCCTGGAGGCACTCAGAAAATTCAACCGCGAGAAGGGTGTCACAGTCATCATGGTCTCCTCCGAGCTGGAGGAACTGCGGCAGACCTGTGACAGGATCGCCATCGTGTCCGGCGGCCGGATCTCCGGAATCCTGCCCGCAGGATCCCCCGCGGAAGAGTTCGGTACCCTGATGCTGCGCAACGTCATCTAGGGAAGGAATCCGCAGAAGTACGGACGAAAACCGGTCCGTGCCCTGCGGCAGGGAGTATAAAACATGAAAGATAGAATAACCGCGTCGCTGAAAAGCTTCGGCATCCCGCGTCTGATCATCACCGGATTTCTGGTCCTTCTGCTGATCATGGCGCCCTTTGTCGGGGCGGACCTGCCGACGCAGATCTCCAATATCATCAACCGTTTCAGCTGGAACGGCATACTGGTGCTCGCCATGGTGCCCATGGTGCACTCCGGCTGCGGCCTGAACTTCGGCCTGCCTCTGGGAATCATTTCCGGCCTTCTGGGCGCTACGCTGTCGATCGAACTGGGCTTTACGGGGCGGCTGTCTTTTCTGATGGCGATTCTGATCGCGACTCCTTTCGCCCTGATCCTGGGTGCAGTCTACGGGTGGCTCCTGAACAAGATCAAGGGCGGCGAAATGATGATCGCCACGTATGTCGGGTTTTCCTCCGTTTCCTTTATGTGTATGATGTGGCTTCTCCTCCCCTATCACAGTCCCAACATGGTCTGGGGGCTGTCCGGCAAGGGACTCAGGACCACGATCTCTCTGGAGGGATACTATAACCAGGCACTGGCGGGCATCCTGCAGATCAATATCGGCAGGATCTCGATCCCGACAGGAACGCTCCTGTTTTTTGCCCTTCTGGCATTTGCCATCTGGGCCTTTCTCCACACCAAAACCGGCACTGCGATGACGGCGGTCGGTTCCAATCCGGTGTTTGCCAGGGCGGCCGGCATCAATGTCGACCGGATCCGCATGCTCTCCGTCGTCATGTCTACCTGGCTGGCGGCGATCGGGATCCTGGTCTATGAGCAGGGGTTCGGCTTCATCCAGCTCTATATGGCACCCTTTTACATGGCGCTGCCTGCCGTGTCCGCGATCCTGATCGGGGGCGCGTCCGTCAA
>JAFWDM010000036.1 GCA_017513005.1 Lachnospiraceae bacterium
CCACGGTCAGGTCATGGCCGTAGAAGTCCATCCGGGCGTCCTCGCTCCGGATGGTGATGCCCTCGCCCTCTCCGGCCGGGGCCTGGATGGTCACGTCGCTCCCGAGCCTAGCGACATTGAAATATCCCTCCCAGCTGGTCTCGGCGCCCGCCTCCGCCTCCAGGACCGCCATCCGACATTCCGCGTTTGCAAAGGATACGGTGTGGGCCCTCTCCTTGTTCAGAAGGAACCGATGGGTCCCGCCGGCGCGTACGGAGACCTCTCCGGATTCCGTCTGGCGGAAGTCCCCGCCGATCTCAAAGGTTCCCGCCGTGAAGGTCTCGGAAATGCGGTCGCCGCCCTTGTTGACATAGTCGGGGTCGGCGCCCGTGTAGAAGTCTCCCTCTACCCTGACATAATCGTCGTCATCGTGCATGGCCAGGACGCCGTTGGCTACGCTGTAGGCGCCGTTGGAGTTTCTGGACTGGATCCGGTAGTCGCCCGTCACCGTGAGCTGACCGCCGTCCACGACGACTGCGCCCTCGGGCTGGAGGAGATTTCCCTTTACGGTCAGGGAACCCCTGTCGGCAGGCCTGTCAGACCCTGTGGCTTCGTCACCGGCCAGGCTGGCGCCTCCGATATAGAGCTTGCCCCGGATGCTTTTGATATTGCCCTCCACGGTCAGGTCATGGCCGTAGAAGTCCAACCGTGCGTCCTCGCTCCGGATGGTGATTCCCTCGCCCTCTCCGGCCGGGGTCTGGATGGTCACGTCGCTCCCGAGCCTGGCGACATTGAAATATCCCTCCCAGCTGGTCTCGGCGCCCTCCTCCGCCTCCAGGACTGCCATCCGGCATTCCGCGTTTACAAAGGACACGGTGTGGGCCTTCTCCTTGTTCAGGAGGAACCGGTGGGTCCCGCCGGCACGCACAGAGAGCTCTCCGGAATCCGTCTGACGGAAGTCCCCGCCGATCTCAAAGGTGCCCGCCGTGAAGGTCTCGGAAATGCGCTCGCCGTCCTTGTTGACATAATCGGGATCAGCGCCCGTGTAGAAGTCTCCCTCCACCCTGACGTAATCGTCGTCATCGTGCATGGCCAGGACGCCGTTGGCCGCGCTGTAGGTAACAGTGACCTCCCCTGTCCCGCTGTCTGTCCGGATAGTCCGGCTCTGGATCCGGTAGTCTCCGCCTACGACAAGTGCCCCTCCGTTCACCAGGAGGGTCCCGGTCGGCTGGACCAGACTGCCCGTGACGGTCAGGGAGTGACCGTTGAGGTCAAGAAAGCCGCCGTCAAAGACCGCGTCGCCGTTGATGGTCAAATCTTCGGACAGGGTCTGGGCGGAGATCGCCGTCTCACCGTCCAGCAGGGCCGCGTCCATGGCCTCTGTGCTGACAGCCTCGTCCGGCAGGGTGTCGGTCAGTGCCGGATCGCCTGTTTCAGCCGCTCCGGGGGCGTCTGCGCCGGATGCGGGGTCCTCTTCCCCGGGCGTCCGGGCGCCGTCATCCGGCGCCTCTTCTCCGTCACCTGCACTCGAACGATCTGTATCTGTGCCGTCAGTCTCTTCTATAGAGGAACTGTTTGCGGAGGAACTGTTTGCGGAGGAACTGTTTTCGGAGGAACCGTTTTCGTCATTTTCTTCAAAAGCAGGCTCTTCTTCATAACCCTCCTCTTCTGAACCTTCTGAACCGGAAGGGTCTGCGAAAGGATCCGCCGCGTCTTTTTCCTCCGCGGCAGGTGTTTCTACCTCTCCTTCCTCTACTGCAGCAGACGTGCCGCCGGAAGAACTCTCCACACCGGGATCCGCTGCCTCTTCGTCTTCGGTCTCGTTCTGTTCAGTGGTATCTGCGGCAGACGCATCCGGGTCATCCTCTCCGGCGTCCGCCTCCTCTGTGCTGCCGTCCTGTGTACCTTCCACCGAACTGTACCCGGCAGAAGAACCTTCCAGTGTCTCCTCCGCTGCGGCCTCCCGCACTTCATCGGAAACCTGCCCGGCCTGCGCGGCAAAAGAAGGCACATAGAAGGAGCCCGTCAATAATGCCGTCACAAGCAGTATGGCCAGAGCCTGTTTGTGTTTTTTCATGATCCACCTCTCTTTACAGCCGTTTGCAGCAAATGCAGGACCGGCAGACAGTCCTGATCTATGAGCATAGCCTTCTCCATCTAATAAAAAATCTTATCCTGCGTGCAAATAGCCCGCAAGATAAGATTGGGTAAGTCCATATGGTTTTGAGGGTAAGGTTTTGATAAGGTTCGGTCAGGTGTCCGGTTTATGCGACAGGACTGTGTTTTTTATTCCTTGCCCTGGCTGAAATAGGCATCCAGAAGGGCGATCCGGTTCCGGCATCCGGTCTTTTGCAGGAGGTTGTGGATATGGTATTTCACAGTACCTTCGGAGATTGACATGGCATCTGCGATCTCCGCGCCTGTCTTCTCCTCCAGGAGGTACTGCAGGACTTCCCGTTCCCTCGCAGACAATTCATAGCCGGCACAGAACCTCTGGAATATCTCCCGGCCCCGCTCCTTTTCGGAGAACCCGGCAGCGGGGGCTGCGGGCAGATAGAGTACAGGAAAGATCCGGAATAGAACAAAGACCGCAACGATAAAAAAGAGACCTGTGATGCCCAGCAATGGAAATAAGCGCTTTTCCAGCAGCAGGCAGGCGGATTCGCCGAAGGAGTCCCCGATCCGGCCGATCAGGAGCCCGTACCCGGACAGGTACAAAAGACCGGTCCTGCGGGCCAGATCGGAAAATAGCACCATCCGATAGATGGAGTAAAACCCGAAGGTAAAATAGCTCAGTGCCCAGAAGATCAGCAGAGGTACCTGCTCTCCCTGCAGCGCCAGCATGATAAAGGGAATGATCAGGGCAGCGAGCGCACAGACGGCGCCGTATTTTCTGCTCCGGTCATTGAGAAAGCCGGCCACCAGAAGACCCGCTGCATAGAAGAGCCTGGAAAACTCCAGGCTGATCCCGCTCTTGAGGTCTGCGGAAGGAAACCCGAAGCCGCAGCTGTTGACTACACTGAACAAAAAGACGAGGACAGCCGCATGCAAAAGCAGGGAGTTGCCGGTAAAGAAAGAGCTGTTGACCGGATTATCGACAGAGCTGTTCACAGAACGAATTGCCGGGCTGTTCGCAGGGGCCAGGTACAGGACAAAAAATGCCATGACCGTCATGACAAGGCACACAAGGAGGATCCTGTCCGAATAATAGAGAATGCTTCCTCCTACGACAGACAGGATCCAGGATACCAGAATGGACACGCTGTATCCGATTCCAAGCGTAAAAGCACTGCGCGCGGCATTCGGTCCACAGGTGAGCCTGTGCAGATAATACCCCTCTATCCAGCCGATCAGGAGATTTAAAACAGAGCCGTACAGGAGGACCCAGAAAACAGAATGGCTCAGGACGGCAGGTACGAGGCAGAGCATGTGCAGAACAAGGACACCGAAGAGCATGGGCCCGGTATTTTGCGTCCGCCGCAGAAGCAGGGAAAACAGGAGGATCCCCAGCGCCTGCATGGCATAGCCGGTCACCATGGAGAGGGCGTCGGAGCCGCGGGGTGTCACCAGCTCCATCAGATGATAGACCCAGGCCAGATACCCCGAAGAAGTCAGCAGAAAGCACATGCAGATGACTGCCGCGTTCGTTATTCTGGATGTAACACCAGTGTCCTTCATCGTGTTCCTCTGCCATGCCTTTCCTGTGCTCTATAATGGTTCATGTGTACCTGCACCTGGGGGAACGGAATGTCGATGCCGCCCTCGTCAAAGCGGAGTTTGATTTGTTCCGTGATCTCCCATTTTGCCGCGAGAAAGTCAGAGGACGGCACGTAGCAGTACAGACCCACGTCCACGGAACTGTCTCCCAGGCTGTCCACAAAAATATTGACGGGTCTGTCCTTGAGGACATAGGTGCTCGTGTCGCAGATCTTTTGCAGGATCTCCTTTGCCCGCCGGATGTCGGAGCTGTAGCTGATCCCCGTGATGATGTCCAGGCGCCGCTCGGGATTCTCCCCGCAGTCCGTGATCGCGCAGTTGGAGATCTGGCTGTTGGGAATCGTCAGCACCCGGTTGTCCTTGGTCGTGAGCTTCGTATAAACGAGCCCGATCATGGAGACCGTCCCTTCGCCGTAGTCGCAGATGATGTAGTGCCCGACCCTGAAAGGCCGCGTGAAGAGGATCAGGATCCCGCCGGCCACATTGGCAAGGCTCCCCTGCAGGGACATGCCGATGGCGAACAGCATAGACGCGAGTACCGCGACGATGGACGCCACATTGATGCCGAGCTGCCCCAGGATCATAAAGATCAGGATCAGGTACAGCAGGGCTTCCAGGACAGATCCCAGAAAACGAACGATCCCCGCGTCCGCCTGCGTCCGCTCCAGCGCATGATCCATCATCCTGCGCAGCAGGTGAATGACCTTTCTGCCGACAAGGATGATCACCACGCAGACAACGATATCGAAAGCCAGCGACCGGATCCCCGGCAGCAGGCTCTCCAAAAATGACTGCAGGTTGGACACAGTCAGGTCGGAAGCCCGGATCGGCTCAATGTTCTCGATCACTTCCTCGATCGGCGCGCTCTCGACCGCGGTACTCATAATATCTTCCACGTATACTCTCCAGTTCTTTCTGCACGAGGGTCCGGTTTTACGGTCAACTGTTCAAAGGGGGCAGGATCCTGTATCCTGCTGTACTGTCATGCAGCCTGCTTATGCCCCGATCGCCTTTTTGATGGCTGCAAGGAGGTCGTCATACTCCTCGAAGGCAGGCAGGTCGGGATAGTCCCTGCGGATCTGGTCCGTTGTGCGGAAAAGGAAGCCGTCCTTTCCGGCCTGGATCATGGCGAGGTCGTTGAAGCTGTCCCCGATCCCGATCGTCTCGAAACCGATGGACTGCAGGGCCTTCACTGTCGAATATTTTGAATTTTCGACGCGCATCTTGTGGCCGATGATCTCTCCATCCGGGCCCACGATCAGGGAATTGCAAAAGAGCGTGGGCCATTTCAGCTTTTTCATGAGCGGCTTCGCAAACTCTGTGAAGGTATCGCTGATAATGACTGCCTGCGTAATGCTGCGAAGTTCATCCAGAAACTCGACCGCGCCGGGAAGAGGATCGATCTTTGCGATCGTCTCCTGGATCTCCTTCAGTCCCAGGCCGTGCTCATGCAGGATCGCCCTGCGGTAGGCCATCAGCTTTTCATAATCCGGCTCGTCGCGCGTCGTCCGTGTCAGCTCCGGAATGCCCGTCACCTCCGAGAAAGCGATCCAGATCTCCGGTACCAGTACTCCTTCGAGGTCCAAACATACGATATGCATTTCTTGTAGTCCTTTCTTTTCGTTCTTTATCTGTCAGACACCAGTTTCCTGCCATTTGCGAAAGGCGGTTTCCCTGAGCCGGAGGATCCCGGACGGTAAACGCTGACGTTTCGAATGGCGCGCTGTGCAAATTGCTTCCTGCATCATGGTATCATGCAGGAATTACTTTTTCAAACAAAACCGTTCAGCAATGGATAAAGCTTTTCAGCAGTAAAAAACCGGCCGGGGATACGGTCGGTTTTTACAGTCAGATACGGGAAATGATCCGCATGAAGGTTTTATGCGCTTCCCGTTTTTTCACGGTTTGATCCCTTCCACCACTTCCTGCGGGATCGTAAATTCCACCGTGCCCATATACATGGGGGCGGCTTCGCCCTCATTAAAACAGATCACAAGGTTTCCGTCCTCATTGAAATAGCAGTCCTGATCGGGCAGGATCTGCGTAAAGTCATACTCCGGTTCTTCCTTTGAGTCGATCCAGTACTCCAGCTCCGGATCCGCCTTCATCTGTTCACGCATCTGGGTTTTTATAGAGTCGCTGATGGGGGTGATATAGTCTGTCTCCTCGCCGAACCAGCTCTCCAGGGTGACCCTTTCGCCCGTGGTCTTGTCGATCGTAAAATGGGTGACCTGCTCAAATCCGTCTGCCGCAGCGGTATAGGCGTACACCTTCATACAGAACCATTTATCCGTATCGGTGACGGTCTCATGGAGAAAGCGCAGGCTTCTGTAGCCTGTCTCCTGGGCAAGGCTGGCCTCAAATCCCGAGATCTGGTCGCAGGCCATTTGCCGGATCTCCTCCGTGATCTGCGCTGCGGACAGGGCAGCCCTCACTGCAGCAGGGTCTGCAGACGCGGCCCCGTTTCCGGCATCTGCGGCTCCGGCCGTCACTGCGCTGCGCTCTGCAGGCGCACTCTCCTCTTCTGCGTATGTCTCGCTGTCCTCCACCTTTATATCTCCGGAAGACATCGTGATCACGCCGGGTTCCTCTACATAGGCGTCCGAAGTGCTGTCCGCATATTGATACGTGCGGAATGTGACAGCCCTGAAATAATTCCCGACAAGAGGCAGGCCCTGGAAAGCCGAGGCAGCCCCGGAGCTGACATTCGGCACGATGATGCTCAGGCACAGGATGGCCGCAACACTGGCAGCCAGGCGCTCCAGACGGAGGATACGGCGCCGGCGCGAGGCGGCCGCCTTTTTGCGTACCTGCTTCTCCTCATTTTCCTCTTTTTCAGTATGCTGTAATTGAGATTCATGAGACAATGCTGCGGATGCGGATACAGATCCGGAGACAGTCTCTGCTGCCTCCTCGATATATTCGTCCCGGATGCCGCTCATCGCTTCCAGAAGATCGTATTTATCCATCACATCAGCCCCTCATCTTCCAAAACTTTCTGCAGTGCGCGCCGCATGCGGAGCAGGGTCACCTTGACATCACTTTGCCCGAGTCCGTACATCTGCGCGATCTCCGCCACTGAATCCATGTAGAAATAACGCCGCACAAACAGCTTTCGCTGTTTCTCGGAGACAGAATCCAGAAATCGGTTGATCGCAGCCTCCAGGGCGCTCCGGTCCACCGCCTCCTCTACATTGTTGGCGGAAGCAACAGCAAATTCTCCCAGCTCGTCCAGGGACTCAGACAGCCTGTCCCCTGTCCTCTTCAGGGCGTGTCCCGCCCTGTAGCGCGATATGGCAAGATTTCGTGTGATCTTTCCCAGAAAAGCGCTCAGACACGCCGGCCGCGCCGGCGGGATGTTGTTCCAGGCCCCGAGCCAGGTATCGTTCAGGCACTCCTGCACATCCTCCTCGACTCCGAGAATATTGAAAGCGATCTTCCTGCAGTATCTGCCATAGACAGCTTCCGTCTCCGTGATCGCTGTCTCATCCCTTTTCCAGAAAAGATCGATGATCCTGCTGTCTTCCATAAGCCTCTTCTTCTTTAAAATAAAAAACGCATTTGCAGCAATGCGGTTACATTTCTGCAACGATCCGTGCCCTCACTTTTGCCCTTACCATCATTTTATGGGGCTTGCGGGTTCTATAGATCACTTCTCCGTGTATATATCATATTTCCCGATCCCGTATCCGGTGACAAGGATCGCGCCGTTTTCAGAAGTGCGCAGCACACGGACTTTCTTTTTTTCCAGTTTTTTCAATACTTTTGGAGATGCATCATCCTCCGGGCTGTCTGTGATGACGGCGATCTGCGGGGATACTGCCTTGATCAGACCGGCAGTATTGTCCTCCTTGCGGCCGTGGTGGGGCATTTTCAGGATGTCGTATTCCCGGGCGCGGGCCAGAAGCCAGGCATCGATCGCCTCTTCCTCGATATCTCCCGGCAGAAACCAGGAGTCCTCCCCGTAAAAGATCTCTACGAGGAGTGATGCATCATTGTCATTTTCCTCAGCCGGATCATAGTCAATGAGCGCCGCATCCACACATACCTGCGCCGTCCCCAGCGAAAAGCGGATATCCTCGGAGACCTGTACCGCCGACAGATCCTGTGCATCAATAAGAGCCAGAAGGTCCGCGCACTTGTCCGGATCGCCCGTATAATCCGGCAGATAAAAGGTACCGACCGGAATCTCCTGCGCGATCTCCGCCGCCCCGCCCACATGGTCCTTGTCATAGTGCGTGATCACCATCGCATCCAGGGAAGAGACCCCGTAGGCCCGCAGGGAATCCAGGACCTCGTCCGCTGTCTCCTCATACCCTGCATCGACAAGCATGTACCTGCCTTCCGTCGAGAGCAGGATACAGTCCCCCTTGCCGACATCCAGAAAAACAGCCCGGAAGGTACCCGCTTCCTGTCCGCTCCCTCCGACCGGTGGAGTATCCGCATCCCCGCTGCCGGCGCATCCGGAAATTCCTGTCGCTGTCAGCGTAATAAGGAGGACGGGGATAAGAAGGAACGAGATACCGGCCTGCAATACCTTCTCCCGCAGAGCCGGAAGTGTTTTTCGCAAAATAAGCATTTCCTTTTCTCCGATTTAAGATTCGCTCGCCACGGAAATCACGCATTTTTCTGCAGCCGCCATACCGTATAAAAGCCGGCGGCGGCCAGGACGAAAAAGGCCGCTGTCCAGGCCGGCGTGCAGATGGCCTGATACCGGTCTGTCCTCTGCAGGAGCAGGATACAGAGATTACAGGCACCGTGCAGTCCCCACGGGACTGAAAATCTCCCGGTGTACCCGTATGCCACGGCAAATACGAGTCCCATGACGAAAGCGTAGATTCCCTGAAGTACTGCTCCGTGGTAAAGGCCGAAAAGAGCGGCGGAAATCATGACAGCCGTCCACTCGTCCCGCATGTCGGTTCCGGCAGCCTGCGTGCCGAAGGCCTCATCACTTCGCCTGCGGGTCAGTACTTCCTTCATCCGCGAAAACAGGATCCCGCGAAACAGGATCTCTTCTATGAAAGGCATGTAGATTCCGTAAACAAGGGCGGCGAGCACAAAACCTGCGGTACCGGGAAGAGCTGCTGCAAGTCCGGATGACACACCCGAATGCCCGGAAACCAGGGAAACCAGGAAATTGATTCCCAGAGAGAGACAGATGACTGCAACGAAAAGGACAGAGAGCGCGCCGGTCGGCAGATCTGCGGCAGGGATCCTGTGCCGCCTGCACCAAGCAAGGGATCTGCCTGCCTCTCTGCGGACGCAAAGACACCCTGCGCCTGCCGGAATGATCAGACACAGATAAGACCATACCCCGAGGATCGAATAGGACTCCGCGGCGGCGATCCCTGCCGGGACCTGCCTGCCGGGGCTATAGGACCAGACCGTCTCCATCAGGATCCCGGTGATCATATTCACGATCATATACTGAAACAGAGGACCGCAGATATAGAGGATCCCGTCCGCATCCGGATGATTTTTCATATTATTTCATGGCACTGCCTGTGCCTGTTCTCAAAGTTCTGGCATGTTGAAAGCGGAGAGTCTTTACCAATGAGATAAAACGCCCCGGTACATCAGAAAATGTACCGGGGCTCTCTTCCGCAGCAGATCCCGGAACCGGGAAGTATGCGGTCAGTTGACGAAAATGCCGGGCGGATTATCTGAGGATAGCGCCGCCGATGACCATCATCTGAACTTCAGAGGTGCCTTCGTAGATCTCAGTGATCTTGGCATCACGCATCATGCGCTCGATCGGATAGTCGCGGGTGTAGCCATAGCCGCCGTACAGCTGCAGGCAGCGGCGAGTGACATCACTTGCGTTGGAAGCTGCTACGAGCTTAGCCTCTGCAGCCAGGATGGTGTAGGGCTTGCCTTCATCGACAGCGTTGGCTGCCTGATAGACCAGAAGCCTTGCAGCATCGGTCTGGGCCTGCATCTTGGCCAGCTCGAACTGGGTGTTCTGGAACTTCGCGATGGGCTTGCCGAACTGCACACGCTGTTTGACATATTCCTTTGTGATATCGAGAGCGCCCTCAGCGATGCCCAGAGCCTGTGCCGCGATACCGATACGGCCGCCGTCCAGAGTCTGCATGGCGATCTTGAAGCCCTTGCCGACCTCGCCCAGCAGGTTCTCCTTCGGAACCTTGACGTTCTCGAATACCAGCTCGCAGGTGCTGGATCCGCGGATACCCATCTTCTGCTCGTGCTTGCCGATGGAGAAGCCTTCCATGCCCTTTTCCATGATCAGGCAGGAAATGCCCTTCGTGCCCTGGGTCTTGTCGGTCATACCGAAGACAATGAAAATGTCCGCATAACCTGCGTTGGTGATGAAGATCTTGGAGCCGTTGACCAGATAATAGTCGCCCTTGTCTTCAAAAACAGTCTTCTGACCTGCAGCGTCTGTACCGGCATTGGGCTCGGTCAGACCGAAAGCGCCCAGCTTCTTGCCGGAGCAAAGGTCAGGGAGATATTTCTTCTTCTGTTCTTCTGTGCCGAAGTGATAAATAGGCCATGTGCCAAGGGAGGTGTGAGCGGAAAGCGTAACGCCTGTGGAAGCACAAACCTTGGAGATCTCCTCAACGCACTGTGCATAGGACAGCTCGTCAAGACCTGCTCCGCCGTACTCTTCCGGGAAAGGAATGCCCAGAAGGCCCATCTCAGCCATTACCGGGATATTCTCTTCGGGGAATCTCTCCTGCTCATCGAGCTCTGCTGCGATGGGCTGGCAGGAATTCTGTGCAAAATCACGATACATGTCGATCATGTCCTGATGGACTTCATCATTAAAGAAATTCATAAAACAACCTCCTTATGGGACACAATAAAAACCATATGCTGTTTCTTTTGTATGTGCAGACTGGTCTTCTGCACATATCGTTAAGATTATACCATACCACCTATGCTTTTTCTATAATAGTTTTGCCCATTGAAGTCAAATAATTGTTAAAAAGTTGTAAAAAATGTCCGATCAGGCATGTCCCTCCCGGCACAGATCGAGCAGGATCTCCCTTCCGAATGCCGTAGAATAGATGATCCGCTCTGTCACCGCAAGCCCGAAGCCCTTTTCCAGGGCCTCCGCATAGAGCGCCAGCTGAGTGCCGTAGCGGTCGCGCAGTTCCTGTTCTGTCTCCACGCGGTCTGTCTTGTAATCCACCAGTACGATCCTGTCCCCCTCCAGGAAAAAGGCGTCTATGATCCCCTGAACGGTCACTGTTTCGCTGTGCGGAAATCCTTCCGAGAGCCGGTCGGCGGGACAGCCCAGTACAAAAGGCTGCTCACGAAAGAGCTCTCCTCTCTTCTCTGCCGCCGCCATGCGCGCCGCCAGAGGCGACTGCAAAAAGGTCTGCAGACTGCGGAGACTGACCAGTCCGGCATCCTCCTTAGTGATCCTGCCGGTCTGTATGACCGTGTGGATCCACTCTTTCAGGGCAGACATGGGATCTTTCATGGCCCCGCCGTAAGCATTGCCGTGCACAGAGGCGCTATCTTCTTTTGTTCCTTCTTCTGTTCCTTCTTCTGCTCCTTCCTCTGTCCCGCCGGGATCCATCCCCGGTGCGCGGCCGGAAAGTTCCTCCAGCCGGCTGTAATCCATCAGTTCGAGGATCCGGTGAAATGCCGTTCCCCTGCGGGCTCCGTCCGCCGTGATGTCTTCCTGCCGGATAAAGGCAGGGATATAGGGGACAGGTACCTTTTCCGGGAAAAGCTCCACAGCTGTCTCCGCGCCGTCTTCCAGCTGATCCGGCGCAGCTTCCTGCATGGCTCTGTGTTTGAGCTCCGAAACAGATGTCTGGGCATAGAGGCCCCGCAGTTCCTCATGCGGATAGGCGCGGAAAAAACTGTCCGCAAGCTTCTGCGCTGCCCCGGGGTCCGGCTGGCCGGCGAGTGACCGCCCTTCCAGGCCTTTCAGCCTCTCCTCCAGGCGGGAAAGGTCCATCTGTTCGGAGACCGCATGCATCGTCAGGTCCTCCCGGCTGAACTGCCTGATCGTCACAGGCATGGAGGGCTGGGCAAAGAAGGCCTCACAGATCAGTTCCGCAAAACTCGAAGCCTCACATATCAAAGAGGCGGACAGTTTTCTGCAGGTGCCGGGCTTGTCCGTTTTCTCCTGCTGGAGAAAACCGGCCATTTTTGTCCGCCATGTTTCAAATCTTGCGGGAAAGTCTTTTGCCGCGGCGGTCATGATCAGTTTTTCCTTCGCACGGGTCAGCGCGACGTAGAGGACACGGAGTTCCTCTCCCATACAGTCCCGCCTGATCTTTTCCGCGATCTCCTCCCGCCGCAGGGTCGTGGCGCGAACCCTGGAAACCGGGTCGTAATAGTGGATCCCGACGCCCCAGTCACTGTCAAACAGCATCGGGCCCGATGCGTCGTGACGCCGGAAGGAAAAGGCGCCGGAAAGACCCGCGACAAAGCATACCGGAAACTCCAGGCCCTTGCTCTTGTGGATCGTCATGATCCGGACGACGTCTGCGTTCTCATCCAGTATATTCGCCTCACCCAGATCGATCTCCTGCTTTTTCAACCCGTCTATATAGCGGAGGAACTGGAAGAGTCCTGTGTAATCCGTTCTGGTAAAGGCTTCCGCCTGCGTGCACAGGATACGGAGATTGGCGATCCGCTGGGATCCCGCGGGAAGCGCGGCACAGTAGTCGACGTAGCCGCTCTCCTCCATAAGGGCTGTGATGATCCCGGAGACGGTCGTGTACTGAGCCCGCAGGCGCCAGTGCTGCAGCATATCGAGAAAATCCCGGCATTTTGTGCCAAGAGCAGGCGGGATCACCGTTTCCGCCGCGGCGCAGAGTGCATCATAGAGCATTCCGTCCCTTTTCGTGAGACGGATCGCAGCGATCTCATCCGGGGTGAAATTTCCGAAAAATCCCCGCATGGCCCCGTACAGGGGAATATCCTGCCGGGGGTTGTCGAGCACCCGCAGCATCTGCAGGATCACACGGATCTCCTCCGCCGCAAAATAGCCTGTCCGGGATTCCGCGTAGGCAGGGATCCCCTCTCTGGCAAAAACCGCCCGCAGGTCTTCGTTCCATCCTGCTGCGGTCCGCAAAAGGACAACGATATCCCCATAGCGCACAGGGCGCATCTCATTGGTATCCTCGTCCTGTACAGGCAGCTTTCCGACCATTTGACGGATCCTGTTCGCGATCAGGAGCGCCTCCTTCTGGCGGTCTGTAAATGCCCCGATCTCCTCAGACAAAACCGCGATCCCATCCTCTGCTTCGTCCCCGGCGCCGTCCGCATCTTCAGGCTGCCCGGCCGGTGTCCCGTCTGTTTCGGGCGCACCTGTGCTCAGCAGAAGAAGCTCCGCCGTGTACACCGACGCCTGCGCCGGGTCGTGGGACGGAGGCTCCTCTCCCTGATAAGAGTCCTGGGACTCGCGATCCTCTCCCTCATAAGGTTCGTGGGATGAACGATCCTCTTCCTGAAAAACAGCGCCGTTTTTCAGGGACACTCTCTGACTGTATTCGACGCCCCCGATCTCCCTGCGCATGATCCGCAGAAACAGGGCGTTCACATAGTCCAGCACCTGTGCCCGGCTGCGGAAATTCCGGTCCAGTTCGATCAGCTCCCGTTCCGGATCCCCCTCCCTGTAGGTGCCGTATTTTTCCATAAAGATCTCCGGACGTGCGAGACGGAACCGGTAGATACTTTGTTTGATATCTCCCACCATGAAACGATTGTTCCGGCCATCATCCTCTCCGGAAATGATCTGCAGCAAAAGCTCCTGAACTTCGTTGCTGTCCTGGTATTCGTCGATCAGAATCTCCGCGTAGTGGCTGCGCAGGTCTTTTGCGGCGCGCCGGGGTACATAGCTGCCATCCTCCTGTCTTTTAGCCAGGATGTCCAGGGCAAAGTGCTCGAGGTCCACGAAATCGATCAGGTGACGGTCTTTTTTGACTTCCGAAAACCGGTTCAGAAAATCCACAGCGAGGGCGGACAGGGTCTGTACCGGCTCTCTGGCGGCTGCCATAGAGGCCAGGATCATCTCTGTGCTCTGGTCGCCGATCGCTGTCCGCATCTTCTGGATCCTGTCCTTTTGTGCGTCCCGCATGGATTTTACGGCGTTTTTCAGATCCTGCTCTATGTATTCATATTTTTTTCCGCGGATCGCGGGATAACGGGAAAACGGTCGAGAGAGGGCGCGGCGGACCGCCTCCCACAGGCTGCGCAGATCTGCAGTCCCGTTTTTTTCATCCCGGCAGAGAGTCCGCAGATGGCCGAACAGCCCCTCCCGTTCTTCCTGCAGAAAGGCCAGTACCGGGTCAGGGCCTCCCGGTTCTCTGCATATGGCTTCCATAGCCTCATACTGACTGTCAGCTTCCAGCAGCATGTCCACTGTGCGCAGGATGAGAGAATGCATCCAGGGAGCGGCAAACAGCGCTTCTTCATCCGGAATATCGTAATCACCGGCCCTGTCCATGAGCCATGCCGCAGGAGACGGATGGCTTCCTGCCCTGCTGCACAGCTCCCGGATCAGGTCTTCCAGCTGCCTGTCATCCGTTCCGGAGCAGAAATACTCCACGCACCGCAGAAACGCCTGGTCCTTCTCCGCGTATTTTTCTTCCAGAAAATCCTTCATGACATCGGCGGCGATCAGGTCGCTCTCCGTCGGATCGATCTGACGAAATCCAGGATCCAGGTCGATGTCGCTGAAATAATTGCGCAGAAGAAAAGTAAAAAAACTGTCCATCGTCGTGATCCTGGCATTGTGGAGCAGCACCCCCTGCGCCTGCAGATGCTTATTGGAGGGATCTTCGGCGAGGCGGGCGGAAAAGGCCTGTGAGATGCGTTCACGCATCTGGGCTGCCGCCGCCCTGGTATATGTGACGACAAGCAGTCTGTCTATATCCAGAGGTTCTTCCCCCTCACTGCACAGGCGTACGATCCGTTCGACCAGGACGGCTGTCTTGCCGCTTCCCGCCGCCGCAGATACCAGTATGTTGTGGTCCCTTGCATCAAGCACTTTCTGCTGCTCAGGGGTAAAATGGATCGCCATGAAGAGTTGGTCCTTTCGTCGAATTCAGTACTTTTCGCGGAGGATAAACAGGATAATAAACAGGTTCCCGGCAGGATCAGTCCCGGCGCCTCACGTATCCGGGTATCCGGAGGTCAAAACCACAGGCGTCCTTAAAAGGACAGTAATCACAGGCATTGCGCCCGGTACCGATCTGCGCAGGGGCAGCTGTGATCTCTCCGTCCAGAATCTGATTTGCCACACGGCAGACTGCTTCTCTTGCCGCGCCGGCGAGTTCCTGGTACTGTGCCGGATCAAGCAGGCGTGACCCTGCCGCATACCCGCCTGCTTTTTTTCTTTTGACCGGGATCACATCGGACTGCTCTTCGAAAAACCGGTCAAGATGGGCAATACTTTCCTCGTCCAGAAGGCAGAGTCCTGTCGGTCTTAGCTGCCTCCGGACAGCAGCAGTCAGTTCGTCTTCCTCCTGCGGAGAAAGTCTGTCAGTTACCGGAGCCGCCTCTATAACAGGTTCAAAAATCCTGTAAAAAAGCATGGCGGAAGGAATGATCCCGGCCTGTGTTCCCTGGAGATCGGTTCCGGAATCTTCCGCAGCGGGCAGACCGCCTTCTGCAGACCGCGTCGTCAAGGAAACGGCTTCTGCAGGCGAGCCTGCCGGAAGCCCTTTTCCTGAAAAGGCTGCCGCTCCGCCCCTTTTCGCAGCGATCATGTCCAGCCGCGCAGGTCCCGCTTCTCTGAGTGCCTCCATATAGGTGATCAGCTGCAGCTGCAGGCCGCGCCGGATCAGATCGATATCCAGTTCTTTTTTTCCCGTCTTGTAATCGGTCAGCCGGATGAAGCGGCGTTCCTTCTCTGCATACATATCGAACCTGTCGATCTTTCCCACCAGGTACAGGTTCCTGCCCTTTTCAAGATCATATCGGATAGCGGGCAGATGCCCTCGCTCCGGGCCGAAATCCCCGAACTGGAGCTCGGCAGCGACCGGCATCAGGTCTCCCTGCCGGATCTGGTACTGCAGTGTGTCAACAGTGCGAAGCAGGCTCTTCTCAAAGCGGGCCAGGCGGCTTTCATCCCTGGCGCTCTTGTACAGCAGCAGATTTCTGTACTGTGCCGCCTCCTCGCGCAGGGCCTTATGTGCAAACCTGCGGGCATCCTCCGCTGAAAAATCCTTCCAGGATATGGACGCCTCCTGGAGCAGAAGATCGAACTTCTGCAGAGCGGCATGCAGAAGACTTCCGCTGTCCGCGTAGGCAAATTCATAGGTCTCCCGCTCTTTCAGACGCAGACCGTACTGCAGGTGCTGACAGAGCAGGCATTTTGCAGCGGTCTCCATGCGGCTGATCCCGCCGGTGATCGTCTTCCCGTATACGGCAAGAGCAGTCTCCGGGCTGAGGATCTGCGGCCGGTAGCGGTATAGGGCGGCTTTCCGGAGAGTCTCTGCAGCCTGACGTATAGAAGGATCTGCCGCTTCTACCTCAAGGCTTGTGAAGAAGCCGTAAAGAAGAGTGAAGTCACGATAAAAGGCGGGATCCGGAGCCGGTGCAAAACCGCCGCCTGTCTCTGCAAACACCCGCAGCCGGTCTGCCAGGAGCCGCATCCCGTCCGCTCTTCCGAAGATCCGTCCTGCGGGCGGTTCTGCCTCCGGAAACGTCGCTTTCAGCTGCGGAAACAGACTCCGGAGCATGGCGATCAGATAGGACGGGCGCAGACTTTTTCCTTCCTGAGAAGTCTTTGCAAAGGATACCGTAAGTGTATCGGAAGGTTTCGTCATATTCAGATACAGATACAGGCGCTGCGTAAACATCTGCTGCCTGGGCGTGGGAGCAAGAGCTGCGCCGCCGGCAGCGAGAAATTCGCGATCCATATCAGAGAGGATCCCGCCCCGGGAAGCGCTGCGCGGAATATTTCCATCATTTGCTCCCGCAAAAAACAGGTGTCTGACCTGCGTCAGGCGGGTACGCTCCATATCTCCCACCAGTACCCTGTCTACTCTCTGCGGTAACGTTCCCAGCCTGATCTGGGTAAAACCGGCTTCCAGAAGCTCCAGGTAATCCCGGGCCCCCATCCGCTCCTCTCCCGCCAGATCATAAATACGGTCCAGCAGGTCGATGACAGCCCGGTAGATCTGGCTGTACTGTTTCTGGCGCACGACGTCCCCGCCGGCGTCAAACTGATCTGCAAGCGAATCCATGCGGCCCTGGGCCCCGCAGCTCTCCAGAAAAGCATACAGTTCCCGCGTCCGCACTGCAGCTGTCCTGGCCCGCCTGGGGAGATCATCTCCCGAATCCCCAAGGCCTGTCACAGGCTGTATCTCACGCAGAAATTTGATGCGGGCCTCTTCGCAGTCCGCATCAAAGGGGGCTGCCCATTTTTTCCTCCCCCGGATCCCGCGGGCAATACAATAGTTTTCCAGGATGTCTGTCTCCTGCAGGGTCAGCCTGCTCAGGCCGCTGCGCAGATAACGAAAAACAGAGGCATAGGAGAAATTCTCTGAAGAGATCTGCAGGACGCTTCGGATCCCCTCGATGAGGATATTGTGAAACACGGCGCTGGTCCGGTCGATATAGACAGGTACTTCATAGCGCGACGCCTCCGCTTCGATCAGATCGCCGTAAGCTGCAAGATCCGCTGTGATGATCGCAAAATCCCGCCAGGCACAGCCCGTCTGTGCGATCATACGGTGGATCTGTGAAAAGATCTGCCGGACTTCCTCCTGGGGTGTCGTGGCGGCGAAGAGCCGCAGGACAGACCCGGTCTCCCCTGTCTTCTTTTCCGAAAACGGGACCAGGGGATAGCGGAACAGATGCCGCTCCAGATGCGAGAGGACCCTGTTTTGACCATAGCGGGGCAGAACCGCCGGAGACACCAGGACCGAAGCCCCCGGCAGGTAGATGTCTTTACCCCTTTTCAGCTTCTCCCCGGAAGCCAGACGTATGATATCAAATACTGTCCGCCGGCTCAGATAAAAAAGCGCCTCCTGGTCTCCCGGCAGGCCGCCGACAGCAACCTCCTGCATATCCGGTCCACTGTCAAACCCTGCAGTCAGGGAAAAAACCACTTCCTTTGCGCAGCGGATGAGTTCGATCAATACGCGGTACTGAACCGTGGAAAAACCGGTAAATCCGTCAAAAATGACCACGCTTCCCCGGAGGCTTTCCGCTTTCGGAATGGCTTTTGCCAGCAGGTCCATAGTCTGCTCGGAGGTGATATAGCGGTCGGTCTCGGCCTCACGAAAGCCTCTCAGGAGGACCTTCATATCCAGAAGCCTGGCCTGCAGGGCCCGTTGACCGCACGATCCCGCGTAGTCTGCCATCTGTCCGATCTGCGCCTCATCGATCCCATACTGCATGAATTCGGACAGGACAGATTTGATCTCATCGATCATGCCGGTACGCCGGATCCCGCGGTGAAGTACCTGCAGGTCCTTTTCACAGCCGGCAGCGACACGGCGGAGAAGCAGGCTCTTGCCGATGTCATCGAGCACCGTGCGCCTGTCCGCCCCTGTTTCCTCAAAAACGCGGTAGGCAAGCCGCCCGAAGCTCAGCACATCGATGTTCATCAGAACCCGGGCAGGATGGTCCTGTACGAGTTCCCGCTGGGTCTGCATCGAATATTGCTCCGGTACGACAAGAATATATTTTGTCCTGTCATTTCCGCCGCAGGCCAGCGAGGCCTGCGCCT
The DNA here is from genome assembly GCA_017513005.1 of Lachnospiraceae bacterium. Classification (GTDB taxonomy): domain Bacteria; phylum Bacillota; class Clostridia; order Lachnospirales; family Lachnospiraceae; genus CAG-791. Next base: position 18,368 of record JAFWDM010000036.1, read on the forward strand.
TCCCGATCAGGATCTCCCTGAGCCTTTGGCTCTTTCCGGATCCGGAAGGTCCGAAACAGAATGAATAGCTCACGCTTTTCCTCCACGTTTTCCTATGTGAACCCGCCGTGATTATTTCGTCTCGCTGATATAGACCTGTACACGGCTCTGAATGACGTCTGCGACAGTCTCCGCGCTCTTTTGTCCGGCAAAAAACGCTCCCGCTTCCTCATTGATGATCTTCGAGATATTGGTATCGACTGCTGCCTTTGACTGCAGGGAATCGAGGATATTCATCACAACGTCGATGTCCGCCTGCTTCGGGACCGGGATATCGATTTCCTTGCCGTTTAAAAAGAGCGTGTTGCTGACACTGTCCTGAACTTCTTTTCCGTTTTCATCTGTATATGTGTAGGTCTTCGGATTCATTGCCGATTCGGCCCGGGCCTTAAGTGCCTTCCGGCTGACAGGGAAGGAATACTGTATGCTGTTCTGGTAGTCATCGAGATAAAGGGAACGCAAGAAATCCCAGCAGCCCTCTTTATCTCTCGCAGCGTGGCTCATGGCGATCGCCATTTCCTCCTGGATCACCGGCCCGTTGCTGCCGTTCCCTGGATATCCCATATACGTGATCTCCTCGCCGACATAGCCGTAGCGTTCCGCTGTGTAGGCATCAAAGCTGTAGAGCATGGAGTCCCGGACAAGCTGTGTTCCATCGCGCATACCCGCCTCGGCTTTCTGCCAGTCGATGCTGTCGTAGTTGATCTCCCCGGGAAACTTTGCGGCAAATTTCAGGAGTTTGATAAAGGAATCGGAATCAAAACTGCAGGTTCCCTTGTCCCAGTCCACGTACTGGTCCATTGCGCAGAACAGGTTCCAGGAGAGGATGGAATCCTTCGATGCCACTCCCATGGCCGTATCATAGGAAAGCCCTTTTCCTTTGATCATCTTGTCCAGCTGGTCGATCGTGATGCCCTTTGTATCCTTGAAATCCTTCTTTTTCCCCATCAGGCCGAGCACAGAGAAGGACGGAGTTACAAAATACATTTTCCCGTCTATGCGGAATGCGTCCAGGACATTCCCGAGATATTTGTTTTTAGAGATCTCCGCATCCGACGTAAACATTGGCTCCAGATCTTCGAAAAGCCCTTTGGATGCGTAGCTCTCCACGGGCATCTGAGGAGTGACGCAGAACATATCCGGGATGTTGCCGGAAGCGATCTCCGTGTTGAGCAGACTGTTGCCGGCGTCATCATATTCATATTCCTTTAATGCCACGCGGTATTTATCGTTGGACTTATTGTAATTCACGATCGCGCTGCGAAGTTCCGCAGATGCGTAGGTAGTGGCGAGTGTCAGCACGGTGCGGTCACCGACCAGAGCGGGATCCACTTTCTGAAGAAGTGCTGCGTGAATGCCCGAATCCGATCCGTAGCTTACGATCACAGCATTTTCTGCAGACAGCAGCGCACAGTTCTGCATATCTCCGATCTCGAGATCAGAGGCCAGATAGTCCAGGACTTTGACCGGTCCGGACCCATTCAGCGTGAATCCGTACAGCCCGTCATCCTTGCCGGCATAAAAATCATAGGGCCCGCTTCCCGATGAAAAGCCTTCACCGCCCCAGAAATCATCCGTCTGGATCTTGACTTCCGAGAAGGCTGCTTTTTTACCATCATATTTCCAGGCACTCAGCCCCTTGTCGGTGGATCCGACGAGGATCACATCCCCGCGGCTGTCGTTGCAGAGTTTCCCGTAATAGTCCGTAGATGGCTTTTCCACGGTCCTCTCCGTTCCTTTTGCATTGTCGATCACCCGCACCTCTTCATCAGACTGGAGCCAGGTCTCCCTTTCGGTGGAGACCATACTCTGGACATAGAAGTTCTCTCCTCCGCCCAGGGCCTGGTCCCGGACCTTTTTCCCCTTTGCATCGATTGCAGTCAGATTCCAGGATACAGATTCCTCCTCCATCACTTCGGACGCCGCATAGATCGTGCCGTCAGGTGCAACGCTCAGCGCCGCGATCAGGCCATTCTCCGGCAGAGGAAGATCGAATGTGACAGGACTGTTCCCGTCCGCATCAAAGCTGAGCAGACTGGTCTTTTCCTCTCCGTCCATCCTGCTGTAACAGACATAGTATCTGCCGCTCACAGCCAGGACTGTATTTATATAGATCTCTCCGCCTTCAGAACCAAGGCTCTGGGCTGTGACATCGTTGAACAGGGAGTCAAGCGCAGAAGGCTTTTCATGAAAGACCACATTTTTGTCGACTGGGCCGGCGGCTTCTTTGTTTTCTTTTGCCGCAGCAGCATGTCCGCAGCCAAACAGGGTGCAGGTAAGCACTGCGAATGCCATGACAAACGATATGATCCGTGAGAACCCGCTTCTCTTCATCTTCTCCTCCTTTTTAAACGATATACTGCCTGTAATAGTCTGCGTACTTCTCCAATTGTAAAAGTAAGCGCGGCAGAAATACCGCGCTCACTCTATTATACGAAAAATATAGTCCATCCGCTACAAAGTAAGATCAGATCAGAGAAAATCCCACTACACTTGCTGTCATCATAATGACGCCGGCAAGCAGGACGCCCAGCATGACCGCCACGATCGTGGATTTGAAGTCCATATCCAGGATGCTGGCTGCAAGGGTCCCGGTCCATGCACCTGTTCCGGGAAGAGGGATGCCGACGAACAGAAGCAGGGCAACGAAAGTTCCCCGTCCCGCTTTTTCGGTCAGCTTTTTACCGCCCTTTCGTCCTTTTTCCAGACAGAAGGTGAAAAATTTCCCGATCATGGGTTTGTCACTGCCCCACTCCAGAACTCTTCTCGCAAACAGGTATATGAAGGGGACAGGGATCATGTTCCCGATGATACAGACGATATAGGAGGGCAGGATCGGCAGACCCATTCCCTGCGCGATCGGAATCGCGCCTCTGAGCTCGATCAGAGGAACCATGGAGACAAAAAAAGGAATCAGATATTGTTTCAACTTAACTATTCCTCACACACGTACTGCCCGTTGACCTGCTCCGGCCGCTCTCACAGCTTTCCGGGGCGGCCTTTCTTTACGGAAATAACTCAGGCCTCCTCCGCCGTCTTTTTCTCAAGAAGCGTACGGGCACTGACAAGCTTCACACAAAGCGCAAAGAGCTCCGCAGCGATTTTGAGATCCCCGAGTGAGGGATAGCTGGGTGCAATGCGGATATTGCTGTCCTGCGGGTCCTTTCCATAGGGCCAGGTCGCACCGGCGTTCGTCATGATAACGCCGGCCTTTTTGGCAGCTGCGACCACTTTTTTCGCGCAGCCGGGCAGCGTATCGAAGCTGATGAAATACCCGCCCTTGGGTTTCGTCCAGGTGCCGATCTCCAGTCCGGAGAGATTGCGGTCCAGGATCTCTTCCACTGCTTCAAACTTGGGGCGGAGAATATCCGCATGTTTGTGCATGTGCTGGACCATTCCGTGGATATCGCCGAAAAACCGGACGTGACGGAGCTGGTTCACCTTGTCGTGTCCGATCGTCTGGATCATGAGCTGTCTGCGGATATCGTCCAGATTGTTGAGCGATGTCGCCAGGGCGGAGATCCCGCTGCCCGGGAAGGTGATCTTGGAGGTGGAGGCAAATTTATAGACCATATCCGGGTTTCCGACCCGTTTGCATTCCGCCAGGATCTCTATGACATAATCCTGGTCGATGTCATACAGGTGGTGGATCCCGTAGGCATTATCCCAGAAGAGCCTGAAATCCTTCGCGGCGGGTTTGAGCCTGGCCAGGCGGCGGACAGTCTCGTCGCTGTAGGAATAGCCGGTGGGGTTTGAATATTTCGGTACACACCACATGCCCTTGATCGCCTCATCGGAGGAGACCAGTTCCTCAACCATATTCATATCCGGTCCGGTAGGGAGCATGGGGACAGGGATCATCTCGATCCCGAAATATTCGGTGATGGCAAAGTGCCGGTCATACCCGGGGGAAGGGCAGAGAAACTTTACGTGATCCAGTTTGCACCAGGGGGTACTCCCCATGATTCCGTGTGTCATCGCCCGGGAGACCGTGTCATACATCACATTCAGGGAGGAGTTGCCGTAGATAATGATATTATCGGGGTGGTTCTCCATCATATCGCCGATAAGCTGTTTGCACTCCTGAATGCCGTCCAGCACGCCGTAATTGCGGCAGTCGGTCCCATCTTCACAGAACATGTCGTCATCCGAGGAAAGCACATCCATCATGCCCATGGAGAGATCAAGCTGCTCCATACTGGGCTTGCCCCTCGCCATGTTGAGGTTCAGTTCCATATTCTGGTATTTTCTGTATTCGATCCGGAGAAGTTCAAGCTCGTTCTGAAGTTCCTCCTTTGTCATCTCGGTATAAGGTTTCAAATATACTCTCCTTTCTGAGGTGCCAAAATAAACAGAATGCCAAGCGAAAAGCTGTCAGAATATAAGGCAGACAGTGCCCTTATTATGACAAATATCCTGATAGAATGTCAAGGAGAATGTATATCGTTATTTATGTATACAATATTTGCTGTTGTAAAGATTGCGAAAGACCGTCAGTGCTGTATCCAGAGACTGCTGTATCCGGAGACACAGCAGGAGACCTATTTGTACTCGGAGGAAAAATAAGGGATGACGATCTGTGTCCCCGGGCTGAGTACCGGCACGCTTCCCCTGTGATAAGGGAGGCTGTTGATCGAACAGATCTCCTGCAGGTAGTCCTCCGCATCCGCATACTCCGCCCTGTCGCAGTAACGGTAGATGATGTCCGTCATATCCTCTCCGTAACCGAGCGTCACGGTCGTATAGTATTTCCAGGTCTGTTCTTTTTCAAGATTCGAAGCCCTGGTCATCATGCGGAATCCGGCAAGCATACCGGAAAATACCAGCGCGAGGGCCAGTAAGCGGAGAGCACCGGCGGAAGTATGTCCCGCGGTTCTGCCTGCGGAAGATCCGGGCCTGTTCGGGAGAAAACCGCCCTCTGTCCTGTGTGGACCCGGGGCATCCCTGGTCACAGGTACCTTCTGAACAAATGCATTGCGTGTGTTCCCGGTTCTGCTGCTTTTCTGTGCCGCTGCTCTTTTCGCAGAAGTGCCCCTGGGGGAGATCGTAATATATTTGCCATAGTCCGGATCCGGTCTGTATCCGCCATCGCACTCTTTTCCGTATCTGTTGCCGCAGGAAACCTGCACAAAGTTCATAACGCTGATCCCGTTCATAGTCTTCTCCATTCCTTCGGGCATTCCGCAGAATATCCGGAATATATCTTCTTATCCATCCTGCGGTCTTGCAGGCTCAGGAAAGGCATCCGCTTCTGCAGCCTTATTCGAATCAATGTTCCGCAAACATCTGTTTGAATGATTTCATTATACCGAACATGTATTTGCGTGTCAACAGAAAAAGAACAGATTTTCTGAACGGGTTTTCGGAATATATGTTTGATTTTCGGGTAATTCTGCTGTATAATATGCGTATGGAATATTGTAAGCCCATGCTGCATTTCCAAAAAACAGCATGCAGCGTAACGTAAAAAGATAGGAAGTACAGGCTGTAAACCGCAAAAGGATATATTTGATCCCGCACAGGGTGTAAGGAGGAAAGAGATTTATGGAACCATCCGTTCATACCGAGAACAGGCGCATGACAGAAAAGCAGAAGCAGATCCTGGAGTTTATCAAGGAAGAGATCCTGCACAGGGGATATCCGCCTACGGTCCGGGAGATCTGCGAGACTGTCGGATTGAAGTCCACCTCTTCAGTCCACGCACACCTTTCCACACTGGAAAAGAATGGTTATATCCGCAGGGACCCCACAAAGCCCCGTGCGATCGAGATCTGCGACGACAGTTTCCAGGTGGTCCGCACAGAGATGACGTCCCTTCCCGAAGTAGGCGACGTCGCAGCAGGCATTCCCATTCTGGCACAGGAAAATATTATGAGTTATTTCCCTGTCCCTTCGGAGATCGTTCCTCCGGGAGACTCATTCGTACTTCGTGTGCGGGGAGAGTCCATGATCAATGCAGGGATCTTTGACGGGGACCGCCTTTTTGTCAATTCCTGCAGCATAGCCAGGAACGGGGATATCGTCGTCGCCCTGGTGGATGATTCTGCGACTGTGAAAACATTTTACAGGGAGAAAGGCCATATCCGGCTCCAGCCGGAGAACGACACCATGGACCCGATCATTGTCAAGGACTGCACGATCCTGGGAAAGGTCTTCGGTGTTTTCCGGGTCATGCGCTGAAGGCGCGGCGCCTGCGGACAATACCCCCGCTGAAAACATGTAGAAAAAACGGCTGCGGACCCCGGTGGTCAGCAGCCGTTTTTTCTCTTATGCCTGTCTCTGAACACGAATGACTTCCTCAATATCCGAGATATCCACATCCGGTGAGATCTGAAGCGTAAAATCGGGATAGAGCGCACGGACCTCCTCCCGAAGGATCTCTACTCCCTCTTGCGCATCTATATCAAAGCTCAGGACGACATCAAAGCGGATCGTCTTTTTCTGCATGTCCGCATAGAAAGCGTGCATCTGCAGCGCCCAGTCATGGGCAAGGACCGTTTCCATGATCCTGCTCCGCATGCGCGCGGCTTCTTCGTCTCTTGTATTATAGGAGTATACGCCGATGCCGGTCAGGACGACGCCGGTCTGCTTATAAACTTTCATCTGCAGACGGCGGGTCAGAAGGTCTACCTCATCCACGGTCATCGTATCCGGGAGCTCCACGTGTACTGTCGCAAAATCCTTTTCCGGTCCGTAGTTGGTGAGAAACAGATCGTAGGCGCCCAGCACTTCCGGCTCCTCCACGAGGAGCTTTTTGATGGCCAGCACGGTTTCCTCGTCGGCACGGTGTCCGATGATGTCGTCCAGAGTCTCCCGCATCATCTCGATACCGGATTTGATGATGACGACCGAGATCACGGCGCCCACCAGAGCCTCCAGGGAGATCCCTGTCAGCTTAAAGAGGATGGCGCACAGAAGGACAGACAGCGAGAGGACGGCGTCGAAAGAGGCATCGGCACCGGAGGCTTCCAGGGCGCCGGAACCCGCTTCTTTGCCTTTTCTGATAAAATATCTGCCCAGAATGATCTTAACGCCCACAGCGACGGCGATGATCACCAGAGAGAGGACTGAGTAGTCCGGCGTCTCCGGATGAATGATCTTCTTCACAGACTCCACCATGGAGGTGATGCCTGCGTAAAGTACAATCGCCGCGACCAGCATGGCACTCAGATACTCTACTCTCCCGTGCCCCAGGGGATGTTTTTTATCGGGCCGCTTGCTGGCGACGCGGGAACCGATGATGGTGATCACAGAGGACAGCGCGTCCGACAGGTTGTTGACCGCATCCAGCGTGACCGCAATGGAGTGGGACAGGATGCCGACCGCAGCCTTGAAGGCAGCCAGAAGCACGTTTGCGGCGATACCGATGATGCTGGTGCGCACGATAATGGCGCTTCGGCTCTCTGTCTCCCGGGAAATTTCGGCGATCTTTTCCGTATTATCTGTTTTATTTGCAGTATTCATAGTGGTTATTCTTCATCGCGAAGGACCCGCAGGCGGGTCCTGAAATAATATACTTGTCTCAAAGCTGGTCGGGATCGATCTGTGTGCCGTCCTTCCAGATGCGTTCCAGATCGTAGAACAGGCGGTTCTGGGCGTCAAAAATATGAATGATGACATCGCCGAAATCCAGGAGCACCCAGTTCGCGGACTGATAGCCCTCGATCTGTCTGGGGGTTGCGCCGGCGCGGCCCAGGCGCTGCTCGACTTCATCTGCCATGGCCTGTACCTGGGTGCGGTTGTTGCCGCTGGCGATAATGAAATAGTCCGCGAGAACAGATACTTCACCTATATCGATCAGCCGGATATCCTCCGCCTTCTTATCCTCGAGGGCGGTTATGGCAAGCCTGGCAAGCGCAGCGGAGTGTTCCTTTCCTTCCGCCGGGTTCTGCTCATTTTCAGGGACCAGATTCTTTTCATTCCTGTCAGTCATAGATCGCATTCTCCTCAAAAAGCTGTTTGTAATACTCGTATGTTTTCTGTGTCATGGGGTCCACCGGATTTCCCGTGGTGTGCAGATAGACCAGCGTGTCGTACAGGATCTTCAGCAGGGCTTCGTCGATATCCTCAAATGCCATCTTCCGGATCTGTGAAAGATTGGAGGCTGTAAAGCGTCCCGGTTCGATATAGTCCGCCACAAAAATAATCTTTTCCAACAGGGACATGCCGGGCCGGCCGGTCGTGTGGTAACGGATCGCGTTGAGCAGATCGGGATCCGTGATCCCGTATTTCTCCTTTGCCAGGACGCTCCCCGCTTTCGAGTGCAGGAGGGCTCCGCTCTCCTTTTCGAAAGGAGAAAGAGTCAGCCCCGCCTTTTCACACAGACGCTGCATCCTGTGCAGGTCCAGACATTTTGCACAGTCATGCAAAAGACCTGCCGTTTCCGCCTTCTCCAGGTCCGCGCCGTAACACATCGCCAGTGAGGAGGCTGTCCCCGCCACATACATGGTGTGGATGAAGCGCTTATAGCCCAGCTCCTGCTCCAGCGTCCGGATCAGTTCAGTCTTCGTATCCTTCTTCAAGCCTGCTGTCTCCTTTCCTGTCACCGGTAGATCCCGTTCTCTATTATATACCTTTCCACCCGGTCAGGCACCAGATAATGTACAGTTCTTCCACTTTTTACCCGGTTCCGGATGTCTGTGGAGGAGATCCCGATCGCGGGGATCTCCAGGAGCCGGATCCGGGCCCCGTACTCCCGGCGCAGATGCTCCACTTCCCGTAAAAAGTCCTCTGCAGGGACGTCATTTTCCCGCATCGCCGCCAGGAGCGTACAGGAGGAAAAAATCTCCTCCGGGTCTTTCCATGTCAGGATACTGGTGATCGTATCCGCGCCGACGATGAAATAATAGCTGTTTTCCGGATGCTGCCCGCGCAGCTGCCGCAGGGTCTCGCAGGTATAGGTATTTCCGGCCCGGCGCAGTTCGAAATCGGAGGCGGTAAAATGCGGATTGTCCGCGACAGCCTCGCACACCATCTCGTAGCGGACAGGGGCCGGCTGGACCTTCTGGGCCCGGTTGTCCTTGAGATAGGAATGGCCGGAGGGCATGATCAGAAGTTCATCCAGCTGATACGCATCATAGGCCGCCTCTGCCAGGATAAGGTGCCCCGTGTGGATCGGGTCAAAGGTACCTCCGAGTATGCCGACTTTTTTTCCGGCATTCGAAAGGGATTCGGTATCTGAAAGTGATCCTGTATTCGGAAGGGGTTCATTCCAGTGGTTCATAAAGACGCTCCCTCTGCGGGTATCTGCAGCCCTGCAGCCTGTCATCCCTTTTTCTGCGGCAGAATAATGACCCTGTTCTCCCTGAAAGGTTTGTAGAGGATAAACTTTCTGCCGATCACGGTGACAAGCTCGGAGCGGGACCGCTCCGCCAGCGTTTCCGCGCAGGCCCTGACATCCTCCAGGACATTTTTCTGGACTGCTCCCTTGATCAGTTCGTGGGTATTGAAGGCCTCTTCCGTTGATTTTACCACTTCGGGAGTCACCCCCTGCATCCCGACCTGAACGATCGGATCCAGGGAATTGGCCAGCCCGGTCAGATAGGCTCTCTGTTTACTGGTGATCATATTCGTATTCTTCCTTATTCTTCGATTTTATAATTTGATCAGTAACTATTCAGCACCCCCATATTGCAGGTGCTATGCACCTGCAATATGGGGCTGACAGAGGCGCTGCGCGCCTTGTCCAACCCGCAGGAATGTGCCTCATTTGTCCAAAATGCAAGCATTATGTCCTGCATGATGCCCATTCCTGCGGGGTGCTGAACAGTTAATTTGATTATTCAAAAAACTCGAATCCGTGGCCGTACAGGCGGACGGTATCCCCCTCCTTGCAGCCCAGGCGCTTGAGTTCGTCGATGATGCCGTTGTCCACGAGGAACTTCTGGAAAAAGATAAATCCCTTTTCCGTCTCGAGGTTGGTATAGCCCAGCATGCGCTCGATGCGGGGGCCTTCGACAAAGTACTCCTTTGTCTTCGGATCATAGGTGACGGTATAGGGCGCCTCATCGTAAGTGAGCTCCGCCTCGGGATCGTATTCCTGTTCATAGGTGACGGTATCCGCCGGCATCTGCGACAGGATGCCGCTGACATGGTAGAGAAGCTCTCTGACGCCCTTCCCGGTGGCGGCGGAGATGGGGAAGACTTCGATCCCCAGAGGCTCGCAGTAGGCGCGGATCTCCCGGATCGGGTCCTCTGCCGACGCGCTCTCCCCGGTCCCGTCCTCCTCAAAGGACTCGATCAGGTCGCACTTGTTGGCCGCCAGGATCTGCTTTCTGGAGGAGAGGTCGATCTTGTATCTGGCAAGTTCCCTGTTGATCGCCATGATGTCCTCGATCGGATCCCTTCCCTCGGTGCCGGCGGCGTCCACGACGTGGATGAGGACCTTGGTCCGCTCCAGATGGGCGAGGAACTCGTGTCCCAGGCCTGCTCCGTCTGCCGCGCCCTCAATGAGACCGGGGATGTCCGCCATCACGAAACCGGGCGCGTCCTCCAGGTCCACGACGCCCAGGATGGGCTGCAGGGTCGTGAAATGATAGTTGGCGATGCGGGGCTTCGCGTTGCTGGACATGGACAGGAGGGTCGATTTTCCGACATTGGGGAAGCCCACCAGACCCACGTCCGCGATCATCTTGAGTTCCAGAAGGAGCTCCAGGGACCGGGAGGGCTGCCCCGGCTGGGCATATTTGGGCGCCTGCATGGTGGAGGTCGCGTAGTGCATATTGCCATTGCCGCCGCGGCCGCCCCTTAGGATCACATAGCGGCGCATATCGCCCGACATGTCCACGATGACCTTTCCGGAATTGGCCTCCCGGATCACCGTGCCGGCAGGCACCTTGATCTCCATGTCCTGGCCCTTTTTGCCCGCCATGCGCTTCTTTTTTCCGTCTTCGCCGTGCTGGGCGGCATATTTACGGATGTGGCGGAAATCCGTGAGAGTGTTGAGTCCGTCGTCTACGACAAAGACAACATCGCCGCCCTTGCCGCCGTCTCCGCCGTCGGGGCCGCCCGCCGGGACATATTTTTCCCTGCGGAAAGACACGTGTCCGTCGCCGCCCTTGCCGCTGGATACGATGATTCTGGCTTTATCGATAAACATAAGTGTCGTCCTTTTCTTCAAGACCCGCCATTTAGACATGCGGGCAGCTCTTTGATCCTGCCGCGAATACAAGCAGGGAGCATCTCCAACTGAGATAAAATAACTCCGGGCAGAGAATGGAAGTCTTCTGCCCGGAGTCCTTTCACGTTCAAAATGAAAGATGGAATTAAGCTTCCTGCTCTGCAGCCTCTACGGGGTGCACGGAAGCTCTCTTGCGGAACTTGCCGAAGCGCTCAAAACGGAGAATGCCGTCCTTGAGAGCATACAGAGTGTCGTCGCCGCCGATGCCTACATTGAGGCCGGGGTGAATGTGGGTGCCGCGCTGCCTGTACAGGATGTTGCCGGCCTTGACAAACTGGCCGTCCGCCCTCTTGGCGCCCAGGCGCTTGGAATTGGAATCACGGCCGTTCTTGGTGGAGCCCATTCCCTTTTTATGCGCGAAGAACTGAAGATTCAGGTTCATCATGGTTTATTCCTCCTTGCAATTGATCACGAGATACTCCCCGCCGTAGGTATCGCGGATGCTGCGCAGTCCGAGCAGCATGCTGTCGACGAGAAGCGTGGCTTTTTCATCCGGGGGACTTTCAAAGCGGCAGGAAAGCTCTCCGCCCTCTTCTGCGGCGGCATAGCTGATCCTGGCCTTTGCCAGAGCTTCGAGGCTGTTGATCGTGTTGATGGTCAGCACGGAGATCCCGGCGCAGACGATGTCCTCGCCCTCCTCCGCTTCGTCATCCGCATGTCCCGCGCACTCAAAACCCAGATAACGTCCCTCTTTGTCTTTGAAAATGTCTACAACTGTCATTTTCCCTTACGCGTTGATCTTGTCGATCTTGACGCGGGTAAAGAGCTGACGATGACCGTTCTTTTTGTGATACCGGTCTTCCTCTTATACCTGTAGACAACGACCTTTCTCGCCTTGCCCTGCTCCATGACAGTTCCCGTAACGGTCGCACCCGCGACATCGCCGGCTGCCTTGAAAGTCTCGCCGCCGACTGCCAGGACGTTATCGAAAGTCACTTCCGCGCCTGCCTCTGCCGCGATCTTCTCGACATCGATCACATCGCCTTCGGAAACCTTGTACTGTTTTCCACCGGTTGTAATAATAGCATACATTTCAGGTACCTCCTTTTCTCTTAAAAAACTCGCTGATTACGGCGCCCCGCAGATCAAAAAACATTGTGTCTTCTCTGCCGGATCTTCGCTTTTTGCAAAAGCTGCAGTACCAGACAGCTTTTACACCGGCGGTTTTCGCCCCTCCCCTGCATTTTACGAATCTTCCATCATAAAAGACCAGAATTAACGTAAAAAAAGATCCGGGCAAAACCACTGAAGCCTCATCAAGCGGCATACTGTGTTAACATAGCAAACCCTTACAGGATTGTCAAGTATTATTTATTGCTTTTCGCAAACAGAGTTTGTCATTCAGTTTTCTTTTTTCTGTCTGCGCACCAGTTCCCTGGTGATGTCATCCCAGTCCACGCCCTTCTCGGCCATGACGACCTCGAGGTGATAGAGGTAATCGGCGATCTCGTAGATGATCTCGTTCTCCCCCGGGTTCTTTGCGGCGATCACGATCTCGGTGTTCTCCTCGCCGAGTTTTTTGAGCATTTTGTCGATCCCCTTGTCGAAGAGGTAGTTCGTGTAGGAGCCTTCCTTCGGGTGCTCCTTCCTGTCGATGATGGTCCGGTAATCCTCCCGCAGGACATCGCCGGTGGAAGCGGTTCGGACCGGCCCCATCTTCGGTGCGGTCACCTGATTGAAAAAGCAGGAGTGGCTGCCGGTATGGCAGGCGGCGCCGATCTGGGTGACGCGGGCAAGCAGCGTATCCATGTCGCAGTCCCCGTACAGAGACCGGACATACTGGAAATGACCGCTGGTCTCCCCTTTGATCCACAGGGACTGACGGCTCCGGGAATAATAGGTCATCCGGCCGGTCTTCACTGTCAGGTCATAGGCCTCCTCATTCATGTAGGCGACCATGAGCACCTGGTCCGTCGATTCCTCCTGGACGACGACGGGAAGCAGGCCATCCGGTCCTTTTTTGAAATCGGACCAGGCAAAGGCGGCCTCTTTCTCCTCTTCCATCCGGATACCGGAGGCAGCAAGACCTGCGCGGAGGGAGCTGACAGCCTCTTCCCCCTCTTCCAGGATCCGGTTGACGCCGTCGCCGGAGACCCCTGCGACCTGCGGCCGGCTGAGCTGCCCTTCCAGGACCTCTCTGGAGCCTTCCTGTACGAGCGTGATCACAGGGAGCGCCTCTTTGTCTGCGGAAAGCGCATCTGTTTTCCCGCTCTTTGCAGCGGCCTCGTTTTCCGCATCCAGAAGGATCCGCATGCTGATCCAGGGAGCCAGTTTTTCCCACTCCCTGTCCATATTTTCCGTGGTCTTATAGCATCCGGCGATCCTGTCTTTTCCGAATCGCTCCGAGACCTCGCGGGCCAGCAGGCGGTTGCTCTCCTTGGACAGATTGAGGGCCGCCAGGCTGCAGCCTGCATAGATCAGCTTTTTCACATCCTCCATGCGCCGGATATTGCCCGCTCCGACGACGGGGATCGTGGTCTCCTCGCAGATCCTCCGGATCAGGTCGATCGCTGCGTCGTGCTGTGCGTCCGTGGAGGACAGGTCAAAGAGGAGGACGCCGTCCGCGCCGGCGGATGCCAGATTCCTGACCAGGTCTGCCGGATCTTCTGCAACGACTGTATGATCCTCAAAGCCCTTCACGGCTTTCCCGTCCAGCATCCATATACAGGGAAAAAGCCCCTTTTTTTCGCTCATATTTTATCTCCTCCTGACAAAAGGGACGGTTCTTTTTGTCACCTTTTGTTCTCTTCTCTCTGCGGCAGGTTCTTGCGGCAGATCCCCGGCTCACCGATGCCCTTCGGGCATTTTCTTCTCTCTGCGGCAGGTTCTCGCGGCAGATCCCCGGCTCACCGATGCCCTTCGGGCATGCTGCTGTGTCCCGGGCCGCTTACAGCACGCCCTTTGTGCTGAGCACGTCCTCGATCCGGGGGTCCTTCTGCGTCGCCAGATCCAGGGCCTTGGCAAAAGCCTTGAACATGGCTTCTATGATATGGTGGTCGTTTTCACCGGCGAGGATCCGGAAGTGGAGGTTCATCGCCGCGGCGTAGGAGACCGAGTAGAAAAACTCCTTCACCAGCTGCGTATCAAAACCGCCCACCATGGGGGTGTGGAAACCGCCAAAGGCTCCCGCACCGGTTTTCCCCGTTCCCGCACAGGACAAGAGTCCTGCGCCGGACCGGCCATTGTCAAACTCCATGGCAAAGCAGGGCCGGCCGCCCAGGTCGACGGCGCACAGGACAAGCGCTTCGTCCATGGGAAGCACAAAGTATCCGAACCTGCGGATGCCTGCCTTGTCCCCGGCGGCGCTCCTGATCGCCTCGCCGAGAACGATCCCGGTGTCCTCGACCAGGTGGTGTCCGTCGACCTCCAGGTCTCCCTTTGCCGCGACTGTCAGATCAAAGAGTCCGTGCCGCGCAAAGGCATGCAGCATATGGTCAAAAAAACCGATTCCGGTACCGCCGCAAAGGTCCGCTTTTCCCCTGCCGTCCAGATCCAGGCTGATATGGATATCCGTCTCTCCCGTTTTACGGGTGATATCGCCGATTCTCATATTCCTTCTCCCATTTTCTGTTTGTTCTGCGCGCATGCACAGCGGCAGGGTCATTTATCTTCAAACCGCACGCGGATCGAATTCGCGTGGGCGTACAGTCCCTCGTTTTCGGCAAAGAGCTCGATATCTTTGTGCACGCGCTCGAGGGCCTCCCGCGAATACGAAATGATGCTGCTCTTTTTTACAAAGGCGTCCACGCCGAGCGGGGAGAAGAAACGCGCAGTCCCGTTGGTCGGAAGGATGTGGTTGGGACCGGCGTAGTAGTCGCCGAGCGGCTCGGAGGAATAGCTTCCCAGGAAAATGGCGCCGGCGTTTTTGATCTTCGTCATGACTTCAAAGGCGTCCTTTGTGATGATCTCCAGGTGCTCTGAGGCAATGACGTTGGCGGCGTCGATCAGGTCGTCCATGGTCCTGCCGACAAAGATATATCCGTAATGATCGATCGACTGGCAGATGATGTCCGTGCGGGGCAGCAGGCCGATGAAGCGGTCGATCTCCCCTGCAACATCCTCGGCAAGCTTCCGGTCTGTGGTCAGCAGGATGGCGCTCGCCATGGGATCGTGCTCCGCCTGGGACAGGAGGTCTGCCGCGACATAGCGCGGATCCGCAGTCTCGTCGGCGATCACCAGGATCTCACTGGGACCGGCGACGGAATCGATGCCCGTCACACCAAAGCAGGCCTTTTTGGCCAGGGCGACAAAGATATTGCCGGGGCCGGTGATCTTGTCGACGCGGGGAATGCTCTGCGTGCCATAGGCCATGGCTGCGATCGCCTGGGCGCCGCCCGCCTTATAGATCTCGTCCGCGCCGGCGATGTCCGCCGCGACGATGGTTCCTGCAGCAGCCCTGCCTTCTGCGTTGGGAGGCGTGGCGATCACGATCCGCTCCACGCCGGCGACCTTTGCGGGGATCACATTCATCAGGACGCTGGACGGATACACTGCCCGGCCTCCCGGTACGTAGCATCCGGAAGTCTCAATGGGGGTCACCTTCTGCCCCAGGATCGTGCCGTCCGGCTGTGTCGTGATCCAGCTCTGGGTGACCTGTTTCTCATGGTAGGCGCGGATATTCGCGGCGGCCCTGCGCATGACTTCGACAAATTCCGGGGACAAAGCCCTGTAGGCCTCTTCGATCTCCGCATCGCTGACCCGGATCGTCTCCGGCGTCAGGACACATTTGTCAAATTTTTCTTCCAGTGCAAAAAGGGCCTCGTCCCCCCGCGCTCGGATGTCGTCGATGATCCCGCGGACGGTCTCTTCATATTCGGAATACCCGGACGGACTGCGTCCCAGGAGGGCCTCCAGCGCATCCCCGCGGGACTCCTGTGTCAGTTCCATGATTCTTATGTTCGCCATATATTCTCCTCACAGGCCTGGGAACTGCAGCAAACTATACAGTTCATTCTGCTGCAGTTCCTTTTGTATTTGCAGGTTTAATCGATCAGGCAGTCCCGCAGCCGGTCGATCATCTCCCGGATCCGTTCTGTCTTCATCTGCATGGAGACAGGGTTTACGATCATGCGGGCAGAGATCGGCAGGACCTCCTCCAGCACCTGGAGCCGGTTCGCCTTCAGCGTGGATCCCGTTTCGACAATATCCACGATCACATCCGCGAGCTCCACGATGGGTCCCAGTTCCACGGACCCGTTGAGCTTGATGATGTCGACTGTCTGGTGCTTTCTGTTATAGAAATAGTCTTTTGCGATATTGGGGTATTTTGAGGCGACGCGGATCATCTCGTGGTGCTTGAGCAGGTCCTCCGCCTCCGGCGGTCCCGCCACACACATCCGGCACTTCCCGAATCCCAGGTCCAGGACCTCGTGGCAGCGGCGCTGTTCCTCCAGGATGATATCGGATCCCACGATCCCGATATCCGCCGCCCCGTACTCCACATAGGTCGGCACGTCCGGGCCCTTGGAGAGGAAAAAGCGCAGCTTTTGCTCCTCATTGGTAAAGATCAGCTTTCTGGATTTTTTATCCCTGACTTCCTCACAGAAATACCCGGCCTTTTCGAACAGATCCATGGTCTGCCCGGCCAGGCGCCCCTTGGTCAGGGCGATCGTCAAATATTCCATGCTCATATATAAAAATGCTCCTCAGGCAAAGATACAGGCGTTACAGTGCAGACCCTCCGGAAAACGCGGGATGTTTTCGCGCTTCTGTCGCAAAACCCCGGGTTCCATGGCACGGCACACTTTCTGCGATCCGGCTGCGCACGGCAAAGCGCATTGACAAGGCACAGCTTTTACAACAGCACAGCGGTCCTGCCGGCATTTCGCAGCTCCATGGCCCGCCGGATCTGTGCGCTGAAATTGTCCTCGCCGATCTTCAGCTCCTCACGCTGTCCGTCAGTATCCACGGCGATCCCCTGGCGGTGGAGGGCTTCCATGAGGAGATCGATCTGGATCATGACGCCGATGGCAGCCGCTTCCTTTCCGTAATGGGCGAGCAGGCCGTCGTAGCGGCCGCCGGACGCGATCGCGTCACCGGCCCCGTATGTGTATCCTTTGAAGACGATGCCCGTATAATAGCGGTATTTGCTCAAAAGTGACAGGTCATAGGAGATATATTTGGAAAAACCGTAAGCATCCATCACGTCACAGAGCTTTAAAAGACGCTCGATCGCCGCACGTGCGCGGGGATGCATGTCTTCTGTAAAAAACTGCGCAAGTTCTTCGCGGGTGGAGACAAACCGGGTCGCCTTCAGGAAAAGGTCCCTGGTTCTCCGGTCAAAGCCGCGGCTTTTGAGCAGTTCCTCCGCCGCATAATAGTTTTTCCCGGATAGGGCATCCCGTAGCTGCATCTCCGTGTCCGGATCTACGCCGGCACTCTCGCAGATCCCCTTGAAATAATCGACATTCCCGACGCTGATCTGGAACTGGGTCAGTCCCGCCTGCAGGAGGGTATCGGCCAGGAGCGCGAGGATCTCGCCGTCCGCATAGACAGAGGGCTCATTGATGAGCTCCACGCCCATCTGGGTCGTCTCGCAGAGCTTGCCCTGCAGCCCGCTGGCAGTCCCGAACACGCTACCCTCATAGGTGAAGCGGATCGGAGACTCCTGCTCCGTAAAATATTTGGCCGCACAGCGGGCCACAGACGGGGTGAAGTCAGGACGCAGGACCAGGAGGTTCCCCTCGTTGTCCAACAGTTTGTAGAGCTCCTTCACAGGCGTCGTGCCGACTTCGCTGGAAAAAACATCATAGAATTCAAGAGAAGGCGTCTGGATATCCTCGTATCCGTAGAGACGGATCCTGTCGTGGATCTTTTCGACGATCCGCCTTTTTTTCGCCAGTTCGTCTCCGTATGTATCGCGTACGCCGTCCGGCGTATGCAGCAGATCATTGTTTAAAGAAAGCATGTTTTTGGTCCTGTCCGGGTACTATAATCAAATGTTGCTTTAATGCAGTAACGTGCTACTATGCTAGCACGCGAAACTATTGCAGTATACACGGCTGTGCCGGGTTTGTCAAATCCGGAGCATTAATTTCTTTCCAGCAGATCCCTCTGCAGCATGTCCAGGTAAGGGACCATGATCCCCTGTTCCTGCGGGATGACGTAGGACATGTCAAGTTCGTCCATCCTGAAGCTCTTTCTGCCGCCCTCCTGCGCCCTTTTCCAGAATGCCAGAAAGTGCCGCAGCGGCAGGTAATAGTAGATCCCTTCTCTGGAGAAAAAGAGGAGGAAAAAGGCCACACCGTCCTGCTGCTCGAACTGCCGCATAAACTCCACCTGATGCGGATGGACGTTCTGCAGGCTGAAGGTCGTGCCGGCACATTCCTTGGCGTCAAAACAGACCGGGATCCCCTGTACGACACCGATGTAATCCACTGTGCTCTTCTGATTAAAATAGGCGAGCGTGATATGCCTTGATTCGCGGTCGATCTGCATGGGTGTGATCGGTGTGGGAACCTTCTGGATCAGGGCAAGCCCCCGTTCCCTGTACTTCTCATTTGTCCGGTTGACGAGATCCTCCAGGAGAGATCCGCGAAGGCCTCTGGTTTTCCAGGTTGCCATGGCAGTTCCTTTTCATTTTTCTGTAACAGGCCTTTCGCCTATTCCTCGAGTTTTTTCCACCAGTCCGGCTCCGGGCAGCGAATGGTCTTCCCTGCGGCAGCTTCCGCCCGGGCGGCTTTTTCCGCGGCGGCTTCCGCCCGGGCAGCTTTCCCGCTTTTTCCGTGATAAGTCTCCGGAAATGTGACTGCCGTGCACCACAATAGCTGGGACCTGATCTGCCTGCCGCCGGTTTTCTTCAGAAGTGCCCGGTCCAGCGTACGGCTCCCGTAACGCGGGTCTCCGACGATGGGATGTCCGATCGAAGCCATATGAACGCGCAGCTGGTGGGAGCGCCCGGTGATCAGGTCGGCCTCCACCAGAGTCGTGTCCCTCCCGGTCCGTACCGGTCTGTATACAGTCACCGCATGCCGGACTTTCACGGCCTGCCCGGCTGCCGGAGCCGCCTTCCCGGGCGCCGGAGGGGCTGGAGGGGCTGTTTCGGGATCCTGTACGGGACCGGTCACAGGGGCGTTTTGCATCTCTCCCGCATCAAAGAGACCGACATGATTCCGGTCCCGGTCCTTGATGAGGTCTCCCTCGATCCGGCCGGGTTCTGTGATCCGGCCGTGTACCAGCATCCGGTAAGTCTTTCTGATCCTCCGCTCCCGGATCATCTCGGAGAGTACGCGGCTCCCCTGCAGGGTCTTTGCACAGAGCAGGATCCCGCCCGTGTTCCTGTCAAGGCGGTTGCAGACAGAAGGAGTAAAGAGCTCCTCTTCCTCCCGGCCTTCCTCCCTCTCCTTCTGCCGCCTGCGCAGGAACCCGCGCAGCCACTCATTCACAGACAGATCAGAGGGACCTGCCTTCTGGGAGAGTACACCCGGCGGCTTTGCGATGAGGAGGATATGGGCATCCTCGTAGAGGACAGGCCTTTTGCCCAGAAGCGGCGACAGGACGTCATAGGCCCGGTCCGCCTCTTCGATGGAGCGTTTTTCCTTCTCTCCGTCAGCGTCTGCCGAGAACTTCCGGATCGTCTCATCGGAAAGAAACAGAGCGACGATATCCCCCTCTTCCACTGTTTCGCCGCCGCCGGCTTTTCTGCCGCGCAGGGTGATGTTTTTTTTGCGCAGCATTTTATATATAAAAGACGACGGCGCCAGAGGCAGGCGGCGTCTGAGATATTTATCGAAGCGCTGTCCGCGTTCGGAAGCCTGGACAATGAACTGCTGCATATCTTACTCAATCCTATGCGATCAGGGGCAATAGCCCCGAACCGGCGGCAGGCCTGCCCGCCGGCGGGTGAAAGATTCCGTGTGGTCGTATCCGCCAAAGTCCCTGCTCCTGCTGACCTTGCGGTCACAGTGATACCGCGTAGAGGAGCTGCATGACTCTGCGGTCCTCCCGTGCTTTCTCCTCCCGTGCTTTCTCCTCCCGTGCTTTCTCCTCCCGTGCTTTCTCATTGAAGGATCCTGTTTTACAGGGGCCTTGTTCAGAGACAAGTCTTTCCAGCTCCCGGATATATGCTTCCGGATCCCGGAAGATCAGCGCCCTGCGGCCGCTGATCCCGTTTTCGGCAAGGATCTTTTCTATGTGCTGTCCGCACAGGAGACAGTCTGTAGCGCTGTCTTCCGTCAGGCCCGTGACCTGTCCGCCTGCTGCGGATGCATGGCTGAGAGAAAAGGTCCTGTCGTAGGAGGTCAGGCACAGATCGAAGCCCGAGGCAGCGGAAGAAAGCCCTTTCACAGCTGCGACCGCGTCCCGTACCCTTTCTGAGGCACCTTTGGCCCGCAGGCACATAACAGTGATGACTACGCTCCTTCCCGCCGGCAGGGCCATGACCGCCGCCAGGATCGAAAAGACATTTCTGTTGGTCTGAAAATGACGCAGTGCCGCATAGTAGATAATAAAAACGGCTCCGACCAGCAGGCAGGACTTGACCAGAGAGACTGTCCTTTTCTTATGCAGGTAGCCGAATGCACCTTTTTTCATATTCTTTATTCTTCATCGCGCAATACCCGTGACTTTAGTCGTGGGATACGCGCGCAAAAAGGGAAACTCGCTTCATCGCGCAGGACTCGCGAGCGGGTCTTTCCTATACGCAATTATACGCACAAATGGCCCGGCACTGCAGTATAGCAGATCCGGGCCCTATGTATCATCTGATCAAGCAGGATCCTGCAGCATCTGTGTGCAGATCCAGCTGTCATTCAGCCGGCATGCCGGCATCGTAACCGTCTTCACCGGCGGATTCCTGAGAAGCCATGATTTCCTCGTTCTGCGGGAGAAGTTCGGTGCGGTTTTCACGAATGGTCTCGATGTAGCTGCTCAGCTGGTTATGGAAATTCGCGAAGATCGCCGTCAGGTTCTCGAGGGACTGTGTCGTGTTGTCCTCAAGCTGTCCGAGCATATCATCCATGTACTGGGAGGCGGAGGAGCGATAGGCATTGGCTTCCACGACGGCGCGGTCCACGATCTCCTCAGCCTGCTGCTGCGCAAGGCGCACGATCTGGTCCGCCTGGGCATACGCCTGCTGCATGATCTCATGTTCGCTGACCAGCTCGTTGGTATGGATCGTCGCCTCGTTGATCAGTTCATCCGCTTTACGTCTGGCATCCTCCAGGATCGCTTCCTTGTTGTTGATGATGCGCTGATAATGCTTGATCTCTTCCGGGGTCCTGGCGCGGAGCTCTTCCAGAAGACCGTCCAGTTCATCCTTGTCGACGATGATATTCGTCTTGGAAAACTTCTGGTATCTGCAGCTGTCGATAAAATCTTCAATCTGATCGATCTGCTGTTCAATCTTACTGCTCATGATTTCTTTCTCCTGTTATATCTCAAACAATACCATTATGAGATGCTTTTTCCGCAAGGGCGCATCATTATCATTTCTGAGACTTTTTATTCTCCCTGATCTTGTTCCAGATCTGCTCCTCCACCCAGGGAGTCACACACTGGGAGATCTCTCCGCCGAACGCCGCGATCTCCTTGACGCCGGAGGAATTCAGGTAGGAATATTTGGCGGACGTCGTGAGGAAGACCGTATCCAGATCCCCGTGAGAGAGCATCCTGTTCGTCTGTGCAAGCTGAAGCTCGTATTCAAAATCCGTGACAGCACGCAGGCCCCGGATCGAGACATGCGCGCCGATCTGCTTTGCATAGTCGACCATCAGGCCGCAAAAAGAATCAACGCGGACATTCGGTATATGTTCGCAGACTTTCTGAAGCATTTTAACACGTTCATCTACTGAAAACAATGGAGATTTTGCCTTGTTCTCAAGGACGCAGACCGTCACCTCGTCAAACATGGCGGCAGCACGTTCTATAATGTCTATGTGCCCTAGAGTGACCGGATCAAAGCTTCCTGGGTATACCGCTGTTTTCATGATTGCGCTCTTTGTTCCTTTCTGTCATCACTGAAAATGGACTGCCAGTTCATTTTACTACACTTCCAGCTCGCCCGCAATGATATGAACCGCGATAAAAGTTCAAAAACAAACACCGCGGGTTTCTGTACACGCCCTCGCGCAATGCAAAAACACCCCGGGTTCCGGGCCGGTCAACGCTTCTGTGTCAGCTTTTCTCTTCGCTTCTGCGGCGGATAAACAGGTGCCGGTTCCCCCGGTAGTCTTTCTCCCTGTAGATCTCCAGCCCGGTATTCTCCAGAAAAGAGAAGTCGGATTCCAGGTCTGTCTCCACGACGATACATGTATCCTCCGTGATGTAGGGCTGATCGTCAAGGGCGATGAGCACCCGGCGGGCCAGGTCCGATTTATAAGGGGGATCCAGATATACCAGATCCACCTCTTTCTCCCGCACATGGCGCAGCGCCGCGACAGCGTCCTGCCGCAGGATCACAGCGCGGTCCTCAAAGCCGGTCTTGTGGAGGTTCTGCTGGATGCAGGAGACCGCGGCTCTGCCGTTTTCGATAAAATAGGACCGCTTTGCCCCGCGGCTGATGGCTTCGATCCCGATCCCGCCGCTCCCGGCGCAGATATCCAGAAAACGGAGCCGGGGACCTGCATCTGAAGGATATTGAAAAGCGTCTCCTTGATCTTGTCCTGCGTTGGACGCGTCTCCATTCCGTCGGGCGCCACAAGCAGCAGCCTCCGGGCGCTTCCTGCAATGACTCTCATAGAACAATCCTTTCTCTTCCAAATACCATTCCTGCCCTGTCGAAGTCGACAGGAGGTCGGAAATGATCCGTATGCAATGCTTCAGGAGAGTTACAGCAATCTCCTTACAAAACTATAATAGGCGTTCAGGCCCTTCGAGGGGCGTAAACCGTACCTGTAAAAGTGGTCAGAACCGCTTCGTGCCGCTCCCGCCCCGCTTTGCGATGCGGAGCCTTGACAGGTCGATCTCCGTCCCGTGCATAGACACGACCGTCTTATCTCCCGGTGACAGAAGCCAGGCATTTTCCACCCTGTCGTCAGGCGAGAGCCTGATCCCCCGCAGGCCGATGGCAGTCTTCTTCTGGGCCGGGATCTCATCCACGGAAAGCCGCAGAAAATATCCGTCCGCGGACTGCAGCACCAGAGTCAGAGCATCCCCGAGCTCCGCCGCCAGCACGATCCGGTCTTCCTCCGCGAGCCTGGTCGAGGCGACCGTCTTTTTGATCACATCGAATTCCGTCCCGGGAACTGCCTTGACCATACCGGCTGCCGTGACAAAGACCACCTTTTCGAGGCGCAGGGCCTCCTGGGAGGCGGCAAACAGGATCTCCTCCTTCGTCGAATCGAAGTTGCTGACATTGTCGACAGGGATCCCCTTGTCGCGCATTCTGCCGGCAGGAAGGTCCGCGGTCTTGAGCGTGTACAGCTGCCCCTCCTTCGTGAAGAGGCAGATCCGTCCGGTGCTGCGGCAGGGGAAGCAGAAGCGGTAGGCCTCTCTGGCTGCCGCTTCGTTGCGGGCAAAGATCCCGGGCTCCATCGTCTTGGCATACCCGAACCGGTCCATGACAAAGACCAGTTCGCGGTCCAGATCCGCGGCGGCCTGGACAAAGACCGCCTCCTGCCCCTGGATGATCTGTGTCCTGCGGGGCTGGCCGTACTTTTTCCTGATGGAGAGGAGGTCGGATCGGATCACCTTCGTCATCGCGTTCCGGTTTTCCAGAATATCTTCATACTTGTAGATATTCGCGAGCGTCTCCTCATGTTCCTTCATCAGGGCCTCGATCTCCAGGCCGATCAGACGGTAGAGGCGCATATCCAGGATGGCATCCGCCTGGGTCTCCGTAAAGTGCAGCTGCACCGCCATCTCCCTGGACAGGTCGGACCGGAACCGGATCCCGTCCGTGTCCCCGGATACAAGGCAGCGCTTTGCCATCGCGCGGTCCCTGGAGCCTCTGAGAATCTCAATGATCAGGTCGATCACATTGCAGGCCTGGATCAGGCCCTCCTGGATCTCACGCTTTTTCTGTTCTTTCTCCAGCAGGGTCCTGTACTTGCGGCCGGCGATCTCATACTGGAAGTCCGCACTGGCCTCCAGGATCGCGCGAAGCCCCATGGTCTCCGGCCTGCCGTCCAGGATCCCGAGCATGTTCACGCCGAAGGTATCCTCCAGACGGGTCTTTTTGTAGAGCAGGTTCCTGATCTGCTCAGCGTCCGCTCCTTTGCGCAGCTCCAGAACGATCCGGATGCCTTCCTTTGAGGAC
>JAFWDM010000037.1 GCA_017513005.1 Lachnospiraceae bacterium
CCCGATCCCGGCGTTTTTGTATTTGTGGACCTGATAGGCATTCAGGCTCTCCAGCTTTGCCGCCCAGTTTCTCTTCAGGATGGTCGGCAGTTTTTTCTTTGACTTATTCGTGTATAGATAATACATGAGCTGGGAGGCCGGCTCGTCCGCCCGCTGCATGACCCGGGCATTGATCTGTGAAAAGAGGCCCGGATGCGCTTCGTTAAAGGCTGCCCGGCCCGGATGCGCCGCCGCCCGCACCATGATGACCTGGGGATTGAGCCGCATGTTGTAGTCTGTGCGGAGTGTCACAGCCCAGCGGAGCGTCTGCTCATAATCGTAATCAAGAGCATCATCGATCACCGTCTCCATCACCCGGGACGTCGATTTTCCGGCGTAAGGCCCGTCATCCAGGACGCTGTAGATCCTGAAGACCTCATCCACGCTCCACCTTCCGTCCATGATCTTTGCAGGCGTAAACTCCCCGTCCCGGTAGTACTGCGGCTCCCCGAAAATGCTGGAGGCAGTCACCATTTTGAGCGTATCGAGGGGGTTGATCCGGTAGGAGATGCCTCCCATAAAATTTCTCTCGGCGCCTGTTTCCTCCACGGTTCTGTTTTCCTTTACCAAACGTGAGAACAAACTCATCCTGCACCTCCTCACTGCATCATCTTTTCAGATGCCCGGCCTGCCGGTGCCAACGGGCATCAAATGCATCTCCTCCGGGAGATACTTTTTACAAACGTGTATATATAACCAGGGAGACAGAGGTCCGACCCCTGTCTCCCTAAGCATTCTCAAAAAGTCCGAGAGTAAGTGAGCCAGCTTAAGCGTTCTGACCAATTGAACTACCGCCTTCGCAGGCGGGCCGGACTCGAACCGACAACATCTGTCGTGAAAGGACGAAGTATCTGACTCTCCGCTTCGGACTAATAAGAGTATATCATAATATAGATACATAATACACTGTTTTCCAAATTATCCAGCCCTGTTTACAAGCTGTAAATACTCTGTGTATAATAAGTCTGTCCTTCTAACGCACAGAAGCGGAGGCGGCAGTTACTTCTACCTTGGGTAGTCATGGCGAAACTGGAAGACGCGCGGGATTGATAATCCCGTGGCTGCGCCGGATCCCCGGGGCAGCCGTAAAGGTTCGAATCCTTTTTTCAGCACTGCTCCTGATATTCTCTGTGCGGTTGGAGGACTTTTTTGTTGGCTCCTGTACCTGCTTCAGGATCTCCTTTCCCCGCCGCACAGCATCACGTCCGCGCAGCATCACATCAAAGGGAGATATCCGGTCTGTTCTTGCACTGATAGGCGTACCAGCTGCTATTCTCGGACAGCCCCTCCCTGGCCAGCTTCGTGATCAGGTCTTCTGTCTCCCCTGTCCGCAGGATCTCCGCCTCCGTCTTCTCGTAGAGGGCGGCCATGCGCCGGTGATCCTGGGCTGTCTCCTCCAGGGAGAGCTTGCCGTAGTAGTTGCCTGCAAACAGGGTCATGGCGGAGAAAGACCCCATGGCGACCTTGAGGATCACCCGGATCACTTCCATCTGCCTCTGCCCCAGCAGGACGCTGCCGCTGAAGAGTCCTCCGACACAGATCTCAAAAACCAGGGCAGCGGCATAGGTTGCCAGGGCAAGGAGCAGGGCCAGGTTTGAGATCCGGTCATTGCGTCTTATCCTGGCTTCGGTCATGATCAGAGCCTCTCTGTGGTACTGTGCCTGCCCCCGGACCCAGACATCCAGGATCCGGTACCGGGAGCGGCAGGAGTCCCCGCCCCGGGGATTCTTTTCAGCGGCAGCCTCCCCGGCGGCTGTCCTGCCGGCAGCCGTTTTCCCTGCAGCAGGACTATCAGCAACATTTTCGCCGGCGGCAGCTTCCGCCGGCGAACTGTTCTCAGGCGCTCCATCCACTGTCCTGCCCAGTTCCCGCAGTACAGACTCCGTCCAGGGCACATTGAAGCGCCAGGACCAGGGCAGCAGGTCCGCCGCGTTCTGCCTGCTTTTGGCCTTGCAAAGAAAATACTGGACGCGGGCCCCCTCCGCCAGCAGGCGGTACTCCAGATAATTTCTGTGGCAGTGCAGCCGTTTTGCCAGCCCGTTGATGATAAACAGGGTGAGCAGCAGGATGCCGCAGGCCAGGATCAGGCCGTACAGGTTGATCTCGTCATAGAGCAGAAAGGCGACTGCCAGCAGGGTCCCCGCAACGGACAGGGCCAGCAGGATCCTGCGGTACTTCTCCGCATTCTGCATACTCAGGTGGTCTGCGGCCGCATAGATCTCATCCGCTTCTCTGAGGTCCGGCCGGCGGATATCTCTCTCGATATGCGCCAGGGGTTCCCTGCACTTTTCTTTTTCCCGGAAAAATTCCTCTCTCCTGTCCATGGCTCCACTCACTCCAGGGTATAGATCCGCAGACCGTCGAATTTTTTGACCAGCTTCAGCATACTGTTGAAGGGCTCATAGTCCTTCCTCTTCTCCTCCTCCGGAAGCATAGTATAGTGGGCGCGGATCTCTTCCTCAGATGGCTTTCCGTCCATCGCCAGCCTGTGCATGCGCAGCCTCTCCCGCAGGGCACTGCGGGCGGTCTTTTCATCGCCGTACGGCCGGATCTCTTCCGGTCTGAGGGCTGCCGTTTCATAGAGATCCCCCTGTTTCCAGCCCATTTCACTGTGTTCGCGGACCCAGCGCTCGTGTTCCATCGGTGCGAAGACCTCGATCTGTTCCTCCGAGAACTCCGTGATCATGTCATAGTCCACAGGCCGGTCTGTGTAGAAACAGCCCAGCGCGTCCAGATATCCCGCAAAGCTCTTTGCCTGATTGATGTTGGAGATCTGGTACTCGAGGGAG
The DNA here is from genome assembly GCA_017513005.1 of Lachnospiraceae bacterium. Lineage (GTDB taxonomy): Bacteria > Bacillota > Clostridia > Lachnospirales > Lachnospiraceae > CAG-791. Next base: position 2,829 of record JAFWDM010000037.1, read on the forward strand.
AGCTCCTCGAACTCCTTCTCCAGCTCCTGCGTGGGAATGGCTTTCTCTTCTCCCTGGTGGTCGTAGCGGGCGTTGAGAGCGACCGCGAAATCATACAAGTGCAGGAAATTGCTGGCGGAGAGATAGGTGTGCTTGCTCTTGCGGTCGACCCCGGCGATACTCGGCACCACCGTCAGCGGAATATCCGCCGTATCGACGATCTTCTCGATGTCGCCCGTGAACCGCTCCTCTTTTTCCGCCATATCCGAGTAGGCCTTGAGCCTGGGGGCATCCCCCTCCTCGCCGCTCTTCTCCCAGGCCCTGTAGGCGAGCTTGAAGGCATCGATCTTGTCCTGCTCGTCCTGATCGTAATAATAGATGGCCCGGATGGCGTTTTTGGAAAAATCGAAGGAGGCTGCCATGGGGTGCAGCTCGGTCCTGGAATTCCTGCCGTAGGCGATGCGGTCCCAGCACTGCAGCTCATCGCAGAGCATCAGCATGTAGGCGAGAGGGTGGACCTCCATCCGCAGGGGCTCCTTGTGTTTCTTCTTGTCCTTGTAAAAAGAGATCGCGAACTTGAAGAGACTGTTGTGCAGAAGGATCGCCGTCAGAGCATCCACATGCTTTTCGTTCACCTGATCGATCCCGAGAGAATTCACGATCTCCCGGTAGAGCCTCGCCGAACTGAAATAGGCATGATCCATGAAATACCCGAACCCGTCCGGGTTGATCGGCTTGTCGTGGATCTTTTTCAGCATATATGCCTCATCAAAGTCATAGACTTTTCCCAGCTTGTCCGTGATCCCGAACGCGAACAGGTCTTCCGTCGAGGCAAAGGTTCTGCCGTAGAGCTCCTCGAAGCGCTTCTTTGCCTCGTCCCCCAGCGCCGTGATCACATCCATGTCGTGGTAGGCTATATAGAGGCTCCCCTTCCCGCGGTCGCTCCCGGCGACTTCATAGTAGGACATGACCTGCTCGAAGGGCAGCTCAAAGGGATATCCGATGTCATGGAAGAGCGATGTCAGCCCCCAGTACTCGAGGAAGCAGCAGGCGGCCGCATGGTCCTCCTCCATGTTTTTCTCCGACGGATCAAACCCGTAGAAGACCTTGAATTTCTCCCTGAAGACCTTGTTTGTCTCGTAGATTGCCAGTCCCAGCGCAAAAACATAGACAGAGTGGGAATAATGATCGCGGTGCTTCATCAGGAGGGAGCTGCCATTGGATTCATATTCCGAGAGCAGTTCCACCATCTTCTTGGACTTGCCGTAATGACCGAAAAAAATCTCCAGATAACAGTAGTAGATCGTGTAGGCGTCCTCCGCCACACCGGAATCGATGAACTTTTCCAGCTCCCGCTCCAGACACAGGCGGTTGACATCCATCTGCATATTATAGGGGACCTGCCCCTTCCGCAGACCGGTTCCCGTGTATTTTCCGGTCTCCATTTCCCGGTCCGCCTCCGGGTCAAAACAGAGTCCCTCGCACCGGTCATGAAGAAACCGGAGCGCGGCGGACTTCAGGTCATTTTTCTTCCCTGTGGAATGCAGGATCGGCTGAAGAGGCCCCGCCTGCACGCCGAATCTGGCGCGATTGACCCTGCTCATGTTTGCGATTGCCGAATAAGACATGCTCAACTCCTTTCAGTGACTTCCCTGCCACGATTGCGCTCATTCCAATGGACCGCAATATACTTGATCAGCTGCCTGTCCAGTCCGCGGTCAAGCCCTGCACAGTCCGACAAATACCGGTCCCCCGATCTCAGTCTGTCCCAGTCATCGCTGAACACGTTAAAGCCCATCAGAACCTCCCGGGTAAAAACCACTATCAAGAATCAACTCTGCTTTTTATCATACCATAAAGGATGCGTTTTTGCCGTATATTCATCTATTATTAATTATTATACCGTATGCCGATTTAATGATTTACAAACTTTCGAAGTAAATATAGTAAAGAAAAATGTTAAATTTATTAAACAATATATCTATATTTTAATATAATTTATCACCTGGATGCTATATAATAAGTC
>JAFWDM010000038.1 GCA_017513005.1 Lachnospiraceae bacterium
AAACAAATTACGAAACGGGTATTAAAGTTTCTGATGAGGAACTATCAGAGGTTAATATTATTCGGAACGACTTCCATGGGGAGTGGAACTACACGATATTTCCTAATAATATTTCCTAAGTTATTTATTTACAGTTCCTAAAGGGCGCGCCTCGCTTCCTCTGCGAGGTATTGATAGCGAGGCGCGCCGCACATTTTAGTTCTCATGTCAACTGCTTTTTGCAGAAAAAGTGGGGTAATTTAAAAAATGGAACCTCTGGGAGCCAGTATTTATGCGGCTCAGAGATTCCGAGAGTCTATATAATAGAAAAGGGGGAAATGGTAATAATAACAGCGGCTCTGTACTCTGATCTTCCGTCGGAAAGACCCGTTTAAATGTCCTGTGTTTTTACAACATTCAGCTTTTCCGAGATCGTTTCACTCTGCAACCAGGAAAAGATCAGTATCATCCAGCTGATCTATATCCTGGAAGGCTACCAGCTGCGCGACTATCTGAAGACCGTATGGACCGCCATGAAGAACGCGGTCGAGCGGGGCCTCAGAGCCAAGGGGATCCTGCCCGGCGAACTCAAGCTGACCAGAAAAGCAAAATATCTCTATGAAAAGCGCTGCTACAACGAGAGCGCGGACGTCGCCATGAACCGTGTGATCGCCGCCTATGCCTATGCGGTCAGCGAGGAAAATGCCGCGGAAAATGTGGTGGTCACAGCCCCCACCTGCGGCAGCTGCGGGGTCCTTCCCTCCATTCTCTACTACATGGAAAAGGACAGGGGATTCCCTGTGGAAGAGATTCTGGACGCCCTGGCCGTGGCGGGTCTTGTGGGCAACGTGATCCGGACCAATGCCAGTATCTCCGGCGCGGAATGCGGATGCCAGGCGGAGATCGGGAGCGCCTGTTCCATGGCAGCGGCTGCAGTCGCCCAGCTCTACGGACTGAGCATCGATCAGATCGAATACGCGGCGGAGATCGCGATGGAGCACAACCTGGGACTTACCTGCGATCCGGTCAACGGCCTTGTACAGATCCCCTGTATCGAGAGAAATGCCGTCGCCGCCATGCGTGCCCTCAGTGCTGTCAACCTGTCCAGATTCCTCTATGCCACCAGAAAGATCTCCTTCGACGATGTGGTCGCCACCATGTACCGCACAGGCCTGGATCTCAATGAGAAGTACAGGGAGACGGCCCACGGCGGCCTCGCGCAGATCTATATGGAACACGAGAAAAATGAACAGACGGATTGATCCTGCGCAAAGCAGGCGGGGCTCCTGTCAACGCTGTTCTGTGTTACGGCGTACTGTCTGCCGGCTGTCTGTGAAGACCCGCAAATCCGTCTGCGGTCATGGGATACGCCGCGTATTTCCAAACCGGGCGCTTCCGCCTCACGGCAGCTGCAGATAGTCCGGGCCGACGACCCCGGTCAGCATGTCCGCGACATAGTCGTGATCAAACTGTGTGAAGCCGAACATATCCCGCATGCCGTGGGCCAGGGCGTCCTCCTCGCTGTAATCTCTGTAGAGGACGACGTGGTCATCCGCATAGTCCTTCCCGTAGTCTGTGACGATGGGGACCAGGGCATGGTCCTCGACGGACAGTCCGTCGTCATCAAAGCGAAAGGTGCAGGACAAAAGGAGGCCGATCATGGCGTCCGGGTCCGGCATGGCGTTCTGTGCACAGATGAAATTGCCCAGGGAATAGGCACAGAATACCTTCCGCCCGTCTGCAGCTGTGAGCATTTCCGCCCCCTCCACGACGTGGGGATGTCCGCCGATGATCAGGTCGGCCCCCATGTCAGCCACCCGTTGCGCGAGCGCCCGCTGTTCATCTGTCTGCCGGTGGTTGTACTCCTCCCCCCAGTGGAGGCTGACGATGACCGCGTCCGCCCGTTCCCTGGCCAGGCCGATCTGGTATGCCATCAGGTCCTCCTGCTCCAGATAGATCACATGGGCGGGCGCGTCGTCGGGTGTCGGGATATCATTGGTCCCGTAGGTATAGGTGAGAAAGGCCAGCTTTTTCCCCTTACAGGTCAGAATCGGAATCCGGTCCTCCCGCCCCTTTTCCCACAGGCCGGTGCAGCAGATACTGTCCGGGATCTGTGCCTGCGGCTCTGCCGGGCCGGCAGCAAGGCCTTCCGCCGGCGGCCGGGCCGGCGCATGGGTCTTCCGGCCTGCCTCCGCCCGTTTTTTCATCCCGTCCCAGAAAGCCAGGGTCTCCCGGATGCCGACCGTCCCCAGATCATAGGTGTGGTTGCTGCAGAGGCTGAACACGCGCCATCCGGCGTCATAGAGGGCCCGGCCGCTGGCGCCGGGCGTGGAAAAGGCCGGGTAACCGGAGGGTTCGCAGGTGTCCGTCATCAGGGTCTCGATATCGATCCAGTTGACGTCGTGCTCCTTTATAAAAGGGGAGATCTGTGCATAGCAGGGGGCAAAGTCATAGTCCTCCCCCGCTCCCGCCGCTGCGGCCCGGTCCGCAGCCTGTTCATAAAGGACCTCGTTGATCAGGTTGTCTCCCACGGCCGTAAAGGTGATCTCAACCGGATCTTCGCGGCCGGCTTTTCCCGGGGCCGTTTTTTCCGGGTCGTCCTTTCCCGGGGCCGTTTTTTCCGGGTCGGCTTTTTCCGGGGCAGCCTTTTCCACTGTCATACCCGCAGATGTCCCGCTCTGACCGGCCGTCTCGGTTTTACCAGCCGTCACACTCTGACCGGCACCCTCTCTCCGACTTCCCGACCCGGTCCGGACGGACGGTACAGATGCCGCGCACCCGGACGCCAGTGCCAGGGTCAGCAGCATGGACAGGGCAAATGCAATGGATAATTTCCGGATCTTTTTCTTTTTTCCGTTTTCCGCCGTCTGTTTCATTCGCTTCTTCTTGTTTTCCGTCTTCTGTTCCATTCGCTTCTTTTCGTTTCCGTCGTCGGTTACAGTCGTTTTTTTCCTTCTCCGCCGCCGGTTCCATTCGCTTCTTTTCCTTCTCCGCCGTCGGTCCCATTCCCACGAACGGAGACCGTAATCGCTTTCTGCCCGGGCTGCCTGCCAGAGCTGCACCTTTGGGAAAATTGCAGCAGAATATATATTGTACCAAATCGCTGTCGCGATAGCTATCTTCACACTCATCAATAGCCACTTCTCAGCCTAATCCACAAAAAAAGTAGCAGTGTTCTGAATTGTGTAGTATTGTAGAGTTCCTGACGCTCACAAACACACAATTAGCACCGCTACTTGTATGCATATACTACCACGTCATTTTTCTCTATTCAACAATCAATTTCCAAGACCTCCTCCTGAAACAGCAGTTGGCTGATGTTTTTGCTGTTTACTTCAGGAAGGAGTTTATTTTGGATTATTTAAATACTTATAAGGACATGATCCGCCTTCGCGGCCTTACAGATAATACTGTCAAATCCTACTGCACCTATATCAGGTCTTTTCTCAATTTTATGGAATCGGAGCTTCACAGAGAACCGTCTGAGGCAGATTATGATGATCTTCGCCACTTCATTCAGTGGATTCAGTCATCCCGCGGACTTGCAGACAGGACGATAAATGCGTCCATCTCCCAGCTCCGCTTTTTCCACATGTATGTGCTCCATAAACCCTGGGACCCTACGCAGCTCCCGCTTCGGAAATTTGATACGTATCTTCCTTACGTTCCGACGCAGGATGAAGTGATGACATTTATCACATCAATTCCCGACGTCAAGGTGAAAGCCATGGTCTCCCTGCTCTATGGCTCCGGACTGCGTGTTGGAGAAGTATGCAATCTCCGCTATGAAGACATTGAGCGCAGAAACCTTCGTGTACACGTCAGGCACTCCAAGAGCAGATCCGATCGGTACGCAGTCCTTTCAAAGTTCTCCCTGGACATCCTCACACAGTACTGGTTTGCCTGCGGCAGACCCAGGGGTTATCTGTTTCCCAAGCAGAGTGGTGAAGACCGGCCGATCGATACGTTCTATTTGAGCCGGCATATCCACCAGCATGAGGAATACCTTGGATGGCCCAGGAGGATCACCTGTCATACATTCCGCCATGCATTCGGCACTCATCTTTATGAAAACGGAGTGGATCTTCTTGAGATCAAAGAGCTCATGGGGCATAAATCCCTGACCTCAACGGTCATCTATATCCATACTGCAGCAACTTCATCGAAAAGGGCCCTCAGCCCTTTGGACAGGATGGGAGGGCCTGATAATGTCTGACCTCCCCATTCAGAAGATATTTAAGGCTTCCTGGAAGGAGTATGCCCGCCGGCATAATGTATCCCTTGTCCAGGAAAAAGCGGCTCTCTCCATCATGGCATGCAAATCCGGCGCACTTGGATGTAATGTCAGCGTCTGTGATTCCTGCGGCCACCAGGTGACACACAACAATTCCTGCCGCAACCGCCATTGTCCGAACTGCCAGGCTGTCCTTAAGGAACAGTGGATAGACGCAAGGCGGTCAGAAGTGATCGACGGGGCCTATTTCCATGTCGTGTTCACAGTCCCTGCGGAGCTGAGGCCGCTATTCTTCCAAAATCAAAAGATCCTGTATTCCCTCCTTCATGATGCGTCCGCAAAGACGCTCCTGCAGCTTTCCTCTGACAAAAAATATCTGGGAGCCATGCCTGCGATCATCCAGGTCCTCCATACCTGGGGCCAGGAACTGAATTACCATCCGCATATTCACTGCATTATTTCCGGGGCCGGTCTCACACCTTCCATGAAACTCGTCAGCTGCAGGAAGAACTTCTTTATCCCTGTCAAAGTCCTTGGCGCTTTGTTCCGGGGAAAATTCATGGACGCGCTTGAGGACCTTTATAATGGCAGGCAGCTCATGCTTAAAGGACCGTGCAGCGGGTTGGTCCCGCAGGAACAGTGGAGATCATTCCGTGACAGCCTTTACAGGAAAGACTGGTGTCCCTTTATTAAGGAAACCTTCAACGGCTTTGGAAATGCCATCGATTATCTCGGCCGCTATTCTCACAGGATTGCGATCTCTAATGCAAGGATCGAAGATGTTTCCGAAAACTCTGTCACTTTCCGAGCTAAAGACTACCGCACAGGTGGTGTGAAACATATCACCATCACTCATGAAGAATTCATCCGCAGGTTTCTGCAGCACGTATTGCCCGCGGGATTCCAGAAGATCCGCTACTACGGCATCCTCACGAACAGTTTGAAAAAGAAGCGCCTGGAGATCATTTTCCGCATCCAGAATCACCGACGCTTCAGGTCAAAATATTCTGGTATGGAAACAGATGTAAAACTCTTTGAAATGTTCGGCATCGACATCCATATTTGTCCGTGCTGCGGTGAACGATCCCTCAGGCAGTGTTACAGAACATATGGAAGGACTCCTTCCGGTGTCAGCTGATTAGGTGATCTCAATATCTCTCCGGTGGCTGCCTGAAAGGACAGCCTGTTTGCTATGCTCAAATCTCAACGGTCAGATGCTTATACAGCCCCTCCCGGCTTTGAAAAACACATTTTGAGGGTCGATTCCGTGTACAAGGTCCACTTCATTCCCCATATACTGAGCCCTCAGGCACGCGATCTGGTACAATTGTGAAGAATCATATTCAGAGCAGGTCTACATTAAACCAATGACCTGCTTTTTTTATGCTCTGAATATGATACTTCACTTACGAATTATA
>JAFWDM010000039.1 GCA_017513005.1 Lachnospiraceae bacterium
CTTGCTGCGGAAATCCGGGATCCCGCTCTCTGTGGAAACGCCCGCGCCGCCGAAAAACGCGATGTGCTTTGAGACGGCGATCATCTCATTGAGCGCCTCGTATTTTTCCTCGCCTGTCAGCTTCTTCAGATGTGCCTTTTCTTCTTTTTCCGATGCAAAACATCCGATGTGCTTCATATTGGAAACGCTCCTTTCTTTTCAAAACGATCTACGCTTGACTGGTCTTCTAATTTTCTTTTTTTACATTGTCTATACTCAGAAGGTCACTTCGCCGTCATGGGACAGGAGTGAGACGGAGTGAACTGTCCGCAGGGCAGAGAGCTCTCCGGTAAGCTCCGCACCGGCGTTCACCGCCAGTTCGATCACCAGATTCAGCTGACCGCCGGAAATATTCCTGGATTTTTCCGTATAAAACCGGCTGTACCTGCGCACGATGGTGCGGATCGCTTTGTTGGTCTCCTTGTCATTTTCGGAATTGATCACCAGGATCATCGGTGCACGTCCCAGCGGAATACGGCTCAGGATAAAAACGGCGATCGTCACTACAAGTGACATGATGATGGCGATCTCAGAAAGGCCTGCGCCGCAGATAATGCCGATACTGATCGCCCAGTAGAGGAAGACCAGATCCATGGGCTCCTTGATCGCTGTCCGGAAACGAACGATCGACAGCGCACCGACCATACCGAGGGAAACCACGACACTGGACTGGATCGTCAGGATGATCGCTGTCGTGATCAGGGACATGCATACCAGGGAAATATTAAAGTTTTTCGAATAAAAGGTACGCCTTGTCAGCAGTCTGTAGATAAAAAAGATATATACGCCGAGCACCAGAGAAAAGCATAGCGCGACGATGATCCCTTTCGTCCCCAGCTCGATCGTGGAATATCCTTCGAGAAATGATTTTTTAAAAATATCCGAAAATGACATGATGTGCTCCTTTCTTCTGACTGTATTACAGGATCCGGACCTGCCTTTTCCCGGGTCCCATGGTCCGGTGCCAAAATAGTAATTCATTCTATGCAGAGATATTAAAGCATAAATCCCTGCAGGTTATACTGTCTGCACAGATAATATTTGGAAAACGTCTCCAGCCGCATATTAGTCATCTGAATGGCGTGATAGATATAATCCGGCAGATATTCGTCGAACTTCACTTCCAGCAGATGCTGCCCTTTTGGAAGCACCGGCCGTTCCCATATATCCTTTTCAAAAAAACGGTCGAAGGACTGGGAGGAGGTGATGTTCATGTCAAAGGTCACACGCACATTTCCCTCGTCGCAGACGAACGGCCTGCGCAGATACTGCACGATCACTTTCGGCTGCATCAGCTGTGTCCGCTGCTGCAGCAGCATCCTGTTGAGCAGCGGAGGATTCTCGGGGCCGATCGGAACCGGCTCCAGCCTGGCCATCCTCTCGTACTGGTCCCTGGTGATCCGGCAGCTCTTTTTCTGGATCATTCCATATTCCTTGCGCTTGCACTCCAGAGAGATCCTCCTGTCACTGCAGTTGTAGATCCGGACACGCCATTTTTCCCGCGGGCTCACGCCGCTCTCATTCTCATTCAGACACCTGTCATACAGATCATCGAAATAGGTACTCCGGATCAGATAACATCCTGTTTCGTCTGTGTGCGGGTCCGGGCGCATCACATCCTGCAGCCGGACCTCCAGCATTTTCAGCTCCGCAGCAGAACACAAATATTTAAGCTCATGCCGGAATTTGGGCTCTTTCACTGCACTCGACACTTCTTGCTTCCTTTCCTTCCTGTTCGGCAGCATTGGCAGCCGTATACATTTCTCTATCCTTCTATTGAACTCCTGCAGAACACCTGCCTTCGTTCATCCTTCTTTTCTACTATAATACTTCTGCCTTAGGTCAACCTTACAGAATTCATCCCGGGATCCGAAACATCAACCGGAAACAGGATGCCTGCCTGCGGTCTTTTTCTCCGTCCAGGCATCCACACACTCTTTGAGGGACCGCAGAAATGCTGAAAACTGTACTTCCCTGCTCCCGTAGGTGCGCTGCAGGTCATACTCCAGCGGAAGCCAGGAGGACAGGTCCGATTCATTATGCTGAATCACAGCTTCCATTTTGTCAAGAGCTTTGTAAAGCTGCGCCTCCGGTGTCTTCCTCTCCCGCATCTCTTCATAGAGCGTACGGAATTCCGTTCGCAGCGTCCCCGGAAAAGTATCCACCCATTCCGCAAGCCTTTTTTCCTCTTCTGCCGTATCCTCCCCGGTTTTCTCAAAGGCAGGGATATCACCTGTAAAAGCCTCTCCCAGATCGTGGATCAGGCACATTCTGATCACGCGGTCCATATCGAGATCCTTATATTCTCTCACCCCGCAGAGCAGCATGGCCATCAGGGCCAGACGCCAGCTGTGCTCCGCGACACTCTCCGGCCGCCCGCTGGACGTTTCACAATGACGTGTATGACATTTCAGACGCTCTGCCACAGCCAGGAGCTCCAGGAGCTTCTCCGGCGACAGCTCCTCCGCCGCCTCCGCCTCTCTTCCCAGCAGGTCTCCCAGCCCGATCTTAGCATCGAGAGAATTGACCGCGACGATCCCGGATCCCTTCGTCAGCTCCACCGTCACGGGACTGCCGTCCATCCGCAGGATCACGTCAAAAGCCAGCCCGGACCCATACGCTTCCAATTCCGGAAACAACCGGATGAATGTGTCTGCGGAAAAGGATTTTGCATCGATCCCGAGCGGATCCTCCCCTTCAAACACATAGGTGATCACCTCCTGCACCTGCCCCGGACCTGCCTGCAGAAGCCGGACAAGCGACACAGGATCTGTCTCCTTCCCCAGTTCATATTCACTGATCGTGAAGATTCCCGATTTATAAACATTGATCTTTTTCATTCTACTATAGCCTGTAAAATATAGCCTGTAAAAATGCAGTGTGTATAATAACAGCGTGTAAGAATACTGCCTGTAAAACGGGCCTGCTGCGTCGAAGTTTATGCCGGCAAAAGAGCAGCGCTCCGCAGTCTAAGCCGGCACAAAGAGCGGCAGCCGCAGTCTAAGCCGGTATAAAGAGCGGCGCTCCGCATTTTTGCCCGTAAACACCTGAAATATGATACAATCAACTGGATGACGAACCAGCACACGTCTTCACGGTACCACCGTGCCGCACTGCATTCCCAATGCACGGCTCTGACATCGGAAACACAACAAGGAGAATACAGATGCACAAAATATTCATTGATTTGGAAATGCACCCGATCCCGCGGGCACTCAAGGAGCAGCGTGAGATCTGTACACAGGAAATCATTGAAATCGGGGCTGTCACACTGGACGACGACAACAGGGAGATCGACAGCTTCTGTGAATTTGTCCGTCCCGACTATGTCCCCCGGATCTATACAAAATTTCAGAAGCTCACCGGGATCACAACAGCAGATATCGAGCAGGCATCCCCTCTCCCGGAAGTACTTCCCCGCTTTGTGAAATGGTGCGGAGAAGATTACGAGATCTTTTCCTGGAGCGACAGCGATATCTGGCAGATCATGAACGAGACCACCCTGAAAAACCTCGCAGACCTCCCCGGGCTCCGCTACATGTACAATCACTGGCACGACTTTCAACAGGAGTTCTGTGAACTCCTCCATCTGCAGAAAGTGATGAACCTCGGCCGGGCTGTCACCCTCGCCGGGCTGGATTTTACCGGCCGCGAACATGACGGCCTCGCGGATGCCCGCACGACTTCCCGCCTCTATGTGGAAAGCCGGGACAGCAAATCCTTTGACCGCCTGCGAAAGCTGGTGATCGATGCCTTCTCCGGCCACACCTTTACCATGGGGGACATGTTTGACTTCGGGACCATCTCTTTTCCCGATGAGTAAGCGAAACACCGGCGCCACTTGAATCTGTTTTTCTCATACCCGCCGCCCAGCACTATGCCCCTGCATCCGGACGGACATTTCCATCCGTGCGGCCGCACCGCGGGAACTTTTACAGTAGTAGTATACCAGATTCTTTTCCCTTTGCATGCGTTTTTTACAGGCCTATCTACAGGAGTATTAAAATGTTTAACCTGGTCCGTTTTCTGTTTACTGCAGTCTTTTTCGCTGCTTTTCTGTACGCAGTCAGACTTTTACAGCCTTTCATTCTGGCTTTCAGGATCGCCTCATTGTCCCTCGTCCAGATTGCTGCGGCAGCTGCTGTGATCCTTTTTATGTGGTTTGTTCCCGCATGGCTTCTCTGCCGTATGATCCGCAGTCTCCGGTTCCGCCTGGTCACCATGCGGGCGATCAGGTCCCGGATCCGGAACCGCCAGCGCTCGCTGGTCAACTGGCTCCTTTCCCGCCCCGCTCACTGGGGCATCACAGGGACCGCGTCAGAACCGCAGTACGCGAACACCTGTGAGGGCCTCCTCGCGCTGCACGGCGCCGGGTATTTTGAGAAAAAGAAGGAATCCTGCCGCAGTGCCCTGCAGACCCTCACACAGGCTGTTATGCCCACCGGCCTTCCCAGCCGGACAGTCAACCGTCCCACGGTCATCAATACAGCCATGCTCCTTTGCCTGATCGCGATGGAAAAACGGTCCTCCAGCGGTGTGATCGACGATTTCAATCTCTACGACGAGATCGCGGCAAACCTCTGGTTCCTCCACAGCGAGGACGGATGGGGCCCCCTGATCCTCAAGGCGGATAAAAAAGAATGCCGCCTCGTCAATACCTGGTGGGCCCTTCGGGCTCTCTTCCAGTATGGCTATCTGGAACACCAGGAAGAGGGGGATGCCTTCCGGCAGCTGCTTATGAGTATTTATGAGAAAAACAGAGGCGGGACATTCGGATTCACAGCTTCCGACGCACCCCGCCTGACAGTGACGGCCATGTACCTTCTGCTCTATTACGAACTGCCCCGCGCTGTACGCCGTGAGATCGACCAGGACTATGACCCCGCTGAAGCAGCAGAATTTATCTATAGCAGATTCGTCGACGAAAAATGCCAGGTGGAAGTCGAGTGCATCGATGGAACATTCGCAGGCGGCACCTTTATCGCCCACACCCCCTGGAAACACATCGCTTCCGCCTATGCCATGCAGGCGCTGGCTGCGGCGCGAAAGAACGGTGACCTGCCTGCCCGCCGGATGGCTGATGTCTACCGGAGGACTTCCGGCATCCTGGAACAGGATCTGCGTTCTCCGGCTGTCGGTGAGAGCTATTACCTTCCCTCTGATATTGAAGTTTCCCGAACCGGTCCCTATACCTTTGCCGCTGCGCATCTGGTTCTGGGCCTGCAGGCTCTACTTTCGTAATAATCACTCCGGATCCTTCTTAGATCTTTCGCAATATTCCGTTTTGGCGGCAGGCTCATTATTCAGCCTGCCGCCTTCTCTATGCAGACCGATGCGCTTCCCTCATCATTACGGAATTTTTTGAGTCAGTATAAAACCGGCTCTTCCGGCATAAAAAAAGAACCGGTTCAACCGGCTCCTTTTCCTTCTCCATACCTTCAAAACCGAATAGAAAACTTTTTTATCTCTCACCAAACCTCCTCATGTAAACCGTTCCCGCGAGCGGATCTCTCCGCGCAAGTCCAGAACTGAGGATAAGCATCCGACCTATTAGTACGCGTCAGCTCCATGCGTTGCCGCACTTCCACCTCGCGCCTATCCACCTCGTCGTCTTCAAGGGGTCTTGGGATGTCTC
>JAFWDM010000040.1 GCA_017513005.1 Lachnospiraceae bacterium
AACAAATTACGAAACGGGTATTAAAGTTTCTGATGAGGAACTATCAGAGGTTAATATTATTCGGAACGACTTCCATGGGGAGTGGAACTACACGATATTTCCTAATAATATTTCCTAAGTTATTTATTTACAGTTCCTAAGCGGAAACAGGGTCTTTCCAGGACGCAGATCATAGAAGAAACCGGAATCAGCGACGGAGGATCCTCTTTATCCACGGTACTCAGTGAACTGGAACAATGTGGATTTATACGAAAGTTTTCAGATTATTTAAAGGCGAAGTATGGAGCATGCTATCAGCTGATCGATCCGTTTATCCTGTTCTGTAATCAGACAAAAAGCAGAAAGGATATTATATCCTGGGTGTCTTTTACCGGAACACCCGGTTATTATGCATGGCGCGGTCTGGCTTTTGAAATTATCTGTCTGCTTCATACTTCACAGCTGAAAAAAGCACTGGGAATCTCCGGAGTGGACAGCACGGAATATACATGGAAGAGTGATGCTATGAAAAATGGAGCGCAGATCGATCTTCTCATAGACCGCCGGGATCAGGTTGTAAATCTGTGTGAAATGAAATATACACAGGACAAGTTCAGTATTGATCAGGAGTATGAGAAAAACCTTCTCCACAAAAGAGAATGCTTTGTTTCCGAAACGAAGACAAAGAAATCTGTCCACCTGACAATGGTGACTGTCAATGGGCTTGTGCAGAATGCGCATTCCGGAATTATACAAAATACGATTACGGCAGAGGATCTGTTTCAACCGTAATAAAGGGATGGCATGTGCAGAACAGGACTGTACAAGCTTTCAGGCAGTGCCGGATAAGTGTTTTCCAGAAAAGCGGTATTTGCTGCTTTAAAAACATGTGCTATGGTAATGCTCTGAGTTGTCATCGGAAACAGAATCCTTTATAATCGTCTGGATCGTGTAAGATAAAAAGGCTCTTCTGAAAGGAGATACTACATGTACAAGGAAGAAATCACACATTACAGTGCGTGCCTGAACAGAGATATGCATATCATGATCTACGGACACGGCGGAGTTCCGTTCCTGGCTTTTCCCACGCAGGATTCTCTTTGCCACAACTATGAAGAATTCGGAATGATCAATGAGCTGAGCGGGTACCTGGAGGAAGGGAAGATCCAGTACTTTGTCGTGGATACGATCGATAAGGAGAGCTGGTCGGAAGGCGATCCGGATCTCGGGCGCAGAGCCTGGAAACAGGAGCTGTATTTCCACTATATCGTCGACGAGGCGATGCCCATCATCCTGGAGAGGACCGGCGGCCGGCTCCCCATGACAACAGGCTGCAGCCTCGGCGCAAATCACGCCGTCCTCACGCTGCTGAGAAGGCCTGATCTGTTCTCCGGATGCCTGGCGCTGTCCGGTGTGTATGACAGCAGGTACTTTTTCAACGGCTGGATGAATGAGACTCTGTACGACAATTCCCCGGAGTGCTTTTTGCCCGGCATGCCCGCAGACCACCCTTATATCAGCGAGTATAATCAGAAGCAGATCATCATCTGCGTCGGCCAGGGCGCATGGGAAGATGAGGGCATCCGGTCTCTCAGATATCTGGAGAGCGTCTTCCGCGAGAAGGGAATCCATGCATGGTGTGATTTCTGGGGCTATGATGTCAACCACGACTGGCCCTGGTGGTTCAAACAGATGCACTATTTTCTTCCGATGATCCTTGAGAGATGGGGGATCCGGTAATAGTACCATACTTAAAAACCGGAAGAGGCTGCGCAGAGGGACCGCGGGCTTCTTCCGGTTTTGTCTTTATTCCTCAAAGGAATAGCTGATCTCGTCGAGTTCGGCATGCATGTACTCGGCCCAGCTGTACTGGTTCATGTAGTCGCCGAGGTACTGGTAGCGGGATCTCTGTCTGTTTATGAGCCAGTCAAACAGATCGCACTCGATCCGGTCCGCGGCGACCGCCATGCTTCCGCGCTGCTTGACGATGATATCTGTGAGCTTGAGCCGGGTCAGGGTGTTGTTCAGGTCCTGCCGTAGATTGCTGAGGTAGGAACTCTTCTTCTCGGGGTCGCCGTCATCCTCCCAGAGGGAGGCGATGATCTCGCCGTTCGTGGTCTGGGCACCCCGGTTGTTGATCAGGAGCGCAAGGATCTCTTTGGTCCTGGAGTATTTGAACGCGACGGATCTGCCGTCCACAAAGAACTCGAAGTTCCCGAAGGTCTGGGCGAAAGCTCTTTTTGGCCGGTTCTGTCCGACAGGGTAGCGGAGTTCCTTCAGTTCCCGGCGCATATCCTCTTCCGGGGAGGAGTAAAGGAGGCAGCCGCTCGCGCGAAGCTGCATGGCTTCATAGGCGTCCTGTCTGCGTCCTGTCAGGAAAATGAGGTTCACGAAGGGATAGAGATCCTTCAGGTACTGTCCGAGGTCCCGCGCGGCAAGCTCCTGCAGACCCATATCAAGAAAAGCGATATCGATCCCATGTTCCCTGGCGGCAGCCAGGGCTTTCGGGCTGTCCGCAAAGCGCAGGATCTCCGCATCCGGAGACAAGCGGGAGACGGTATCTGCGAGGGCGGCAAGTTTTTTGCTGTTGTTCTGTACACACAGGATCGTCATACCGGGTCACCGCCTTCCTGGATCCGAACGACATTGACCTTCTGGTCACGGCGCTGCTGCGGGGTCATGTGAAGAGGGTCCATCTCTCCGACCAGAAGCATGTCACCGTCATTTACAGCTGCCTCGTGGAGGGGGCCGGCACTGAGGTCGGAGATCACCAGGGCGGCAAAGCGGTCATAATTGTCCTCATCGATGACGGGGAAGTGATGCTGCATCCTGTACCAGTGCTGCGGGTCAAAGCCCATGCTGCCGGTATAGAGTCTGTCGGCGGTCGCATCGACTTCATCGGGACCTGCGGGCTGGCCGGGAGCCATCTCGAGGTCGTCGCAAAAGAGCATGGCATAGATCCGCAGGATCTGGTCGCGGACAGTCTCTGCGCGGCCGGATCTGCTCATCCTGCCGGTCGGCGTGTCCATCACCCTGTAGTAATGATCCTGCGCTTCCTCGCTGGAATCAAAGCGGAGGATCGCGTCATATAGTTCACGGTTGATATAGGGGTTTGCCATCCTTTGTCACCATCCTTTTTTAATCACTACAGACTATTCTATACTGTTTTGGGAGGTTTCGCTACATCATTTGCCCTTTTGCCGGGATAGCGCGCAAGAGGGCGATTTGTTATAATAACACCGGGCATGCACATAAGGAGTATGCGAATACGGACATGAAAGGAAATGTACAGAGGGACATACGCATAAGTGTCTGTGCGATATTCCTTTACATGGAGATGCGGGTTTGGAGGGTACGAAATGGAAAAAGCTGACAGGTGTCCAAATGCCAACGGGAACAGCTCCGGTCATGCCGCAGGGGCGAAAGCCCTGTTTCTGGAGGGGTACAATTGTGCCCAGGCAGTGTTCTGTGCTTTCGGGGATGTCACGGGTCTGGACCGGGATACATCTGCCCGTCTGGCCTCTTCCTTCGGAGGTGGGCTGGGAAGGCTCCGGGAGGTGTGCGGCGCCGTGAGCGGCGCTGCCATGGTGCTGGGCGCGGCGAAGGGGTATGCCGATCCGAAGGATGCAAAGGCAAAGAAGGAGCACTACGAGAGGGTGCGGGAGTTTGCCGGGCGCTTCCGGGACAGCGAAGGGTCGATCCTGTGCCGTGAGCTTCTGGCGGGTGCAAAGCCGGACAGGAACCGTACTGCCGGGCGGACAGGTCACGGCGGGGCCGGGATCACTTCTGCCGAAAAGCCGGGAGGGGACAGGATCCCGGAGTATGCGAAACCGGGCGGGGACCCGGAGGAACGCACAGCGGAATACTACAGAAAACGCCCCTGCCCGGAGCTGGTGTACCGGGCGGCGCAGATCCTGGAGGAGATGCTGACCGGGATGCCGGATGAAATGCAGAAGGAAGGGTAGTTTTTTCGGGCCGCTCGTGAGTCCTGCGTGTCATCTGAATGATGTGATTTTCAATGATGTGATTTTCAATGATGTGGTTTCTTTATCTGAAAGGAGGATCGTGTGAAGCATTATATTATCGCCAAGCTGAAAGAGGGATACGATAAAGAGGCCCTGATCGCGCCGGTGACGGAGATTTTCGAGGAGACGCTCTCGATCCCCGGCGTCCATGCAGTGAAGGTGAAGCCCTGCTGTATCGACAGGCCCAACCGGTATGACCTCATGATCGAGATCGACATGGACAGGGAGGCGCTGGAGGCCTACGATCAGTGCGAGCCGCACAAGAGGTGGAAGGACACCTATGGCGGCATGCTCAGCGCCAAGACGATCTTTGACAGCGAGGCCTGACTGCCGTTTGGGAATGATGCCTGACCACTGGTTGAGAGCAGGGCATGCCCGGTGTTTGACAGTGAGGCCTGACCAGTGTCTGAAAGCGGGGAGGTCCGTCATTCTGCCGGAATACCGGCAGGAGGTGAACGGGCATAACAGAAAAGGGTATGGAGTTGTACAAAATGCTGTAACACAGTTGGCGGGACAAGGTCTTTTATGGTAAAATAAACAACGATTATATCCTTGTTGAGAAAAGCATATGAGGAGGACAATGCAATATGATTTATTCGACAGAAGTGAAGAACATGTGCCCTGTCACGCAGGGAGTGCATCATGGCGCGGCTCCTATTCCCGAAGAGGCGAAGTGGGTCAAGGCGAAAAAGGTCGAGGATATCTCCGGCTACACACATGGTGTGGGCTGGTGCGCGCCGCAGCAGGGTACCTGCAAGCTTTCCCTGAATGTCAAGGACGGCATCATTCAGGAAGCGCTGGTCGAAACGATCGGGTGTTCCGGTATGACACATTCGGCAGCTATGGCGGCGGAGATCCTTCCCGGGCTCACCGTGATGGAAGCCCTGAATACAGACCTTGTCTGTGATGCCATCAATACAGCCATGAGAGAACTCTTCCTGCAGATCGTTTACGGCAGGACACAGAGTGCATTCTCCGAGGACGGCCTGCAGATCGGCGCCGGCCTGGAGGACCTGGGCAAGGGCAACCGCTCCATGGTCGGTACGACCTACGGTACGCTTGACAAGGGCCCCCGCTATCTGGAACTGACAGACGGCTATATCACCGGGATCGCGCTGGATGAAAACGATGAGATCATCGGCTACAAGTATGTCAATTTCGGCAGGATGATGGATTTCATCAAGGCAGGTGACGATGCGAATGAAGC
Organism: Lachnospiraceae bacterium; assembly: GCA_017513005.1. Lineage (GTDB taxonomy): Bacteria > Bacillota > Clostridia > Lachnospirales > Lachnospiraceae > CAG-791. The sequence goes on from JAFWDM010000040.1 coordinate 5,212, forward strand.
GCTGAAGAAAGCCTCCGGCCAGTACGGCAGAGTGGCAGACGCGGTCCGCGTGATCGATCCCAGGGAAGAATAAGACGAGTAAGAAAAGGAGGGAACTACATTATGGCGTTATTTGAATCATATGAAAGAAGGGAACCTCAGATTCTTGCTGCGCTTAAGGAGTACGGAATCTCTTCGATCGAGGAATGTAAGGAAATCACGGAAGCCGCCGGGATCGATGTCTACCATCTGATCGAGGGCATCCAGCCGATCTGCTTCGAGAACGCGAAGTGGGCTTATACGGTGGGCGCTGCCATCGCCATCAAGAAAAACTGCCGCCGCGCGGCTGACGCCGCTGCAGCGATCGGCATCGGCCTGCAGGCATTCTGCATCCCCGGATCCGTCGCGGACCGCCGCAAGGTCGGCCTCGGCCACGGAAATCTGGGCAAGATGCTGCTCGAGGAAGACACCGAGTGCTTCGCTTTCCTGGCGGGCCACGAGTCCTTCGCGGCTGCGGAAGGTGCCATCGGAATCGCGGAGAAGGCGAACAAAGTCCGCAAAAAACCTCTCCGCGTCATCCTGAACGGCCTGGGCAAGGATGCGGCGCAGATCATCTCCCGCATCAACGGATTTACCTATATCGAGACAGAGTATGACTACTTCACCGGCGAGCTGAAGGAAGTCTTCCGCAAGTGCTATTCCAAGGATCCCGAGTCTCCCCGCGCGAAGGTCAACTGCTACGGTGCCAATGACGTGCAGGAAGGCGTCGCGATCATGTGGAGAGAGAATGTCGATGTCTCTATCACCGGCAACTCCACCAATCCGACCAGGTTCCAGCATCCGGTCGCAGGCACTTACAAGAAAGAGCGCGTCGAGGCGGGCAAGAAGTACTTCTCCGTCGCGTCCGGCGGCGGCACGGGCCGTACCCTTCACCCCGACAACATGGCTGCAGGTCCTGCTTCCTACGGCATGACTGATACGATGGGCCGTATGCACTCCGATGCGCAGTTTGCCGGATCGTCCTCCGTCCCGGCGCACGTCGAGATGATGGGCCTCATCGGCGCAGGCAACAACCCGATGGTCGGTATGACCGTTTCGACGGCCGTCTCCATCGAAGAGGCCGCAAAAGCCGGAAAGTTCTGAGAAACTGCTTCTGATGAACTGCTTCTGACACACGGTTTCGATCGCTCACAGCATCTCCCGGAGAAATCCGGGGGATGCTTTTTTCTGTGCGCCGGGCATGGCGCAGTTCTTGCCGGTGAAAGTCCGGTCATGGATAACTTACCGTCCATGTAGTTAAACGCAAGCCGAAACCGGTAACGGTGGGGTGAAGGAAGCGCGTAGCAAAGCCATGAGCCTACGGACAGAAACCTGATATGAGGCTAAATGGTGGACAAGGATGCAGAACAATCCGAAGTCCGTGGTAAGCGTAAAACCAAGAGAGTAAATCAGGAGGTTGTGTGGCGAAAGAACTGCGAATTACCCCGGGAGACCCAGACAGCGTGCTAGAGGAAAGGAGTGATATATTCCGCCGATGCTGCGGCGGGCATCTTATGCACGTGCGATATAAAGCTTATGTCTGGGAGTCAGCTGAGACCATATGACAGCGTCGAGGGAATGTAAATTCCCGAAGGGTCTAATGTTAACTGTATTGTGAATCACCTGAGCAAGGTCAGGATATTCTGCACTACACCTTGTAGCAGCCCAACAAGTGCAATCGTATGTCGCGGGGACTGTGATGGAGGAAGAAGTTTCCTGACACCTTTACGAAAGAGGAGGAGCAACGGATGAATCTGCTTGACAGGATTCTAAGTGTCCAGAACTTCAATGAAGCCATTAAAGAAGTGGCTCAGAACAAAGGAGCCCCCGGCATTGACGGCATGACCGTTGATGAACTGCAGGGGTATTTTGCAGTCCACGGAGATGAGATAAGAACGCAGATACGGAATAAGCAGTACAGACCCCAGCCGGTGAGGCGGGTGTATATACCGAAGCCGAACTCTGACAAGCTCCGTCCGCTTGGGATACCTACTGTCGTGGATCGAGTGATCCAGCAGGCGGTCTCAAGGATACTCATACTGGAATACGACCCGTATTTCAGCGACCACAGCTACGGATTCCGGCCACGCCGGGATGGCCATCAGGCCATGAAGGAGGCGCTGGGATACCTGAACGAAGGCCGCACATGGGTAGTGGATTTCGACATCGAAAAGTATTTTGACACTGTGAACCACGACAAGCTGATTTCAATACTGAGAGAAAGAATGAATGACGCGACCATCCTCCACCTTATACGCTCGTTTCTGAAAGCAGGCGTCATGGATGATGGGCTGGTCAGTTCCACAGAAGAAGGTGTGCCGCAGGGAGGACCCCTTTCCTGCGTCCTGTCCAATGTCTATCTTGACAAACTGGATAAGGAACTGGAATCAAGGGGACTGTGCTTTGTCAGGTACGCTGATGATTTTGACGTCTTCGCAAGAAGCCGTAAGTCAGCAGACCGCGTCATGGCATCTGTCAGCAGCTGGCTTGAGCGCAAGCTGTTCCTGCGGGTCAGTGCAACAAAGACAAATGTTGTCAGACCGATGAAGAGTGAATTTCTTGGGTTTGGCTTCTGGAAACAGAAGGACACATGGAAATGTAAACCGCTCAAGAGCAGGAAACTGAGACTGCGGGATAAAATCCGCGCGGTCACCTGCAGGCGTAAAGCGGCGGCTGTACCGCTAACAGTCACGGTCACAAAAGTAAACCAGATACTGCGCGGCTGGATTAATTACTACGGTATAGGCAGTATGAAGGGTTACATGGCTGAGATTGGACAATGGGTCAGGCACAGGATTCGTGTAATCATGGTCAAACAGTGGAAGAAACCGGGGACTATCATTAAGAATCTTCGATGGTATTGCACTGTATTTGGCTTCCAGTTCGATGATGAGGCGCTTTATAAAGTCGCCAATTCGCGAAAAGGATTATACAGTCAGTGCAGTGGTGATGTCATAAACTACATCCTGAGTCCGAAAGTCCTTGGGATGAAATTAAAATGCAAGGGGAAAGTCACGGTTTATCCGGGACTTGTTGACCCCCTTGCATACTATCTCAATAAAATCCGATATTGATTTACAGTTGATGTAGCGCCGGATACGCGAACCGTACGTCCGGTGCAATGGGAGGGGCGGAGCCGTTCGGCTCCCCTCTACCCTATT
>JAFWDM010000041.1 GCA_017513005.1 Lachnospiraceae bacterium
CGGGGCGATCAGAAAGCTCTGTGAGGAGGCAAAGAAGTACGGGTTCCGGACAGTCTGTGTCAACGGGTCACAGATCGAGCGGTGCAGGAGGTATCTGGACGGAAGTCCGGTGCAGATCGCGGTCGTGGTGGGGTTCCCGCTGGGGCAGATGACGATCGAGAGTAAGGTTTTCGAGGCGGAGGACGCGATCGGGAGAGGGGCGAAAGAGGTCGATTATGTGTTGAATGTCGCCGAGCTGAAAAACGGAGATCTGGACCTGGTCGAGCGCGAGATGCGCGCGGTCACGAACGTCTGTCATACGGGCGGGGCACTCTGCAAGGTGATCTTTGAGAACTGTTATCTGACCGATGAGGAGAAGCGGGCGGCAGCCGAAATCGCGCTGCGGGTGCGGCCGGATTTCATCAAGACATCCACGGGCTTTGGCACGGGCGGGGCGACCGTCGAGGATGTGCGGCTGATGAAGTCTGTCGTCGGTGATGCCGTGAAGGTCAAGGCGGCAGGCGGGATCCGTGATTTTGAGACAGCCATGGTCATGGTAGAGGCGGGCGCGGATAGACTGGGCACGAGTGCAGGCGTGGAACTGATGGAGCGTTTTTGAGCAGATTTTTTACAAAAGACGCGGGAAACGGATAGATCGGCGGAAAGCAGTTTTCGCGAAAGACGCAGGAAATGGATAGATCGGCGGAAAGCAGTTTTTGCGAAAGATGCGGGAAACGGGCAGATAGGCGGAAAGGAGCGGCGTATGTCCTTTATCGATATAGTGTATAGAATTCTGGCGCAGGGATATTCCCCGTCAGAGTACGGAGGAGCGGGGATCCTGGTCGCGATGCTGGCTTCCGTGGTCCTGAGCATTTATATTTATCTGTGCTACAGGATGGAAGGCCGCAGGACGTTCTATTCTCTGAGCCTCAACCTTGCCCTGCTGGTGTCAGGGCCGGTGACGTGTGCGCTGATCCTGATGATGCACCAGCATGCGATCGCTTCGGTCGGAGTGGTCGGCGCACTCTCAATCATCCGTCTGCGCGGGGCGGTCAAGGAGCCGATGGATCTGGTGTTTGTGCTGTGGTCGGTCGCCTGCGGGATTTTTATCGCGGCGGGCATGTGGCGTGTCGGGATCGTGGTCTCGATCCTCATGACGGCGGTGGTGATCGTGATGGATCTGGTGTCGCCGGGGAGGGCGCCGCTGATCCTGGCCGTCTACGGGCATGAAGGAGAGAAACCGGATCTGGAAAAGATCTGTAAAAAGACGATTGTGGATACCTGTGATCATGTGAAGCTGATCTCCACCGGAAAGGTGGAAGGCAGGCAGAACCTGGTCCTGCGCGTCCGCACAAAGCAGCGGCTCCGCCTCACGAATGAGCTGGCACGGCTCCCGGAGGTGGACGGCGTGACCCTTCTGGAGCAGGGGGGCGAGGTTTCCTATTGAGGTTCCTGCCGGTTTATCAGTTCTGGCTTTTTAGACATGGTATCCGTTTTGGCTTGCTCAGGGCTGGCGGAAATAGTAGATCGAGAGGGACGTTATGGTTTTTCCGTCGGGATCCGTATCCGCCAGGATCATTTCCGCGAGGCTTTTTTCCTCCGCTTCTGCGAGGACGGGGATCTCTTCGCCCTCCGCCAGTCCGTTGGAAAAACAGTAGCGGAGAGTCCGGGTGCCGTCGTAGTATTCCGTAAGTGTGTAGATGGAGGAATCGGTGCCGAACACGGAGGTCAGATCCTCCGGAGTGCTTCCGAGACCGGCGCCGAATGCGGTCTCCAGGGACACGCCGCTATCTGCTGCCGCAGAGATTCCACATACAGTGCAGTCAGCCGGCAGACAGGCATCTTTATTGAAATTGGCCAGGCAGAGGCGTACAGTTTTTGCCTGGCTTTGCTGTGCCCCGATTCCTGTCTGTGCGTCGGAGCCTGCCGCAGACTGCTCCTGACTGCCGATCGGTACGGCGTTCACGAATTCATAAGAATAACCGGGAACAGGTCTTTCTGCGCCGGGCAGGCTGATCTCCCAGCCGGCCTGAAGGAGGGAGGAAAAGCCGCAGGGGAGCTGGAGAGATGTCCCCTCGAGTGTAAAGCCATAATAGTAATCGACCGTGGAGGCAGAGTACATGTCACTTCCCGTACCCTGGAGATACGCAGTCTTTTCCCGGGGCTCTTCTTCAGGTTCTTCCTGCTCATTCTGCGGCGCCCGGCCTCTGTTCCGTCTGGTTGAACCGGGGGAATCGTGATCGGCTTCGGAAGGGCCCCCTGCCTCTCTTTCGCCCGGTTCCCCGGGGAATACCCCCAGGTTTTCCCCGTCGAATGCGTCGCTGTACATGTCTCCGGAGGTCCCGTAATAGGAGGCATCTTCGGCTTCGGGGACAAACATGCTCCCTGTCCCGGAGCAGCCGGCGGGAAACATGGTAAGAGCAGCTGTCAGTAGAAAGAGGAAGGGCCGCATGGCCCTTTTGCGGGAAGTCTTGCCAATCATGGTACTCGTGTTACAATGCATGTAGTAAATCTCCTGTTTACGAATCATCACCTGCGGACGGCAGAGCCTGCGTATGATTATAAAACCTCAGCGGCTGGCGCCGAGAGTCATTATAGCATGTCCGGTGTAGCAGGGATATATTTTTTTTGCCAGGGGGTCTGTCCCCCGGTGCAGTGAAGAAAAAGTGTGCGAGGGGGTGTCCCCCCTGATGTGAGAAAGGGAAAGAAAAAGAGTATGGAACAGTCAGCAGCTGGTGTTTTACAGGTGGAAAAGAATATTGCGGACCTGATCGCGGAGGAGCTCGGCGTGCGGGTCTGGCAGGTGGAGGCGGCGGTCTCTCTGATCGACGAGGGAAATACGATCCCCTTTATCGCGCGGTACCGGAAGGAGGCGACGGGAACGCTGAATGATGAGCAGCTGCGCACGCTGGGGGAAAGGCTGACCTATCTCCGCAATCTGGAGGAAAAAAAGACGAAGGTGCTGGAGAGTATCGAGGCGCAGGGAAAGCTGACGGCCCAGCTGCGGGCGCAGATCGAAGCGGCAAGTACCCAGGTCGCGGTCGAGGACCTCTACCGGCCCTTCAGGCCCAAACGCCGTACAAGGGCGGGCGTCGCGAAGGAAAAGGGGCTGCAGGGGCTCGCGGACTGGCTTCTCTCTCCCGGCGCGGATCATCCGGCTCTGGAGGAGGCGCAAGCCTATGTCTCTGAGGAGAAGGAGGTCGCGGATGCGGCACAGGCTCTGCAGGGCGCGCAGGATATCCTGGCGGAGATGATCTCCGACAATGCGGATGTGCGGACCTGGATCCGGGAACGCACGATGAAGGAAGGGCTTATCGTTTCTTCGCAAAAAGAAACTGCGAAGAAAGAGAAATCCGGCGCAGACCGCAGGGATGTCTACGAGATGTATTTCGAGTACGAGGAGCAGGCCGGGAAGATCCCGGGGCACCGGGTGCTGGCCCTGAACCGCGGGGAGAAGGAAGGCTATCTCTCCGTCAAGGTGGATGCGCCCAGGGACCGGATCCTGGAGTACTTGCAGAGAAAATATATCCGGCGGCGGAAGGGAAGCGATGGTCCGAATCCCTACACGGCACCTGTTTTGGAGACGGTCTGCGCGGACAGCTATGACCGGCTGATCGGGCCTGCGATCGAGAGGGAGGTCCGCAATGCCCTGACCGAGCAGGCGGAGGACGGGGCGATCACGGTATTCAAGCAGAATCTGGAACAGCTCCTGATGCAGCAGCCCATCGCTGGCAGGGTGGTGCTCGGGTGGGATCCGGCTTTCCGGACCGGCTGCAAGCTGGCGGTCGTCGATCCGACCGGAAAAGTCCTGGATACGGCGGTCATCTATCCGACGGCGCCCCAGAACAAGGTAACGGAGGCGGAGGCTGTTCTGCAGAAACTGATCTCCGCCTATGGGATCTCCCTTTTTTCCGTGGGGAACGGGACAGCCTCCCGGGAATCGGAGCAGGTGATCACGGACTTTTTTAAAAAAACCGGAAAGCCGCTCCAGTACGTGATCGTGAACGAGGCGGGCGCCTCGGTCTACAGCGCTTCGAAGCTGGCGACCGAGGAGTTCCCGCAGTTTGATGTCGGCCAGCGAAGCGCGGCTTCCATCGCGCGAAGGCTCCAGGATCCGCTGGCGGAACTGGTCAAGATCGATCCCAAGGCGATCGGGGTCGGGCAGTACCAGCACGACATGAATCAGAAAAAACTGGACGGGGCACTCGCGGGCGTGGTGGAAAAATGCGTCAACGCGGTCGGCGTGGATCTCAATACGGCTTCGGCGCCGCTTCTGGCCCATATCGCGGGAATCAGTGCCCAGGTCTCGAAAAATATCGTCGCCTGGCGCGAGGAGAACGGGCGGTTCGCGGAGCGAAAACAGCTTTTGAAGGTGAAGGGGCTGGGGCCCAAGGCCTACGAACAGTGCGCGGGCTTTTTGCGGATCCGCGACGGAAAAAACCCCCTGGACAACACGGCGGTCCACCCGGAGAGCTACGAGGCGGTGCAGACGCTGGCAAAGATGCTGCAGCTCCCCATGGATGCCGCTTCCCTGCGGAAGATGAAGACCCTGGTGCCTGATACGGCGGCTTCTGCAAAGCACCTGGGGCTTGGCGAGATCACCCTGCGGGATATTTTTGCCGAGCTCGAAAAGCCGGGACGCGACCCCCGTCAGGACATGCCGGCGCCCGTGCTGCGCAGCGACGTCCTCTCCATGGAGGACCTGACACCGGGCATGAAGCTGAAAGGCACGGTACGCAATATCGTGGACTTCGGCGCTTTCGTCGATATCGGCGTGCACCAGGACGGTCTGGTCCATATCTCCAAACTCAGCAGGCGCTTCATCAAACACCCTCTGGAGGTCGTGAGCGTCGGTGACATCGTGGAGGTCACGGTCCTCTCGGTCGACCTGAAGAAAAAACGCATCTCCCTCTCAATGGTGTGAGAAGAGGCCCGGCGTTGACGAATTTTTTGGCATACGGCATAATGGGAGATGGCACATGACAGCAGGGCAGGCAGCAGATTGATCAGGTGACAAAGGGGACGGTTCTTTTTGTCACATTCAAAACATGTGACAAAAAGAACCGTCCCTATTGTCATCCCTATTGTCATCATAAAGTGCGGAAGATGACAAAAAGAACCGTCCCTATTGTCACTGGAGGGAGGGAGTACCCTATGGTCAGTAATAAGAGCAGGCTGCTGCGCCTGTACAAATATCTGTATACCAATACGGACAGCGAGCACTTCACGACGAAGGGTGAGATCATGGAGGCGCTGCGGGATGAGGAGACGGTCTACAGCCGGCAGACGGTGCGCAATGACATCGATACTCTCACGGAGGAGGGGTATGATATCGAGACGGTCGTGAGTTCCGGGAACTATTATTATTTCAGGGAGCGTGAGTTTACCCTGGAGGAGCTGCGCATAATAGCGGATGCTGTGACGTCCTCCCGGTTTGTCGGGAAAAATCAGAAGGCCCGGATCCGGAAAAAGCTCAAGCAGTTCTGCAGCAGGTATCAGGCGGGCTCTGTGGAGCGCCATCTGATCTGCCTGGAGCAGCCCAATAAGAGGGATATCGCGGTCTATGACATGGTCAATCTGCTCAATGACGCTGTCAACAGAGGACGCAGGATCAGCTTCCAGCTCCTGGACCGGCCTGCCCGGTCACAGGAGGAGCCTGCTTCGGACAGGGGCCTGGTCCTGGCGGAGGGGGGAACTGCGTATATCTGTACGCCGCTCGACCTCGTCTGGGACGGAAAAAAATATTATCTGGTCGGTCTGGAGGATCCTGACCGGACGCCGGTTCTCTACGCTGTGGAAGATCTGGTCCGTCCAGTGATCCTGGATCTGGAGGCGGCGGAGAAGCCAAAGGAGTTTAACCCGGAGCTGTTTGCGAAAAAGATACTGGAGCCCGAAGACTTACACATGGAGGGAGAAAAATGAATGTGGCTGTATTGTTGATCGCGGCATACCTGATGCTGATTCCGGTCTTGTACCTGGTGATCCGGTCGGGAGCCTTCGGCAAGGGTTCGGGCGGGACACTGCTGAAGCTTTTTTTCCTGGGGGCAGCGGTGGCTGTGCCGGCGTTTCTGATGGAGGCGGGGCTCCTGCTCCTGGTGACGGTGGTACTGCGTCTGCTCCGGGATGGCCAGTTCACCGGTGGCTTTTTGCTGGTTTCGTGTATTTTGCGGTATGTGCTTGCGACTGCGCTGGTCGAGGAGCTGTGCAAGCTCTTTGTGCTGCGCTCCGTGACCTGGAAGCAGATGACGATGGAAAAGATCACGGACGGCACGGCAGCCTCAGCCGTAGTCGGTGCGGGCTTTTCGGCGGTGATGATCCTGGCATGGCTGGCAGCCTGGAGCCTTGTTCCGGAGGATATGGCTTCGCTGCGCAACGCGATGCCTGATTTTCTGCGCGCCGGTGCAGTCATCTCCTTTCTTTTCGCCCTTTTATACATACCGTCTCATTTTGGGTATTCCGGTTTTATGGGATCCCTGTACGGGGTCGCCAAGGGATCTGAGCAGAAAAACCATGGCGGAAGAGCGGGTTTCATGCTGCTTGTCAGTTTTATGATGCCTTTTCTGGTGCACAGTGCCTGTATGGTGATGATCGGATACGGGATCGCGGGGGAATCCCTGCTGTGGATCATTCTGGGGCTGGCGGCGGAGGTACTTCTGGCGGCAGCAGTGATGAAGACCCTTTCAGGCGCGAAAAGAGAAGGGAAACTCCTCGAGGAGGAAGCGGATACAGGTGTTGATTTTGCTGACTCGGAGGAGTTTGCAGACTTTGCCGAGGCGGCCGGAGCAGAGGAAGGGCATCTTATCGGTGCCGACGGCGGAGAGGGTGATGAGAGCAATCTGCCCGGTGCCGGCGGCGGAGAGGGTGATGAGAGCAATCTGCCCGGTGCCGGCAGTGAAGATGGCAAAGACCCCGTGACCGGCGCAGAGAGCGATGAAAGCAGCCTGCCCGGCGCAGAGAGCGGAGAGTGGGAAAGCCCTGGCACTGAAATGGCAGGCTCTGCGGATCCTGCTTTTGAAAGTCCGGAGGATCCGGATCCTGATTCCGGCAGTTTAGACGGGTCAGGTACGGATTTCATGATGCCGGGTGATCTTCCCGGGGAGGATTCCGATTCCTGGAGCCGGAAGGCGGGGGACGAAGAGGAGATCTCTCCGCAGCGGGAGATCTCTCTGTTAAAAAGATTGAGCGGGCGCAAATGATGACCGGAACGTAAAACCGGGTGTCGGCTGTATGTTCAGCAGCCGGCACCCGGTTTTTGTTCTTCTTCGCGCAATACCCGTGACTTCAGTCGTGGGATACGCGCGCAAAAAGGGAAACTCGTTTCATTGTGGGTACAATCCGGCGCGCAAGACTCGCGAGCGAGTCTTGAATTTCCGGGTCAGTGCAGGCCCGCGATGCGGCACAGGACCGCTTCGTCCACCTGGAAGGGGCACTGGGCGAGCTTTGCGGGACTGGCGAGGGTGTTGTCCACGGCCTGGGCAAGGACGGGAGAAGGGACTTCATCCCGTCCGCAGGTCGCCCGGTAGTAGTCTTCCAGTGAGTCGATATCTGTAAAGCCCGCAGTCCGCAGAAGGTAGTCTGCTGCAGCGGGATCCGCTTCCCGAAGGTAGCCCGGCAGGAAATAGCCGCAGGCTTTGCCGTGGGGCATCCCGGTCTCATAGGTCAGCGGGTAGCTGAGTCCGTGCGGGAGGGCGGTCCCGGTGTGGGCGATCGCCATGCCGGCGAGCATGGAGGCGAGGAGCATGTCGCGGCAGTTTTCTGCGGTCAGGGGCTGGCCGGACAGGATAGCCCTGCGGCTGCGGCTCCAGATTTTGAGACCGGCGTCCACGCACATGCTGCTCAGATCCGTCGATTTTGTATTCAGAAAGCTCTCATACATGTGGGCCAGCGCATCGATCGAGGTATCTGCGATGACGCTGCGGGGGGCGGTGAGCAGATATCTGCCGTCCAGGAGAGCCAGCTCCGGAAAGATCTTGTGGGGAATGGAACCCTTTGTCCGGAGGGAGTGGCGCGTGAGGACGGAGACGGCTGTCACTTCGGAGCCTGTCCCGCATGTCGTCGGGATGCAGACGACAGGGAGAGCCTCTGTGGGCACATTTGCGTCATAGAGATACTCTGCACCATCGTCCCTGCGGCGGATCATCAGTGCGATGGCCTTGGCGGCATCCATAGGGGACCCGCCACCGATGCCGATGACGAAATCGGCACCTTCTGAAAGACCCTGCGCGCGCCCCTTCATCACTGTTTCCACGGAAGGGTTTTCCTCCACTTCACTGAAAACGGCATATGCGACACCCTGCGAGGAGAGTGCGTCCCGGACGTCCCGGAGGGACCCGTTCCGGAAGGCGCTGCTGCGGCCGGTCACGATCAGAGCCTTTTTCCCGAAGGAGGCGAGTTCCTTCGCGTGGGCGCGCACACAATCGGTCTCACAATATACTTTTGTCGGCATATGGAAATACATGTTTTTTCCTCCTGAAGATCGGTATAAAACACTGCTGCAGTGTACAGGCTTATTTTATCAGAAAAACAGCGGCAGAGACAGAAAAAACATGTTAAACTGGACGACAGATATTTGCTTTTGCAGGGAAGATGAGAAAGTATTTACAGAGAGGATAAGAAAGAATGGAAAAGGAAAGGCTGGAGAAGGGGCTGCCTGCGTTTCTGGCAGAGGACCCGGTCAGGATGGCAAAGTATCTGGGAGAAGAGGTCGGTTTTGCCAAAGCGGTCGGGATGAAGATCGTAGAAGTGCGGGAAGGGTACTGTCAGGGGATGATACCGATCGAAAACCGCCATTTGAATCCGCTGCACACGGTGCATGGCGGGGTGTTTTTTTCGCTGGCGGATACGGTGTGCGGGATCGCAGCGGCATCGACCGGCTACGGGGGGCCGACTGTGCAGGGGGATATGGATTATCTGCGCGCTGTGCGGGGAAAGGAGATCGTCTGTACTGCGAAAGTGACGAAAACAGGCCGGACACTGACCTGGGTGGACGGGGTCATCACAGACGACACAGGGCTTGAAGTGGCGCACACGAAGTTTATCTATTACCGGCTCAAGGAGGCGGGGCGCCATTTCGGATTCAAAAACCGCGACTGACCGGATACAGGACTGCTGCAGGCGGGATCCTCTGCCGGGAATGCTGCTGAAAAGCCATCGTGTTCAAACGTGTGAATATTATTCAGATGCCTGTGAATGTTTCCGCTATTATGCACTATTTTATACAAACAGTGACGATTGCACATGTTCAAATTGGACACAATTTTATATAATACACAAAGAATTTTGATTGCAGAATGTTGGCTTGGCAGGTTCGGCACAACCGGGAAGCGGAGGATACAATATGACTTCTGGAGATGCTAATGAAAGGCTGGAAGGGGCCTTTTTGGAACTGATCGAAGAAAAACCCTTCGCAAAGATCACAGTCAATGACATTGTGGAGAGAGCAGGCGTCCACAGGAACACTTTTTATTACCATTATCAGAGTATTCCTGCGATGCTCAGCGAGATCTGTCGGAGATTTGTATCGGAGATGTTCGTGGTTTACAAGGATGTGGCTTCGCCCTCCGACTGTGTCATCCCGCTTGTGAAATATTCCATGTCGCATAAAGAAGCGATGATGAACGTCTACAATTCGGAGGCCAAGCCGATCCTGATGGATTATGTGAAGCAGATCGGCAGGTTTTCCATAGACCGTTACATCGATGCTGTCACGGAGAGGACAGGGATCACCCGGACGGATAAGGAGCTGATGGCACATTTTCTCACGGCCGGCATCGTCGGTATCTGGACGGACTGGGTGGATGAAGGCATGGGGAAGGACGCCACGGATGATTTCATCCGGATCGGGGTGATTCTGGAAAAATTGAATCTGGAGGCGTTCGTGATTTGATGATGCTTTGATGAGCAGGCATCCGGCCGTGACCGGATGCCTTTTTTTTCACTTGTGGAAAAACTTCTTCCTCTCGTAGCGTGCCTCGCAGGTCTGGTTGACGCCGAGCTTTTTGAAGACTCCTTCGTCGATCTGAGAGAGGATGACAGAGGAGTGGGCATCGAGCCCTGCCAGAAGCGGGAGGGCATCGAGGGCCTTTTTGGCGTTTTCGTCCTCTACGGCGGCGATCGCGAGGATGATGAGGATCTCGTTGAGGTGGAGCAGGGGATTGCGTTCGCCGAGATGGTCCACCATGAGGTTCTGGCTCGCCTCGATCATGAGAGGGGAGAGGAGCTTGATGTCGTCGGGGATGTGCCCGAGGTACTTGAGGGCATTGAGGAGCAGTGCGCTCGAGGCGCCCAACAGGGAGGTCGTGCGGCCGGTGAGGATGGTGCCGTCAGGCATCTGCATGGCGGCGGCGGGGCCCCCGGTCTCTTCCTGGCGCACGTTGGCAGCCATGATGACGGGGCGGTCGCTGACGGAGATGCCGGCCTTTTTCATGAGCAGTTCGATCTTGTAGGCAGGTTCCTCGGTCGCATTGCCTTTGCGGTATTCGCAGAGGGCCTGGCAGTAGCGGCGGATGATCTCCTGATTTGCCGCATTGCGGCAGACCTCGTCGTCGTTGATGCCGAAGCCCACCATGTTGACGCCCATGTCGGTCGGGGACTTATAGGGGGAGGACCCCTGGATCTTTTCGAAGATCGCGTTCAGGACCGGGAAGACCTCTACGTCCCTGTTATAATTGATGGCGGTCGTCTGATAGGCCTCGAAGTGGAAGGGGTCGATCATGTTGATGTCGTCGAGGTCCGCGGTGGCTGCCTCGTAGGCGAGGTTCACGGGGTGGTTGAGGGGAAGGTTCCAGACGGGGAAGGTCTCGAATTTGGCGTAGCCCGCAGTGACCCCGCGTTTGTTCTCGTGATAGAGCTGGGAGAGGCAGGTGGCCATCTTGCCGCTGCCGGGACCGGGGGCGGTCACGACGACAAGGGGCCGGCTGGTCTCGATATATTCATTGCGGCCGAATCCCTCGTCGCTGACGATCAGCGGGATATTGGAGGGATACCCGGCGATCGGATAGTGGCGGTAGACGCGCAGGCCGAGAGCCTTGAGCTTTTTTTCATAGGCGATCGCGGAGGGCTGGGCGGCAAAGCGCGTCAGGACGACGCTTCCCACAAAGAGTCCGTGGGAGGTGAAGGCGTCCACTAGGCGGAGCAGGTCCATGTCATAGGTGATGCCGAGGTCGCCCCGGACCTTGTTTTTCTCGATGTCAGCCGCGTTGATGGCGATCACGATCTCCGCCTGGTCGCGGAGCTCCTTGAGCATGGTGATCTTTGAGTCGGGCGCGAAACCCGGCAGGACCCTGGAGGCATGGTAGTCATCGAAGAGCTTGCCGCCGAATTCCAGGTAGAGCTTGCCGCCGAACTGTGCGATGCGCTCCCTGATGTGGGTGGATTGGGTCTGCAGGTATTTTCCGTTGTCGAATCCGGTTTGCATGCGTACCTCCCTTTTGATCGTGGATCAGTGTGAAATGAATCCGCGCGTATCCAACGACTGTAGTCACGGGTATTGCGCGATGAAGAATAAAAACAAATTATAGCATATCCGGCCGGACCGGTAAACAGGCATGGAAAAAATGGCCGGCGCAGGAATCGAAAACCGGGCAGGAAAATGGCCGGCGCAGGCATGGAAAACCGGGCAGGATAAAATAGCCGGCGCAGGCATGGAAAACCGGGCAGGAAAATCCCGGTCATGGAGAATGGTGTGTCATACAGGTCAATAGATTTTTTTGATCTCGCCGGTGATCCCGTATCCTTTCCGGAAAGCCTCAAGGTCTTCACTGCTCCGGATCAGCATGACTTCCGTGAAGGCTTTTGTCTCCCTGTCCTGGAAGCCGGCGACCTGTTCGCCGTTGCAGATGCTGCAGCGCAGGACCGGGGTCTGCGTCCCGGCGTCATAGCTTTGTCCGGGCGAAACGTCTTTGTTCTTTTTTCCAAAAAACAGCATGGGGGTCTCCTTCCTTAAATAAAAGAAAAACATGTGCCAGAGGGGACTGTCTCCTCCGGCACATGTATATTACTTCAGGAATCCGTTGATGATCTGCTCCTCGGCCTCTGCCTCTGTGAGTCCCAGGGTCATGAGCTTGATGATCTGCTCGCCGGCGATCTTGCCGATGGCAGCCTCGTGGACAAGGGCAGCCTCGGTACTGTTGGCCTCGAGGGAGGGGACAGCGAGGATGCGGCCTTCATCCATGATGATGGAGTCGCATTCGGTGTGGCCGCTGCAGGCGGCGTTTCCGAGGATGCACATGTCAAGCTTCTGGTAGGACTTGTCACGGGCAACGGAACGGGACACGACGTCGGCGCTGGAGCCGTCGCCGTCGAGGGAGACGTTGTAGATGCTGTAGGCATCCTGGGTGCCGTGTGTCATGAGGCGTTCGTGCACGACGAGACGCGCGCCGGCCTTGAGGTCGCACTTTGTCTCGCGCTTTGTGGAGTCGACGCCCTTGATCTGGACCATTTCCATCTCCATGGTGCTGTTCTCATCCATGTGGACCTCGGTGCCGGGATTGAGCAGGCGCTTGCCGGTGCCGTTGCCGGAGCCATAGTGCTTTTCGACGTATTTTACCTTCGCGTTTTTACCGACGTAAAAACGGTGGATGCCGTCGTGCTGGGAATCCTGCGAGCCGCAGTTGTCGATCCCGCAGCCGGCGACGATGATCACGTCGCTGTCCTCACCGATGTAAAAATCGTTGTAGACGACCTCCTTGAGGCCGCTCTTGCTGAGCACGACAGGGATGTGGACGCTCTCCTTCTTCGTGCCGGGCTTGATCCGGATATCGATGCCGGAGCCGTCCTCCTTGGAAATGATATCGATATTCGCAGTGGTGTTGCGCGCGGCGGCCTCCCCGTTCGCGCGGATGTTGTAGGCGCCCTCCGGCACTTCGTGAAGGTCCGCCACCTCCATCAGGAGTCTCTTCTGTATTTCATCTATCTCTTTGATCTGCAGCATTTTTCTTTCTCCAAAAAAGTCCAAGTGGTTCTGTCGTATAGTCTTATTTATCCGTGAGCACCTTGCAGGCTTCGACTGCGGAAGCCGTGCCGATCAGGGTGGGAAGGATCTCCTCCTTCGTGCCGTTCGCGGCGATACGGCCGTCGTTCAGTACGATGATCTTGTCGGCGATCTCCAGGATGCGCTCCTGGTGGGAGATGATCATGATGGAACTGTCGTGGATCCGGGCCCGCATTTTTTCAAAGACGGAGATGAGGTTCTGGAAGCTCCAGAGGTCGATGCCCGCTTCGGGTTCGTCAAAGACGGAGAGGCGGGTACTGCGCGCGAGCACTGTTGCAATCTCAATGCGCTTGAGCTCTCCGCCGGAGAGGCTGGCGTTCACCTCGCGGTTGATATAATCCTTGGCGCAGAGTCCCACTTCCGCGAGGTATTGACATGCGTCCGCGGTCGACAGCCGCCGGCCGGCTGCGAGCCGGATGAGGTCGAGGACCTGTATGCCCTTGAAGCGGACGGGCTGCTGGAAGGCAAAGCTGATGCCTGCCTTTGCGCGGTCGGTGACATTCAGGGACGTGATATCTTTGCCGTCAAAAAGGATGCGGCCGGCGGTGGGCTTTTCGATGCCGGCGATGATCTTGGCAAGGGTGGACTTGCCGCCGCCGTTGGGGCCGGTGATGACGACAAAGGTGTTGTCCTCGATGGTCAGACTGATGTCATTGAGGATCTCTTTCTGCTCGGAGCCGAGGGCGGTCTCCTCGGCAACGTCGAATGAAATGTTCTGAAGTTCCAGCATAGTGGTCAGTTCTCCTGTTTCTGGTGCGTTTCTGGTATGTTTCTGGTGTGGATCCGGTGCGGTCGGTCTGTGACCACGCGGGGCAGTCCCCGCGGTGCCGGTATCCCTGTCTCCGGCGTGGATCCGGTGCGTCAGTCTGTGATCGTGCGGGGGCAGTCCTCGCGGAGGCAGTCCTCCCTGCGTCCGCTGCACAGCTCCCATCTGCCGCCGGAGATGACGAGTTCCCGGCCTTCGACGATGGCTTCCGCGACCTTCCGGTGGGCGGATTCGCAGATTTCGGTCACGGTCGTCCGGGATATATTCATCTGGGCAGCGCATTCGCTGTGGGTCATCCCCTCGCGGTCGACGAGGCGCAGCGCCTCGTATTCGTCAATGGTCAGGATGACTTCGTCGGAGCTCTTCCCGCAGTCCGGTACGGTGAGAGGAATGAAATGGCTGATCTCGGGTACGTTACAGATCCGTCGGCTTTTCTGGGGCCTCGACAAGGCATTCACCTCCCTCTCTCTGCGGCTGGCAGTCTTTTTTCGACATAAGTCGATTATAGGGGAGATTGGTCCGTCTGTCTATTCTTTTCAGAAGGTGCAGTGTATTGGAAAAAGAACAGTTGCCGGTTGCGCCCTCCCGGGGCGTGTTAACTGCAGCAAAGGACAAAAAACTCCCGCAGGCGGGAAAGGCCTGCGGGAGTCCGGTTCTGTCATATTCGTTCAGGTTTTGCAGAAACCGGGCGGTCTCTGCACCCGGTGCGGCAGGGAATCACAGGATGTCTGCGCCTTATGCAGCCGGGAAAAACAGAACATCTCTGCGCCGGGTACAGCCGAAAATCACAGGATGTCTCTGCGCTTGATGTAGCCGGGCTTGCCGGGCTCTGCGAGGATCTTGTTCTCATGGATGATCTTCGCGTATTTGTCGACGATCTGGTTCTGCAGGACTACGTTGTCGCCGATGACTGTGGAGGAATTGACGACGCAGTTCCGGATGACAGCGCCCTTGCCGATCGTGACGCCGCGGCCGATGACGGAATCCTCGATGGTGCCGTGGATCTCGCAGCCGTTGGAGACGAGAGAGTTTTTGACTACCGCGTCATCGTAGAACTGGGTCGGGCAGGAGTCGGAGGTCCTGGTGTAGATCGGCCAGTCAGAGGTGAACAGGGAGGCGGACTCATCGATGTCGATCAGGGTCTGGTTGGCCTTGAAGTAGGTCTCCAGGCTGGTGATCGGGGCGAAGAAGCCGTGGTGCTCCACGCCGCGGACCTTGAGCTCGCCGCATTTGGCGTTGACGATGTTCGCGAGGGTATACATGGAAGAGGTCTCGCGTGCTGCCTGCATCAGGTCGAGCAGGAGGTCTTTTTTCATCACGAAGGACTCCATGAACATATCCTTGGTGTCCTCGTCTCCCAGGTTCGGGGTGATTGCAGTGACCTTTTCGCCGTCGAGCGTGAGGGCGTTGCAGGTGGAGTAGCCTTCCTTCGCGTCGAATACCTTGTGGTAGAGCAGGGTGATGTCAGCGCCGGATTTCACGTGGTCCTGCAGCAGCTCGTCATAGTTCTGGGTGAAGACCATACAGCTGGGGGCGATCACGACATATTCCTTCGTCTGGCGCTGGATATAGTCGATGTTCGAGAAGAAGGCGTTGATGTTCGTATTGTAGACCTGATTGACCAGTGTCTCGCTGGGAACGATCAGCTGGATCTTGCCCCGCTTGGAGTTGATGTTGTAGTGACGGCCGGTGCCGATGTGCGCGATCAGGGAGCGGGGGGCCTTAGTGATATACACCTGAATGTTATCGATCCCGCTGTTACTGAAGTTGGAGATCGGGAAGTCGATCACGCGGAATCTGCCGAGGAAGGAGAAGGCACCGATCGGACGGAAGTCCTGCATTCCCTCGACTTTGTGCTCCGGCGAAGATGTTACGATACCAAATGCTTTAGCCATTGTTTTATCTCCTCCTTTTAAACATCCTGTGCCACCAGCAGGATCTCCTTGCTGTCGGCACTGCCGACGATGGCGCCGGCAGCGATATTGATGTCATTTGCAACCAGAGCCCTGGTGACGACAGCGCCGTCTCCGACAGTGACGCCGGGCATCAGGACGGAATCGATGATCTGTGCGCCATCGCCGACGGTGGCACCGGTAAAGATGACGGAGTTTTTGATCTTGCCGTCGATCCGGCAGCCCTGCGTGATGTAGGCGCGTTCGATATCGGCGTCAGGGCCGATGTAGGCGGGAAGGCCGAGGACGCCGGTGGGATCCTCTGTATAGATCTTCCAGGTGGGGTCATCCAGGTTCAGCTCGCAGTTCTCGTCGAGCAGGTCCATGTTTGCCTCCCAGAGGGAATCGATGGTTCCGACATCCTTCCAGTACCCCTCGAACTTGAAGGCAACGAGCTTGTCACCGCTCGAAAGGAGGGTCGGGATGATGTTTTTGCCGAAATCGTGCTCGGAATCGGGGTCATCCATATCCTTGACCAGGAGCTCGCGGAGTCTGGGCCAGGAGAAGATGTAGATACCCATGGATGCCAGTGTGCTGCGGGGATGAGCGGGCTTTTCTTCAAAGTCGATGATATTGTCGTTTTCGTCGGTGATCATGATACCGAAACGGCTCGCCTCCTCCATCGGGACGGGCATGGCGGCGATGGTCGCCGCCGCGTCTTTTTCCTTGTGGCAGGCGAGCATCTTGTCGTAGTTCATTTTATAGATATGGTCGCCGGAGAGGACCAGCAGATATTCGGGATCATAGCTGTCGATGAAGTCGATGTTCTGTGTGATCGCGTCTGCAGTTCCGCGGAAAACCTCCAGGCCGGTGTCGGCCTTCTCGCGGGGAGTGAGGACAAAGACACCGCTGTCCTTGGTATCAAGGCCCCACAGGCCTCCCTTGGCGACGTAGCTGTTGAGCAGCACGGATTCATACTGCGTCAGGACGCCCACTACGTCGATGCCGCTGTTGGCGCAGTTGCTGAGGGGAAAATCGACGATGCGGTACTTTCCGCCGTAAGACACTGCAGGCTTCGCCACCTTGTTGGTGAGGTCATGCAGACGACTTCCCCGGCCGCCGGCCAGAATCATTGCTAACATTTCGGTTTGTTTCATGATGAGCCCTCTCTTTCCTTAGTAATAGCTTCGTGCGGAGCCTGCCGCCTGAAGAGAAAACGGCACAAAGCTGTGCCGGTGCAGTGTTGTGCTCTGTGGCAGATCCGGATGGGCTGTTTCCGCCGAACACACGAAACAGCCGCAGGTTATTGATATTGTACAGGATTTGACGGATAAAGGCAATATTTCATGCTGTATTGCATAAAAAAAATGGCGGCAGGGGCATCTGCTGGTCATCCTGTTCGAAAAATAGTATACTTATTAAAATACCCCCGAAAATACCCCCGGAGAGAAGCCCATAAATGTGTTTCCGGGAGAGAATGGCAGAAGAAAACAGAAAGGAAAAGAGAATGCGCTATTGTACATATTGCGGAATGCCGATGGAAGATGACGACCTGTTCTGCACACGCTGCGGAAGACCGGCCGGGGTGGCGCCGGAGGGGCATCCCGGGGATGCCGGGGAGGAGACGGTGGCGCTTTATGACGGAGCGGCCGCCGGAAGTGATGCCGGGTATGGGGATCCCGCTGCGCGCTATGGGGAGAATGACGGCTTTGGCTTTACCGAGGACTATGGGGATCCCGCTGCGCGCTATGGGGAGAATGACGGCTTTTTTGGCCATGATACTGACGAAGGGGACCGGAACCGGACTATCTTTCTGATCGCCTCTGCCGTGATCGTCGTGGCGGTTCTGGGTATACTGCTCACCATGCTGGTCCGCCCCGGGACGAAAAAAGACGAGGAGTCCGCGCAGGACCAGGTCGCGGTCTATGAAGAAGATGAAAACGGAACCGGCGGGCAGAATCTGAGCCAGGGCTCTGCCCGGCCTGCCTCCGGAGAAAATGAGACTCCGGCATCAGAGACGGAACCTGCCGCTTCTGAAGAAGCGCAGGGCGGACCGGCCGGAGAAAACAGCGGCGGCATGGAGGCCGGAGATCATGGAGCCGGGGCCGGTCAGAAGGCCGTTTCCGGTCAGGAGGACGGCGCCGTAGAAGCGGACGGTTCCTCCGGGCAGAAAGAGAAGACCGGGGCGGAGACCGGGAGCGGATCCGGAGACGAACAGGCGCAGGCAGACTATGAAGAGAGCGGCCGGCAGGATCCGACCGGGTGGGTCGTCGATGAGGACGGCAATGAGGTCTATTATCCTGCGGAGGGCGAGGAATACCGGGACAGCGACCAGACGGAGATCGGCGGAGGCGATGCAGGCGGATCCGAAGCTGCTGACGGGCAGAATGATTCCGGGCAGAACATGCAGACGCAGGGCGCGGGAGATTCCCGGCAGGCGGAGGACGAACAGGGACGGGATGCGCTGCAGGGCTATTCCGCGACCGGCACGGACGACAGTTATATCCTGCCCGAGAGCGCGTCGCGCAAGTACAGCCGGGGAGAACTGGAAGCCCTGGACAACTGGACCCTTCAGATGGCGATCAACGAGATCTACGCGCGGCACGGCAGAAAATTTACCACTCCGGAGGTCAGGGAGTATTTTGAGAGCAAATCCTGGTACCGGGGGACCCTTGACCCTGCCGCATTTGACGGTAACGAATCTTCTTATTTCAACCAATATGAGATGAGCAACCGTGAGCTGATGGCGAAGATCCGCACGGAGCGCGAGGCGGCGGCAGGTGCCGCGGCAGGAACCGGGCGCTGATCCCTGCGTATATGGCAGGTCTATATGTATGCTCTTTCTGTATGCTGTCAGGGGCAACAGGCTCTGACAGCTCCGGGATCCGTGCATATGGACTGAAGCATGCCTTCTGCCACCGGACTTTATACGGCCGGATCAGAAGGAAAGCCGGATACGGGAAGAAAAAGTATATAGGAAGTCGGAAAGAAATAGTATATAGGAAGTAAAGATTACAGAAAGTAACGATACAGGGATCTCAGAGGAGGCCGGATGGAAGAAAAGGAAAGGAATAAGGGAACGGACGAAAGAACAGAGAAAGGGAAAAGGAAGCGGGTTCTTCCTGCGCTGCTGGTCCTTGCGGTGCTGTGCGTCTGCGGTTGGTTTTACTACAGGAATACGCCCCTGCAGCGGCAGCTGCGTATCCTGGAACAGGCGGATTCGCTGATGGAAGCGCAGGAATATGGGAAGGCGGCAGAAGAATACGCGGGCGCTCTGGAGATAGAAGCTCCGGGAACGCAGGGCGGGGACGCCGCGGACCGCGCCCGGCAGGGCAGGCTTCAGGCTCTTTCCCTGCAGGCGGATGCCTGTGCCGCGCAGTCGTCAGATCAGGCGGGGCGGGCAGAGGCCTGTGCGCTGTACGGACAGGTGATCGCCCTGTGTGATGAAACGGATGAGTCGGGGAAAACAGCAGCGGTGCGGCAGGAGGCTGCGGACAAGCTGACCCGCCTGCAGGAGGAACTGGCTGCCTCCTTCGACGCAGTGGCATGTACGACGGCGAGAGATGACCGGTCCGGGACGGCAACGCTGCCGGACGGACAGCAGGCCTCCTACGTCTGGTACTATGACCTTGTGCAGGTGACAGAAGAGTATTACCCCTATGCGGACAGGATCAATGAAGTCCTTCGCCGGGACTGCAATGCTTTTTTTGCAGGCGGTATGGAGCCTTCCGAGTCGATCCGCTCGATCCGGGACATGACTCCCCTGGCGGATGCTGTCAGGCCGGTGATCGACGGCCGGACCTCTGCGGAAGCGGAGTATGCAGAGGAGGAAGAAGATTCCGGAGCCGGTCTTGTGACAGAAGAATACAGAAATTATGTCGGCGAAGCAGGTATTTATGCAGGAAACGGCCTTCTGAGCATCCGCCTGGCGGAAGTCAGGGTCCGGGGAAACACGCAGTCCGTATTTTTCCGGGGCAGGACCTTCAGGCTGTCTGACGGCGGAGAGGTGACGCTGGGAGAGCTGACACAGCGGACCGATACCGGCCTCCGGCGCCTGGTCCGGCGGCGGACTGCTGCGTTCCTGGATGAGCAGGGCTATAGAAATATTTCCAGATCGGATATAGAGGACTATGTCACAGAGACATCCCCGGAGGATTTTAAATTCTGTATACGGGAAGACGGGGAGATCTGTCTGGTGATCGATCAGGAGGTCCCTTTTTTCAGCCATGCGGACCATGTGCTGGAGATCCCGCTCGGGAATGAAGAAGAGCAGGAATAAAGAGATTCAGGAATAAAGAACTTTGTCATTCACAGGTCATTCGGATGCCTCCCGGAGCAGGCGGTCGAGGATCTCGAGAGACTGCGCCTGGCTCAGGCACAGGTCCTCGCGGATATTCCGGAAAAAGCTGTGCAGGGAGGCCAGGATTCCGGGATCCCGGAGCAAGAGGTATTTGTGATGCAGCTGCCTGTCCTGGAAAAGGAAATAGGCGCAGTGGTCGTCCATCCAGACCGAGGAGCCGGAGGAGGTGTTGGCAAAGTTTTCCCTGATGATGCGGAAGGTGACGGACCGCATGCGCACGATCTCCCGGTAGCGCTGCAGCAGGAGGATGCGGTCGTCAGGGCGAATCGGCTCGTAGAGTTCGGAGGGATACCCGGGCAGCAGGCCGGTTTCCAGAAAGGTCCTGAGCCCCCGTTCCGATGTGAGAATGAGAGCGGGGGAGGAAGTGACATATTCCCGGTCCTGTTCTATGACGTCTAAAAAGGTGCTCAGCAGAAGGCTTCGTTCCGGGAGTTCCCTGATCACGTAGCGGTCGATCAGATCCGGAGTCAGGCAGAAGCTCATACAGGGAAACATGTCCAGAAGGACAGGTCCGCGGCCGGCGTTTCTTTGTTTTCCAAAGAACAGAAGGTCCCGGTAGTCCCGCACGTGCGCGGTCATATTGATGCAGGAGGAGAGGAGCCTGGAGAACATCTCCGCGCAGAAAAAGACGGTCTCCGGCAGATTGTGCAGGATCGCAAAGCGCAGGTCCCTGGAGATCTGCAGAGCATAGTCTCCGGTGATCACTATATAGGGAAAGAAAGAAAAGGACTGCTGTTCCGTCCGGAGATTTGAATGAAAATAGTAGAGCTCATATCCCAGATAGGCCTTGCAGACCGGCAGTGCGGCGTGGATCAGGGCGAGGTTTACGCCGGTGCTCTCTTCGCTGAGGCTGCTTCCGTCGAGGGACATGATATGCTGGATTCGGAATCCGTTTTCCTTGCGGCGGAAGCAGCGCAGGGCGAGGAGCAGGTCCATAAACCGGTCCTCCGGCTGCATGCGGATGCGGATGAGGCCGTTTTCCCGCTCCATCTCCTTCTGCAGGATGATCCCGTAAACATTGAGGATCGTCTCCTTGCCCCGCAAGGCCATAGACGAATCCTGATGGTCTGAAAGGGAGAAGCTGAAGAGCTCCTCTATGTTATAAGGAACGGGGAGCGGCCCGTCGTCGAAGCAGGTCTGCATGAATGCGTGGATGCCCTTCTGCCGCTGATAGGTTTCCTGCCCGTTCTGAAGGATCAGGTATTTTTCCTGCAGGATGCCGCTCTCTTCGGGAGAGAGCTTTAAAAAAAGCGCGATCTGCCGGACCAGCGCATCGGAACCGGGACGCCTGGTCCCATGAACGATCTTGTACATGGAGGAGCGGTCGATCCCGCAGAATGCAGCCATCTGCGATATGCTGGCATTTTTCTGGGAGATAAAGGCGCGGAGCTGTTCTGAGAAGAGGTTCATGTCTGCCCTTCCTGAATCGTAATGCGGAACGGGGAGTCCTGCATTTGTGTTTGTCCGTCTGTGGGCCGCAAAGGTTTTTGTGTGCAGCGAAAAAGCCGGATCGTCATGCCGCCGGATCCCTCTGCGCTGCCCGTTTTCCTCTGTGTCCCTGCATATACAGATCATCTTTTACGGTATTGCACTGCCGTGCTGCCATGTAAAAGTGAAATGTTGGTCTATTATATCAGAAAACCGGATACATGGACACTTTTTTTGGAAAAAATGAAAGGATGATTACAGAAAAGTAACATTTTCTTCAGACAGGTCCTGACAGGAACAGGCTTCAGGACCGTACAGGGAAGGGACAGAAGGCGCAGACTTTGTATAAAAAAGCCTGCATAGGTAAAAAAGATTTGATAGAATAGAACTGATCTGGTAATATAACATGTCCTGTTGTCAACACTGCGGACGGGCGGTGTATGACGCAGCCCGAAAAAAAGTACTGAGCACATGTTCCGGAAGGGACGGAGGGAAAGGAAGGTAACTGTATGGCAGATCTTGAAAAGATTCTTCGCGAAGTGAGTTATCCCGGCAGGGGCATCGTGATCGGCAGAAGCTGTGACGGAAAAAAGGCCGTGATCGCGTATTTCATCATGGGCAGGAGCTCGAACAGCCGGAACAGGGTCTTTGTGACAGAGGGGGCGGGGATCCGCACGGAGGCGTTTGATCCTTCCAAAATGGAGGACCCCAGCCTGATCATCTATGCGCCTGTCCGCGTCCTGGGCAACAAGACGATCGTCACAAACGGCGATCAGACGGATACCATTTATGAGGGGCTCGACCGGCAGATGACCTTTGAACAGAGCCTTCGCAGCCGGGAGTTTGAGCCGGATGCGCCCAACTATACCCCCAGGATCTCCGGTGTTCTCCATGTGGAGGCAGGCTGTTACAACTTTGCTATGTCCATCCTCAAATCCGACGACGGCGATCCGTCCTCCTGCCTGCGGCAGACCTTTGCCTACGAAAATCCGGCAGCCGGACAGGGGCGGTTCATTTCCACCTACCAGGGCGACGGCGATCCGCTTCCCTCCTTTGCGGGAGAGCCCGTTAAGCTTGTTTTTGACGAGACGTTTACAGCGGACATCGATACCTTCGGCGCCAGGATCTGGGACGCCCTCAATGCGGACAATAAGGTTTCCCTGTTTGTGCGTTTCATCGATATCGAGACCGGCGAGGCGCAGAGCAGGATCCTGAATAAGAATCAGTGATGCACACATGTCCCGGCGGGGCGGGAGACCCGCCCCTGCTGCAGGATACTGTCAGGGGGACAGTGGATCAGTGGACATGAAAAACATATAAAAGAAAGACTATAAAAGAAAGACATATAAAAGATCAGAGGATCTGAAATCAGAGGACATTAAAGGAGTTTGACGCAAAGGAGATTGAAAAATGAAAGAACTGCAGCTGAAATACGGGTGTAACCCCAATCAGAAACCTTCCAGGGTCTATATGGAGGACGGAAGGGAGCTTCCGATCACAGTCCTGAACGGAAAACCCGGATATATCAACCTGCTGGACGCCCTGAACGGCTATCAGCTCGTCAAAGAACTGAAAGCCGCTACAGGAAAGCCCGCCGCGACTTCCTTCAAGCACGTCTCTCCCGCCGGCGCTGCGATCGGCCTTCCCCTCTCGGAAGTGGAGAGAAAGATCTACTGGGTCGAGGATGCCGGTGAACTGACGCCCCTCGCGAGTGCCTATGCGCGCGCTAGAGGCGCGGACAGGATGTCCAGCTTCGGCGATTTCATCTCTCTTTCTGACCGCTGTGATGCCTGCACCGCCAGCCTGATCAAGCCGGAGGTCTCCGACGGCATCATCGCCCCCGCCTATGACGACGACGCGCTTGAGATCCTCAAGGGCAAGAAGAAGGGAAATTACTGCATCCTCCAGATCGATCCCGAGTATGTTCCCGCGCCCGTGGAGAAAAAACAGGTCTACGGCGTGACCTTCGAGCAGGGACGCAACGAGCTCAAGGTCGACGACGCCCTCTTTTCCAATATCGTGACAAAGAACAAAGAGCTTCCCGCGGCAGCCCGCGACGATATGGCGATCGCGATGATCACCCTGAAGTACACCCAGTCCAATTCCGTGTGCTTCGTCAAGGGAGGCCAGGCGATCGGAATCGGCGCCGGCCAGCAGTCCCGCATCCACTGCACGCGTCTCGCCGGCCAGAAGGCCGACAACTGGTATCTGCGCCAGTGTCCCAAGGTCCTGAACCTGCCCTTTAAGGCAGATGTGCGCCGCGCCGACCGCGACAATGCCATCGACCTTTACATCGGCGAGGAATACATGGACGTCCTGGATGACGGAAAGTGGGAGGCACTCTTTACCGAGAAGCCCGAAGTCTTCACGACCGAGGAAAAGAAGGCCTGGCTCGCCGGAAACAAGGATGTGACACTGGGATCCGATGCCTTCTTCCCCTTCGGCGACAATATCGAGCGCGCTTACCGCAGCGGCGTCAAATATGTGGCACAGCCCGGCGGATCCATCCGCGATGACAACGTCATAGCCGCCTGCGATGCCCATGACATGGTCATGTGCTTCACCGGCATCCGCCTCTTCCACCATTAAAGAAACATCCGCCGGCGCACCGGGAGGACGATCTCCCGGCGCAGCCGGCCTGCAGGAAGCGAAAGGGCAGGGCCCCGGTGCAGGGAAGGAATCCGTTCCGGGAGACCATACCATGGAAGTACCTGCGGGCGCACAGTCAGAGACGGAGGCGAAAGACCGTCCGTAAAGGATCTACAGGAGACTGAAAATGCGTATTGGAACAGGCTATGATGTCCACCGGCTGGTGGAGGGGCGCAGACTCATCCTGGGGGGCGTGGAGATCCCGTATGAAAAGGGACTTCTGGGACATTCGGATGCGGACGTCCTCGCGCACGCCATGATGGATGCGCTTTTAGGTGCCGCTGCTCTGGGGGATATCGGTCTGCATTTTCCGGACACGGACCCCGCCTACAAGGGGGCGGATTCCCTTTTGCTGATGCGGAGGGTCGCGGAGCTCCTGGCGGAAAACGGATATCTGATTGAGAATATCGACGCCACGGTCATCGCCCAGGCACCGAAGCTGCGTCCCTATATCGACAGGATGCGGGAAAACATTGCGGATGCCCTGGAGATCGACCTGTCCCAGGTCAGTGTCAAGGCGACCACAGAGGAGCATCTGGGCTTTAGCGGGCGCGGCGAAGGGATCGCCGTGCAGGCCGCGGCGCTGCTCACCTCTCCGCGGGATCTCATGTCCATGGACGTGCTCGCCGCACGGGAAAACGATTATATGGCGGGCGGCTGCCCGAACTGCCCGGTCAGAAAGTGACAGCAGCCAGGACCGCGCAGCGCGGAACGATCCGTGATATCACTTTTGAACTTAACATCATATTATTGAGGAACCATAAATGATCAGAATTTACAACACCATGACGAAGCGCAAAGAGGATTTTGTGCCGCTGCGCGAGGGAAAGGTCGGGATGTATGTCTGCGGCCCCACTGTCTATAACCTGATCCATATCGGGAATGCGCGGCCGATGATCGTCTTTGACACCGTGCGCCGCTATTTTGAGTACCGCGGATACGAGGTGAACTTTGTCTCGAATTTCACGGATGTGGATGATAAGATCATCAACAAGGCCAACGAAGAGGGCGTGGACGCCAGCGTGATCTCCGAGCGCTATATCGAGGAGTGCAAAAAGGACATGCAGGCGCTGAATATCCGGCCTGCCACGACGCATCCCCAGGCGACCAGGGAGATCGACGGCATGATCGAGATGATCGGAAAGCTGATCGAGAACGGCCACGCCTATGTCGCGAAGGATGGCACGGTCTATTACCGCACCAGGAGCTTCAGGGACTACGGTAAGCTCTCCCACAAGGATCTCGACAATATGCAGACGGGCCTGCGCATGCTGGCGGTCACCGGCGAGGACCAGAAGGAGGATCCCCTGGATTTCGTCCTCTGGAAACCGAAAAAAGAAGGGGAGCCCTACTGGGAGTCTCCCTGGTGCCAGGGCCGGCCCGGCTGGCACATCGAGTGCTCGGTCATGAGCAAGCGCTACCTCGGCGATACGATCGATATCCACGCGGGCGGCGAAGACCTGATCTTCCCCCATCACGAAAATGAGATCGCCCAGTCCGAGGCTGCCAACTGCTGCACGTTTGCGCGTTACTGGATGCACAATGCGTTCCTCAATATCGATAACCGCAAGATGTCCAAGTCCCTGGGCAACTTCTTTACAGTCCGTGACATCCTGGACCAGTACGACGGCCAGGTGCTCCGCTATTTCATGCTCTCTGTCCACTACAGGAGCCCTCTGAACTTCAGCAAGGAGCTCGTGGAGTCCGCCAGGACCTCCCTCGGGCGTATCGTCAACTGCGCGGAGAACCTCCGGTTCCTGCTGGAGAAGGCGGGATGCCCGGTCACAGGCGAGGGGGCCGGTGCCGGCCTGCAGGCGGCGGCAGCTGCTGCGATGACGGACGAAGAGCAGGCCCTCCTTCCCGAAGCGGATGCTTTCCGCGTCCGGTTTGAAGAGGCCATGGACGACGATTTCAACACTGCGGATGCGATCTCCGCGCTTTTTGAACTCGTCAAATGGATCAACAGCCATGTCAGCGAAAATTCTTCCGCGGCATTTATGGCAGGGCTCTATGAGGAACTCAGGACGCTTGCCGATGTGTGCGGCCTTCTTCTCGAACAGGACAAGGACCTGGATGAAGATCTGGCGGCCTACGTGGAGGCACAGATCGCTGCCCGCCAGGCAGCCAGGAAGGCACGCGACTTTGCAAAGGCGGATGCGATCCGCGATGAACTGAAGGCAAAAGGCATCATCCTGGAGGATACCCGCGAGGGCGTCAAATGGAAAAAGGCCTGAATTCCCCGCGGGACGCAGGGAGAGCCATAAGCGAAAAAGGATTTGAAAGGTTCGAAGCTGAATTCCCCGCGGGATGCAGGGAGAGCAGAAGGACCGAAAAGGATCATGGAAAGGCGGCCGGATGGGGAAAACTTCTGAAATGGAGGAAACTTCTGAAATGGAGGGAACTTCCGGAATGGAGGGTACTTCCGGGATGGAGGGTACTTACGGGATGGAGGGTACTTTTGGAACCGGGGAGACTCTGAAGGAGATGCGGCCGGCCCGTGCATATAGTGCACAGGCAGAAGAGGGCGGCGGTGCCGGAGACGGCACGGCGCCCTCTTTCGCGTCTTTGTTTGCCCTCTACGGGATGAAAACGGATCTGCGGACCTATTCTCCGCTCGCTCTCGCCTTTTTGGGCGATGCGGTCTACTCCCTTTTTGTCCGCACGACGGTGATCGCAAAGGGAAACAGACAGGCCCAGAAGCTCCACAACGAGACGACCAGGCTGGTCAGAGCCCAAAAGCAGGCTGCGATCGGCAGGGCGGTCTATGACCTTTTGTCCGCAGAGGAAAAAAAGGTCTACCGCAGGGGCAGGAATTCCCATCCCATGCACCATGCAAGGGGCGCTTCCCTGGAGGAATACCTGGCGGCGACCGCGCTGGAGACCCTGTGCGGCTATCTGTTTCTGCGGGGAGAAGCGGACCGCCTGGCGGAGCTTCTGCGCACCGGGCTGGAGCTGACAAAGCGCAGGGACGGAGATCCGCTGTTGTAGTGAGTCCGGAAGTATACCTGCCGGGCAGGCGGCCGACCGGGGTGGAGGCAGCCGCGGGTGTGATCGATCGGGCGTGATGCCATCGGTATTCGCAGGAAAAGGAAAAAGGCACAATGCAGGACAAAGAGCACAGAGAGTACAGAGAATACAGAGAGTACAGAGACAGCGATGGAGGGGACGGAAAGAGAAACACCCGTCCGAAGCAGGGCGGCCGGTCGGCGCGCATGCAGCGCCCGGAGGCGGGAGCGGATGAAAACCGGATCGAGGGAAGAAATGCCGTGATCGAAGCCTACCGGGCAGGCAGAACGATCGAAAAGCTCTTTCTGCTGGAAGGACCGGCGGAGGGAGCGATGCAGACGGTACTGCACCTTGCAAAGGAACACCGCACGCCGGTGCGGTTTCTGCCGCGCAGGCGCCTGGACCAGCTCTCCCTGACCGGGAGGCACCAGGGCGTGATCGCGCAGGCGGCCGCATTTCAGTACGCCGACCTGGAGGATCTTTTTTCAAAAGCTGCCGGGAGGGGCGAGGATCCCTTTTTTATCCTTCTAGACCAGATCGAGGACCCGCACAATCTGGGTGCGATCATCCGCACTGCCAACCTGGCGGGAGCCCACGGCGTGATCATCCCCCGCGACCGGTCTGTCGGCCTGACTGCTGTCGCGGCCAGGACCTCCGCCGGGGCGATCCATTACACGCCGGTCGTGAAAGTGACCAACCTGGCCCGCACGATGGAGGACCTCAAAAAACGGGGGCTCTGGTTCGTCTGCGCGGATATGGACGGGACGCCGATGACGAAACTCTCCATGACCGGTCCGATCGGACTGGTGATCGGCGCGGAGGGCAGCGGTGTGAGCCGGCTCGTGAAGGAAAAGTGTGACATGACGGCATCCATTCCCATGAAGGGGGAGATCGACTCCCTCAATGCCTCCGTCGCCGCCGGTATCCTCATGTACGAGATCGTACGGCAGCGGGGATGAGCGAAAAAGAGGGACAGATGCTTCTTCTGCATGGTGGAGGATGCACCGGAGGGACAAAAAGATCTTCCGGCATCGGAAATAATGCGCCGGGACAGGCCGGTCTGTCTTCCGGGATACGAGGTAAAAGGTATGCAGCTGGAATACTATGAGGCGCTTCCGGATGACGATCTGGTGGCACTTTCCCGGGAACAGGATGACCGGGCAACGGAAACGCTGATGAGCCGCTATAAAGGGCTGGTACGCAGCCGGGCCCGCTCCATGTATATCCTCGGAGGAGATTCGGAGGACCTGATCCAGGAGGGAATGCTCGGCCTCTTCAAGGCGCTGCGGGACTATGACTGCGGGCGGGACGCGAGCTTTTCGACCTTTGCCGCGCTCTGCGTTTCCCGGCAGCTGTATACGGCGGTGCAGGCTTCCAACCGGAAAAAGCACCTGCCCCTGAATACGGCGATCTCCCTCAACGCCCCTGTGCCCGCCCACGGGAGCGGAGAGGAGGGGGATGTGCACCAGGAGCTGGAGGAGTCTGTCTCCGGGGAGATCGGCACATTTTTTGCAGGGGGACTCGGGGAGAACCCGGAGAAGGTCCTGATCGACAAAGAGAACCTCGCCCGCCTTCAGGAGCGCATAGAGACGGAGCTGAGCCCCCTGGAAAAGCAGGTGCTGGACCTGCATCTGACGGGGATGAACTACGTAGAGATCGCCCATATCCTCAACCGGGATGAAAAATCGACGGATAACGCGCTGCAGCGCATCCGCACGAAGGTCCGCAGCTGGAAGGAGTGAGGCATATGTACAGTTTTTTTGCAACGATCTCCAGAATGAAATATATCGAGCGGTGGGCGCTCATGCGCAGCTCCCGGCCGGAAAACCTCTCTGAGCATGCGCTCGAGGTGGCGTGCATCGCCCATGTCCTGTGTACGATCGGAAACGTGCGCTACGCAAAGAATCTGGACGCGGACCGGGCGGCGATACTAGGCCTCTATCACGATGCCACGGAGATCATCACCGGGGACATGCCGACGCCGGTCAAGTACCATAACCGGGAGATCCTGCACGCCTATCATGAGGTGGAGGAAGCGGCGGCAAAGCGCCTGCTGGAGCTTCTGCCGGACGACCTCAGGGGGACATATACGGAGATCCTCCTGCCGGAAAAGACGGAGGATCCATCTGTATCGCCGGACAGGGACTATCTGCGCAGACTGGTGAAGGCGGCCGACAAGATCTCGGCCCTGATCAAGTGCTTAGAAGAGGAAAATGCGGGCAACGGGGAATTTTCTACCGCAAAGCGCACGATCCGGGAGGCAGTCGACGAAATGATGTCGCAGATGCCGGAGGTAGCTGATTTCTGCCGGGACTTTCTCCCGGCCTATGGGAGCACGCTGGATGAGCTCCTGTGATCCCGGCACCGGAGGCACTTACGTCCGGAGGACACTTGTCCGGGCCGCATCTGCGAAGAAGAGAGGATGCACAAAAAAGGATGCATGAAGAGGCTGTACAGAGAAGCTGCACAAAGAAGGGATGCATGAAGAGGCTGCACAGAAAGGATGCACACAAAAAGGCTGCACAGAGAGGCTGCCCATAGAGGATCCGAAAAGAAGGGAGAGGGTTTCGGCTTGAAAATATCGATTCTGACCATTATGCCCGAGCTGTTCGGCGATTTTCTGCGGGCGCCTGTCATCGCCAGGGCTGTCCGGAACGGTGTCCTGGAAGTGGAACTGGTAGATATCAGGGAGTATGCCCCGGGGAGCTTCCGGCATATCGATGATTCTCCCTTCGGGGGCGGCGCGGGAATGGTCATGCGCTGTCAGCCCGTTCTGGATGCGCTCAAAGCCTGCATGGAGCGGTCTCAGGCGGATCGTGCGAACGTTCGTCGGGACTGTCATGGAGATGCGCCGACGGTCGGGTCGAAAGGCTGTCAGGACTGTCATGGAAACACACCGACGGTCGGGCAGAGACCGGCAGCCGGAATAAATGAAAATGTAGTCTGCAGACCGCACACGGTCCTCCTGAGTCCTGCGGGGACGCCCTATACACAGAAAAAGGCGCACAGTCTGGCGAAAATGCCCCACCTCATCCTGCTGTGCGGCCACTATGAGGGGGTCGATGCGCGCATCTATCCGTATGCGGATGAGCTTGTCTCTATCGGCGACTATGTGCTGACGGGCGGCGAACTGGCGGCCCAGGTCATCGTGGACTCGGTGGCGAGACTTCTGCCCGGAAGCCTGCGCGAGGCGAGCACACAGGAGGAATCCTTTGAGAACGGGCTGCTGGAGTACCCGCAGTACACGCAGCCCGCCGTCTATAGAGGCGAAGCTGTCCCGGAGGTCCTGCGGTCCGGCGACCATGCCCGCATCCGCAGGTGGCGCCTGCAGCAGTCCCTTCTGTGGACAAAAAAAATGCGCCCCGACCTGTTTGCGGCCCATGCGCTGACGGAAGAGGAGCGGGATCTGCTGGAGGAAGCTGCGGAAGACCCGGTATGCTTCCCTGACAGACAACAGTGAGACGGCATCTGCAGTAAAACCTGCTGCAAAACCAGCTGCATGGTGTGGAGACCCGGCATGCATTCCTGACAGACAACAGTGCGGCAGACATCTGCAGCAAAACCTGCTGCGGGGAGAAGGAACAGGGGAACAGGAAGAGAAATGCCTTGACGGTTTGTCTCCTTTGTGTTATATATTTTATATAACAGATATGATAAAAATAGTCTGATGTCCGGTCACGGACCAGGCGGAGCGAGTCAATACAAGGAGATGGAGCGACACCTTTTTCGTGAAACGGAAGGGAGGTGTGAGAGATGGCGGCTTATGCAAAACCGAAGGAAAAAGACCTGTACGCGATCCTGGGCGTGAAGCGGGATGCGGACGCGGGGCAGATCAAAAAGGCATACAGAAAACTGGCAAAAAAATATCATCCTGATTCCAACGCGGGCAACAGCGAGGCGGAAAAAAAGTTCAAGGATATTTCCGAGGCGAATTCGATCCTGGGGGATGAAGAGAAGAGAAAGATCTACGACGAATTCGGATATGCGGCCTTTGAGAGCGGCATGGATCCGAAGGAGTACGCAAAGCGGATGCACGAGGCGGAGAAAGCAGGTTTCGGCAGGGGCACAGGCAGATTCGGAGGCTTCGGCAGGGCAGGCGGTTTTGGCGGGCCCGGAGGCTTTACGAGTTTCCACTTCGAAGGCGGAGACGGCGGCGACTACAGTGACCTGTTCGAGCAGCTTTTCCGGAACCAGGGCGGCGCCGGAGGCGGATTCGGCAGTGCCGGCGGGAACTATAGAGGCGCCGGCAGTGGATTTGGAAGCGGCGGAGGATTTAGCGGCTTCAGCGGAAGCGGCGGTTTTTCAGGCGCCGGCGGCGCAGGACAGAGCCGGTTTTACCGGTCCGGCTTTGGAGGTGCGGCGTCCGGCGCGAGCCGGGAGCAGGCGCAGAACCTGGACGCGGAGATCCCGGTCAGGATCTCTTTTGTGGAGTCCGTCCTGGGATGCGACCGCAGTGTCCGCCTGCAGAAGGAGGACGGGAGCGGTGTACAGACGCTGCGCGTCCACATCCCGGCAGGGATCGGTGACGGGAAGTCTGTGCGTCTGCGCGGGAAAGGACACAGTTCGGCGGATGGATCCAGGAAAGGCGATCTTCTGCTGAAAGTGACGGTGGAAGAGAGCAAAGACTATACCCGCAAGGGGATGGACATCTATACAAGGGTCAGTGTGCCGTTTACGACGGCAGTCCTGGGCGGCGAGGCGGAGGTGCAGATGCCGGATGGCAGGAGGATCCTCTGCAAGGTACCGTGCGGCACGGATGCGGGCAGAAAGATCCGGATCCGCGGAAAGGGGATCCGACCGGAAAAGTCCACCGCGGAGCCCGGGGACCTGTATGTCACCGTACAGGTACAGGTTCCGAAGGATCTGACAGATGCTGAGATCCGCAAGCTCAGGGAGTTTGAAGCGATGGTGGAGGAGCGGCGCAGCGGCAGGGCGCATACAGCCTGACCGCACAAAACAGTAACTATTCAGCCCCCCCATATTGCAGGTGCTATGCACCGGCAATATGGGGGGGCTATGCACCTAATCCCTGGCTGACAGAGGCGCTGCGGGGTGCTGAGCAGATACACAAAACATAAAAAGACCCCCGCATCTGCATTCTGTGCAGATGCGGGGGTCGCTTTGTTTCCGATATCATTCAGACCGGACTCTCTGATAACATGTCAGTACCGGTGATGGATGGTCAGCGGATCATGCGGCTGTGATTAGCGAAGCATGTTGCCGGACATAACCATCTTCTGGACTTCGGATGTGCCCTCGTAGATCTCAGTGATCTTGACGTCGCGGAGCTTGCGCTCTACGCCGTACTCACGGCAGTAGCCATAGCCGCCCATGTACTGAACAGCGTGACGGCAGACA
>JAFWDM010000005.1 GCA_017513005.1 Lachnospiraceae bacterium
CGTCGTCATCGTGGTCATGGTGATGGTGGTGCCCGTGCTCCTCGTCGTCATCGTGGTCATGGTGATGGTGGTGCTCGTGCTCCTCCTCGTCTTCGTCATCATCGTAGTCCGCGGCGAGGACTTCCTCCAGCATCTGCTTCTGCAGATCAGCCGTACCCTCGATCGTATCCAGGATCATCTTTCCGTCCAGGCTGGCGATGGGGGTCGTGATGATGGTCGCATCCTTGTTGTAGGCGCGCAGCAGTTCTATACACTCCTCGATCTTCTCCTGGCTGACCTTGTCCGTCCTGGTGAGGATGATCGTCCCTGCGTAAGCGATCTGGTTATTGAAAAACTCACCGAAATTCTTGAGGTATACCTTGCACTTGGAGGCATCCACGACTGCAACCGCACTGTTGAGGTGCATCTGCGTGTGCTCGGACGCGTCGTTGATGGCACGCATGACATCCGAAAGCTTTCCGACGCCGGAGGGCTCGATCAGGATACGCTCGGGGGCATAGGCTTCCATGACCTCTCTGAGGGAAGTGCCGAAATCACCCACCAGGGAGCAGCAGATGCAGCCCGCGTTCATCTCACGGATCTCGATGCCGGATTCCTTCAAAAATCCGCCGTCGATGCCGATCTGTCCGAATTCATTTTCGATGAGAACGACTTTGGTTCCGGCGAGCGCCTCTTTTAGAAGCTTTTTGATCAGCGTAGTCTTGCCCGCGCCCAGGAAGCCGGACACGATATCTATTTTCGTCATTAGTCTTTTCCTCCTCTGTATACAGTTATACCAGGGGGCTGTCCCCCTGGCACATGTTCTCAAAAAATAAGCAGGGCTGTAAGCCGGGTTCTGTCTTGGATGATCATCTATCTTGGACTGCCGTTACCGACAGCCTCCAGCGACCCACCTGAGAACGGGCCGGGCAAGCCCATGGTCCTCGTTTCGGTCTTGCTTCGGATGGGGTTTACATGGCTCTCCATGTTACCATGAAGACGGTAGTCTCTTACACTGCCTTTTCACCCTTACCCGCGGCACACCTGCGTGCGCCGCTGGCGGTATATTTCTGTTGCACTGGCCTGGGAGTCACCTCCACCGGACGTTATCCGGCATCCTGCCCTGTGAAGCCCGGACTTTCCTCAGTCCGGAATGCTCCGGACCGCGATCACCCGCCCTGCTTATCGTGTGAAATGTTAGTCTCGTTTTTCTTTTTTGTCAATGGCAGACGGAAACTGCCGGAATCTATGCCGGCTCCTCGTATTACTGTTCACGTCCTGTCGAGGGCGTGAACATGTAACCCCTCCCTTATCACACCGGGAAGATCCCCCCGCCCACAAACTCCCTGCAGATGGAATTGCCGGGTACGGGCGTAGCGTCGATCCCCACGAAGTAATCGAGGAATTTGATGAGCCGCTTGGCCTCATAGTACTCCGGTTCATTGGGCCGCACGCCCAGAAGGAGCGGTTCCGCAAACTGCTTGAGGATGGCCAGCTCGTAGATCAGGACGGAATTGAAAACCGCGTCGGCAGTCTCCTGGAAGGGGAAGATATTCCTCTCTTCGCCTTCCCGGACCTTCGGCCAGCTGCGCAGGGTATCCTGGGCAGTGTAGGACCGGGTCCTGGCATCCCGCACCATCCGACGCAGGAGCCTGGTATCGGTGGACGGAATACGGTTGTGTTCATCGATGTTCAGGCTGGTCATGGCGCTGATGTAGATCTTGAACTTGTTTTCCTCCGGAAGCTTCTCGGTCACGCGGGGGTTGAGCCCGTGGATCCCTTCGATCACCAGGATGTCCGACTCTTCAAATTTCAGGAAGTCACCCTTGTAGACGCGTCTGCCGCTCTTGAAGTCAAAGCGCGGCATCTCGATGGTCTCGCCGTTGAGCAGGTCCACCATGTCGTCATTGAAGAGCTCCAGGTCGAGCGCCTCCAGTACATCAAAATTGAAATTCCCGTCGATGTCGACAGGCGTGCGGTCCCGGTCGACGAAGTAGTCGTCCATGCTGATGATATGGGGCCGCAGGCCAAAGGACTTGAGCTGGATCGCAAGGCGGTGGGAAAACGTCGTCTTGCCGGAGGAGCTGGGTCCCGCGACCAGGACGAACCGGACTGTGCCCCGGTCATAGATCTCCTGCGCGGTCTTTGCGATCCGCCGCTCCTGGAGCGCCTCCTGGACCAGGATCATGTCACTGATGCTGCCGTTGCAGATCTGTTCATTCAGATCGCCGACAGTGCTGATATTGACCAGGTCTCCCCACTGTGTCGAGAGCATAAGCTGGTCAAATAAATTCGGCTGCTCCACAAACTCCTCGAGTTCCGTCGGGTTTTCCATAGTCGGAAGTACCAGCAGGAGCCCGCCCTCGTAGGCCATCACCTTGAACAGACGCACATAGCCTGTGGAAGGGAGCATATATCCGTAAAAATAATCGGAATATCCCTCCATCCGGTAGACATTGACCGTGGAACTGCGGCGATAGTGAAAGAGCTTCTCCTTATCCTTCATGCCCTGCCTGCGGAAGAGCTCGATCGCATCGTCGATCGGATAGGTCTTTTTGATAATGGGAATGTTTTTTTCCACATAAAGGCGCATCCGCTCCTCGATCCTGGCAGCGAAATCAGGGGTGGCACGAAGTCCGCCCAGCATGCTGCAGAAGCAGGCGTTTCCGAGGAAAAACTCGATCTTGATATGTGTGTTGCGGCCTGCGTCGCCCGCGTCCGCCAGAATCTCGGAGGCCGCCTTGACCAGCATCATCTGTGCTGTACGCACATAGGCGTTGTGTCCCGGCTTGTCAGCGGTCGTGATGAATGACAGCGCGCCATCCCTTTCGAGACGTTTCGACAGCTCCCGCATCTTTCCGTTGTGATAG
This sequence comes from Lachnospiraceae bacterium, assembly GCA_017513005.1. Taxonomy (GTDB): domain Bacteria; phylum Bacillota; class Clostridia; order Lachnospirales; family Lachnospiraceae; genus CAG-791. The sequence goes on from JAFWDM010000005.1 coordinate 2,850, forward strand.
ACCAGCGCAATGGAATAATTGTACTTGGGCTGGTATTCTCTGACGATCGCTTCGAAAGTCGTCCCCTTATCATACTGACGGATCGCCCCGTTGATCATGACTGTAGGCATCCTGTTTCCTCCATAATCTGCTGCTGTACTCTATCGGCAGCTGCAACTCTTTTCTGAAATGATACTCTGCTCTGCAACACGATGGTAGCTGCAGTTCTCTCCTTTATAAAACCCTGCAGGGTGCCGCCTCCGGTGCGGCGATCACCTCAAGCGCAGGAAGCTTCCGTCGCAGATAATCCGTCATGTAGGGCACGAAAAGCTTTTCGACCCCGTAGTGGCCGGCATCGATCACCGCAATGCCCTTTTCCACTGCATCCAGCCCTGCATGATGGTTCACATCTCCGGTCACATATACGTCCGCGCCCGCTGCGCAGGCGAGGTCGATCTCCTCTTTTCCGGAGCCGGGCAGGACGGCACAGGTGACGACGGTATCCGACAGGTCTCCGTAGACCTGGACCTGGTCCAGAGAAAAGGCCCTTTTGACAAAGGCGGCGAAGTCCTCCAGTTTCATGTGCTCCGGAAGCTTCCCGATCCTGCCGATCCCTTCCTTGGAGACATCATCCTCATAAGTCACTTCCAGCACTTCCCGGTCCGTGAGCCGAAGCAGGTCGGCGGCGGCATCCGCCATGCCCATGACGTCAAAATTGGTGTGCATGGCGTAACAGGAGATATCATTGCGGATCAGGTCTATGATCCTGCGGCCGACATGATCCCGGTCATGGATCTGCTTAATCCCCGAAAAAAGGAGGGGATGGTGGGTGATCAGCAGGTCCGCCCCTTCCTGCACGGCATAGGCGATCACCGGTGTGGAGGCATCCACTGCCAGGCATACCGTCAACACATCCTGCCCGTACCGTCCTGTCTGCAGTCCGGAATTATCCCAGGAGACCGCAAACTGTGCCGGGCAGTCATGTTCCAGCTGTTCGATGACCTTCTCCAGTCTCATGCTCTTCCCTCTTTCTGCGTCTTTTCTGCCCCGGCTTTTTACCGGGACATGGATCGACCTGCTCTTTTGGCATTGCTGCTTTTCCTGTCAGGAACCGGCCGCCTTCCCGGTCTCATCGCTCTTCATGGCGTGGCCCCGGTTTCCGCGGAAAACGTGCCGTATGCATCCGCCGCAGACGAAGTACTATACACAGCCAGCGCGGCGCGAAAGATCTCAAGATCCCTCTCGATCTGCGTCTGTCTCTCCAGATGGACCCTGTGCAGGTCTTTTTTTTCTTCTTTTTTCTGCGGCGCAGTCTGCAGAACGGCCCCTCTGACGGAACGCAGGATCTTTTCCAGTACTGCGGTCTGACGGATCAGGTATTCATGCAGGACCGGGTCCCGCCGGCGCAGCAGGACAGGCCCGAACAGGTCCTCTGCGGCCTGCCGGACAGGATCTTCCGCGGACCGCACCGGGCTCTGCGGGGTGCTTTTGACCGCCCGCAGGATCGGGTAGTATTTCCCGTCTTCGAAGAGGAAACGCTCCTCCTCGATCGTAAATCCCAGCGTCCGGAGACAGCTGCGCACTTTATCCGGATCCGACTGCGGACCCAGGACCAGGGCGTAAAAGGATTTTGTTTTTTCCGGTTCCCGCAGCAGGATCTCCCGGATCATGGAACCGCCCATTCCGGCAATGATCAGGGTGTCCGCCTCTCCCGGACGGAAAGCATCCAGCCCGTCAGAGAGCCGCAGCTCCACCAGCTGCTCCATGCCGTACAGGCGGAGGTTGCCGGCAGCCTTTCCGAGGGGGCCGGCGATCACATCCATGCCGATCGCCCGCGAGAAACGCTTTTCCTGCAGAAGACGGATCGGGATATGGGCGTGGTCGCAGCCCACGTCACAGACTGTGTTCCCTGTGCCCGCGAGTGCAGAGATCGCCTGCAGGCGCCCGGAGAGGCTGACCGGCCTCGTTCTGTACCCTGTCGTATTGTCTGCCATCTTAATCCAGATAATCCTTCAGTTTGCGGCTTCTGGAAGGATGGCGGAGCTTGCGGAGCGCCTTCGCCTCGATCTGGCGGATACGCTCACGCGTGACATTGAATTCCTTGCCTACCTCTTCCAGCGTCCTCGCCCTCCCGTCGTCCAGTCCGAAACGGAGGCGGAGCACCTTCTGTTCGCGTTCCGTCAGGGTGCCGAGGACCTCCTGCAGCTGCTCCTTGAGCAGGGTGAAGGCTGCGGCATCCGCCGGGACAGGGACGTTGTCGTCCTGGATGAAATCCCCGAGGTGGCTGTCCTCCTCCTCGCCGATCGGTGTCTCGAGGGACACAGGCTCCTGGGAGATCTTGATGATCTCACGCACGCGCTCCACGGGGATATCCATTTTGGCGGCGATCTCCTCCGGAGTGGGTTCGCGGCCCAGCTCCTGCAGAAGCTGTCTGCTCACGCGGACGAGCTTGTTGATCGTCTCGACCATGTGGACCGGGATACGGATCGTGCGCGCCTGGTCGGCGATCGCCCTGGTGATGGCCTGCCGGATCCACCAGGTCGCATAGGTGGAAAATTTAAAGCCCTTGCGGTAATCAAATTTCTCTACGGCTTTGATCAGACCAAGGTTGCCCTCCTGGATGAGGTCGAGGAAAAGCATGCCTCTGCCGACGTAGCGCTTCGCGATGCTGACGACCAGACGGAGGTTGGCCTCCGCCAGCCTTTTTTTGGCTTCTTCATCGCCTGCCTCCATGCGCTGCGCGAGTTCGATCTCCTCTTCCGCCGTCAGGAGCGGCACCTTGCCGATCTCCTTGAGGTACATGCGCACCGGATCCTCAATATTGACGCTGTCAGGAACTGTCAGGTCGATATTTTCGATATCGGGCTCTTCAATATTCTCCTCTTCGATACTTTCGAGTTCCCGCTCGGGCACCTCTTCCTCCTGGACCCGGAGAACGTCTATGTCGTTTTTCTCCAGGATCTGCATGATGAGATCGTACTGCTCCTCGTCCAGCTTCAGGTCCTGAAACGTCTCTGTGATCTCCTGGTATTCCAGGACATTTTTCTTGTTTTTGCCTTTTTCGATCAGATCATCGAGTTTCTTCTTGAAATCCTCTCTGGCCTTTTCATCGAACTGCTGCATGCTCATGTACTCTCGTTTCCTCCGGTTTTGATCCCTGTTGACAGGCCGGATCATCCGGCCTGCCCTCCCTGTTTAAAATATCTTCCGCGTCTGTCTGTATTTATACTTCCGTTAACCGGTCTGTGCGCTGACGATCCGTTAAACGGACTGCCGGTTACTGTATTTATACCCTGCAGCGATTTATACCTTGAAGTGTGCCGTCCGCAGTGTCTGCAGCAGCTGCTTCGTCTTTAAAAACTCCTGTATGGACATGGCGGGGCCTCCCCCCTCCGTAACGGGGCCCGATCTTCTTGCCAACGATGCCTCCCGGATGGAATAGACAAGTTCCCGCAGTGTTTTTTCTCTGTCCGCCTCCGTCTCGATCCCGGCCATGTGGGCATTGAACATCTCCGCGACCGCCTCCTGCTGCTCCCGGGTCTCAAAGGAGGAAATGATTCCCGCCGCCGCGGAAAGCTCACCTGCCGTGCCGGCTCCCGCCTGCATCCGGTCCCATAGACGGGCAGCCGTCTCCCTGAAAAGAGGCCCGTCGAAGTCCTCCGGTCCCAGATAGGCACTCACCTGCCCGAAGATAGACGGCTGATCCGTGATCCAGGTCAGCAAGAGTCTCTGTTTTTTCCAGAGCGCCTGTGTCGCCTTTGGTATGCGGGGCCTGCCGCGGTTTGTAACGGCTGCCTGCGTCCGGACGCCTGCCTCCGGCCTCCCCGCTCCGGTTGCCGGCAGACCGCCCGCCTCTGTCCTGCCCGTTCCGGCGGAGGATGGACCGGCGGCCGGTGTCATGCCCCGGGCTGTATTCCCAGTGACAGGTTCCAGGATGACCGCATCCCTCTCCCCTGCAGACTCCCGTGACAGGCCGGTCATTTCCTCTGTTCCGGCCACAGTCCCGTACTGGGCGACCAGTCTGCGGAGGGCGTCTGTCCGGATGAAATATTTTTCCGCTGCCGCGGCAATATAGTTCTCGCGCTCGATCTCATCGGAGAAGGTGCAGAGCTTTTTTGCGATCTCGCGGTGGAATGCGGTCCGGCTCGCGGGGTCATCCATCCGGTAGGAATCGGACAGGATCCGCAGTTCATAAAAAAAGCTGTTCTCCGCATTGTCGATCCTGGCCTGAAAGGCCTCCCGCCCCTCGGCCTTGATAAACTCATCCGGATCCTTGTGCGGCCGCAGGTCGATCACTGCAGTGTCCATCCCCGCCTTCCGGAGGATCCCGATATTACGCAGCGCCGCCCGGACACCCGCACCGTCACTGTCATAGGCGAGGAGGATCTTTTTCGCATAGCGCTTCAGGAGCGATGCCTGGCCGGCCGTAAAGGATGTCCCGAGGGAGGCGACGGCCTCCGTAAATCCCGCCTGGTGCATGGCGATCACATCCATATACCCCTCGCACAGGATCAGATATTCCTTTCTGCTGCGCCGCGCAAGGTTCAGGGCATATAGATTCCTTCCTTTATCGAAGATCATCGTATCCGAGGAATTCAGGTACTTGGGTTTCGTATCCCCCAGTACCCGGCCTCCGAAGCCGATGACCCTTCCCCGCACATCCTGGATCGGAAAAATGACACGGTTCCAGAACCGGTCATGGAGTCCCTGCTTTTCGTTGAAAACGGCCAGATCGGATTCCAGGATCATCTCGTCCGTATATCCCTTTCCCCGCAGCCATGCCGTCAGATCACTGCGCGCCCCGTCTGCAAACCCCAGGCCGAACTGCTTCATCGTCTCCGGTGTGAGGGCACGCTCCGTAAAATACCGCATGCCTCTGGCCCCCTTTTTTGTCCGCAGCAGACGGTAATAGTACACAGCCGCCTCTTTGTTGATCGCGAGCAGGTCCTGTCTGTGCCGCTCCCTTTTTTTGCTCTCCTCGCTCCTGTTCGGAGCCGGGAGGGTGATCTTCGCCCTGTCCGCCAGGTCCTGCAGGACCTCCTGAAAAGGACTGTTGTTGTATTTCATCAGGAAGGTGATCGCAGAACCGGCCGCCCCGCACCCGAAGCAGTAATACATGTTCTTGGAAGGGACAACATAAAAAGAGGGAGTCTTTTCATTGTGAAAGGGGCACAGACCGACATAGTCCTTCCCCTTTTTCTGCAGATGCACATGAGAAGAGATCACATCCACAATATCCGTATTTGCAAGGACCTGGTCCAGTACTTCCTGTGGATAATACATCCCTACAGTCATCCTCCTGTCATGAAAAAACTGCGCATTTATATTATTCTGTTCAAAAAAGGAAAATCCTTTAGATGGTTTTCATAAAAATGAAGATTATTTTACAATTTTATTGTGAAAATACTACAGATGCCCAACAAAAAGACCGGCGGCAGCTGCAGGTTTTTCGACCGGGTTTTCACAGCACAGACCAGGACTTCGGGATGAAAAGCTCCTCGTATTTTGCGATCGCAAAGCGGTCCGACATGGCGCTGATATAATCACATACCTCGCGGTGCTTCGATGTGTCGTCCACCACCATTTCCCGCAGAAAAGCAGGCAGGTCCTCTGTATGCTCCAGATAGTACCCGTAAAGTACTTCAACGACCCTCTCCGCCTTGTGTTCCTCCGCCTTTGCGACCGGATCCGCGTAGACCCTTCTGTGCATGAAAGCGCGCATATCCTTCATTGCCTGTGCGACAGGCGGCGACATGGCGATCACGGGCTTTCCCTGGCTGGTCCGGATCAGGTCGTGAATAAAATGGTCCAGGCGTTCTCCGGTCGTCTTCCCGACGACGGAGGTGATCTCCTCCGGGACGTCCTCTTCGGTCAGGATCCCGGCCCGCATCGCATCATCCATATCGTGGTGGAAATAGGCGATCTTGTCCGACAGGCGGACGATCCGGCCCTCCAGCGTGGACGGAGACCCACTTGTCTGGTGATTCAGGATCCCGTCCCGGACCTCCCAGGACAGGTTCAGCCCCTTTCCGTCCCGCTCCAGCACATCCACGAGCCGCAGACTCTGGACATTGTGGGAAAATCCAAGCGGACACACCCGGTCCAGGGCCCGCTCTCCTGCGTGTCCAAAGGGTGTATGTCCCAGATCATGGCCCAGCGCGATCGCTTCGACCAGATCTTCATTCAGGCGCAGGGCTTTCGCAATGGTCCTCGCATTCTGCGATACCTCCAGCGTATGTGTCATCCTGGTCCTGTAGTGATCTCCGAAGGGAGCCAGAAAAACCTGTGTCTTGTCCTTCAGTCTCCGAAAAGACTTGCTGTGCAGGATCCTGTCCCTGTCCCTCTGGAAAGCCGGACGGATATCACAGGGGATCTCGTCCCTTTCTCTCCCCCTGCTCTCTGCCGACAGGCTTGCCCAGGGCGCAAGGATCTCACGTTCCCTCTGTTCAAGCTCCTCACGAATCGTCATGAAAGCCTCCTGCTGTGCTGCAAAGCTTGCTGTGTGTCCCTATTATTCTGTATTCTGTATCAGACTTCCGTTTCCTTTTTCCCCGGAAGACGGAAAAGATTAATTTTTCATAAAAAAAATCAGCATACCTTCGTATGCTGAGACTGTTTAAGTGGAACGGACGGGGATCGAACCCGTGACCTCTCGCGTGTGAGGCGAACGCTCATCCCGGCTGAGCTACCGTTCCCTGTTCTGTATGCCTCTGTATCTCACAGATGATACAAAAAAAGGAATCCTCAGATTCCCTTTTTCGTGCGGAAGATGGGACTTGAACCCACACGCTGTAACCAGCACAAGATCCTTAGTCTTGCTCGTCTGCCAATTCCGACACTTCCGCATGCACTTCCAAAAGGAAGATGCAGGAGATGGGACTTGAACCCACACTATGTTGCCATAACAGGCACCTGAAGCCTGCGCGTCTGCCATTCCGCCACTCCTGCGCACAAATGAAATTGTAACTCTGCCACCACAAAGCAGCTTTATGGTCTGACAGATAGTGGAACCGACGGGGCTCGAACCCATGACCTCCCGCACGTCAAGCGGACGCTCATCCCAGCTGAGCTACGGTTCCATCCGACTGGCTTATCGCCGTCAACGAATGCTATTATATATGACATTCCCCTGTAATGCAAGACTTTTTTATAATCTTTTTTACGATTTTTATCATACGTTATTATGTTAACAACAGGAAGGTACAAACTCCTGTAAGGACAGACTTCCTGCGACAGGCTACACATATGTAGATAGTCATACCTCGAACAAGTATGGGTAACGAAAATAATAGAGGCTGTATTTCATAAGGTCTGAATTATATAAAGACCGGAATTGGACAGATCTGCATCCTGTGCTATAATGCTTTAGTTACACAAAGCTAATATCACAATGGTTGCATAAAATATGAATCTTTTTAAAATCCTTCGAAGGGGGGACTTCGTTCTCCTCTTTCTGTTTCTGGCCTGCGCGGCGCTGGTGGCTGCCTCTCCGCTCATACATCCCCCTTCAGAGGCCAGGCGGGTGAGGATCACATGCCGGGGAGAGGAATTCGGGATCTATCCGCTGGATAAAGATGCCGAGATCACGGTTACGCAGGCGGGAAACACCAATATCATAGCCATAGAAAATCATACCGTCCATATGGAATCTGCGACCTGTCACAATCAGGTCTGCGTAGATACGGGAGTCATCAGCCGCACCGGGGAGACGATCGTCTGCCTGCCGAACCGTGTCGTCGTGGAGATCCTGGGACCGCAGAAGGGAGGTGAAGACGATGAAGGCATCGACGCCGTCGTCAAATAAACCGGCTTCTGCCGCGCGCCGTGTCGCGCTGACGGGCCTTTTAGCTGCTCTGGCACTGATCTTCACCTATGTGGAGGTGCTGGTTCCCTTCAATGCCGGCATACCGGGGATCAAGCTGGGGCTCGCAAATCTCGTACCCCTCATCGTTCTGTACCGGCTTGACGCCCGCTATGCTGCCGGAGTGAACCTGATCCGCGTCGTACTGGCCGGTCTCCTTTTTACAGGGGCCTTCGCAATGCTATACTCCCTTGCCGGATGCATTGTCAGCTTTCTCGTCATGTGGGCCTGTAAAAAATCGGACCTGTTTTCCGTGATCGGCGTGAGTATGGCAGGAGGCGTCTTCCACAATCTCGGCCAGCTCATGGTCGCCATGTTCGCTGTCTCCGGTCTGCAGCTCATCCATTACATGCCCGTTTTGATCCTTTCCGGGATCATCGCCGGGATCATCGTCGGGATCGGAGCATATATCCTGCTGGACCGCCTTCCAGGTCAGCTTTTCCGAGGCTGAAAAACGGTACGTGTTAAAAAAACGGTCCGTGTTTAAAAACGGTCCGTGTTTAAAAACGGTCCGTGTTTAAAAAAGTCATTGTCAAAAACTCTCAGTATAAAAGACCCGTCTGCGTTTCAATACACAGACGGGTCTTCTTTCATTTTCAGCTTTTTCTGTATCAGGAGTTGACCTCCCTGCACAGACGAAACCGCTTCGCAGATCAGGCCTTTGCTTCTGCTTCCTTCTTGGCAGCAGCTGCAGCGAGGGCAGCCTGTTTCTTCTTCTCTGCTTCCTTTGCTTCCATTGCAGCAAGGGTATTCTTGACCTTCTCAAGCTGCTCCACAGAGTGCAGAAGATCCTGGATCGCGCCGGTCGGACACTTCACCACGCACATGCCGCACTGTTTGCACTTGGCGGGATCGATAGAAGCCAGGTTGTTTTCGACGTGGATCGCGTCGAACTTACAGGTTCTCTGGCACATACCGCAGCCGATGCAGGCGACTGTGCAGCCCTTGCGGGCATCCGCGCCCTTCTGGGTGTTGTGGCAGCGCACGGAGATCTTGGACTTCTCGGGAACCAGCTTGATCAGGCTGTTCGGGCAGGCCTTGATGCAGGCGCTGCAGCTCGTGCACTTGTCGCGGTTAACGACAGCGACGCCCTTGATCACATGGATCGCATCAAATGTACATGCAGCTTCGCAGTCGCCCAGTCCAAGGCAGCCGTTAGGGCAGGCCTTGCTGCCGCCGTAGAGCTGCTTGGCAGCCTTACAGGTCTTGATATCTTCGTAATCGAAGAGCTGCTTGGCATTGTTGGTCGTACCGTTGCACATGACAAAGGCAACCTGCTTCTCCATGCCGTCAGCGCTCTTGCCGAGGATCTCAGCGAGCTTTTCCGCACAGGCGGGGCCGCCGACAGCACACTTGGTGATCGGAACACCGTCGGGATCTTCCACGAGAGCATGTGCGTAATCGTCACAGCCTGCGTAGCCGCAGCCGCCGCAGTTAGCGCCGGGAAGCTCTGCACGCATCAGGACAAATCTGGGATCCTCCTGAATGTAGAAGACTTTTGAAGCATATGCAAGGATAATGGAAGCGATCAGGCCGACTACAACGACGAGTACGACCGGAATAATGATCTGATTCATCTGTTGACCTCCTTCCTTACGAGAACATTCCGCCGAATCCCATGAAGCTCAGCGCCATGATGGCTGCTGTCAGCAGGACGATCGGAACGCCCTGCCAGGACTTGGGCATACGGCTCTGGTCAACGAGTTTGCTTCGGACACCAGCCATGAGGATCATCGCAAACAGGAAGCCGATGCCGGCGCCGAATGCGTTGAAGAGAGACTGGAGATAGTTGTAACCGCTGTCGATGTTGCTGATGCAGACACCGAGGACGGCGCAGTTGGTCGTGATCAGGGGAAGGAAGACACCGAGGGACTTGTACAGTCCGACCATGTTCTTCTTCATGAACATCTCGATCAGCTGCACGAGAGCGGCGATGACCAGGATGAACACGACGGTCTGCAGATATCCGATTCCGAATCTGTCAAGCAGCAGGTTCTGGATCGGCCATGTGACGGCAGTCGCCAGGACCATGACGAAGGTGACGGCGATGCCCATGCCCGTTGCGCTTTCCTTATCCTTGGAAACACCCAGGAAAGGGCAGATGCCCAGGAACTGCGCCAGGGGATAGTTGTTTACCAGCACCATGCTGATGATGATGATCACATATTTAGCCATAGATTAAGCCACCTCCCCTTTTGCGCATCCGCTGCCGTCGACACAGTCATCCTGCATCGCGCAGTCGCTGCAGCCGAAGCCTTCGCGGATGGTGCTCTTGTCGGTCGTGATGTAGTGGACAAAAGCCATGACGAGCGCGTAGACGAAGAAACCGCCGGGAACGAGGGTCATGATGCTCATGCCGGGCATAATGCGGGAGAGGATCGGAACGCCGCACCAGGTGCCGGCGCCGATGAGCTCACGCAGGGAACCCATGACGACCAGTGTAAGTGTGAAGCCGATGCCCATGCCGATGCCGTCGAGCGCGGAATCAATGATGCCGTTCTTGCTGGCGAACATTTCCGCACGGCCCAGGATGATGCAGTTAACGACGATCAGAGGCAGGTACAGACCCAGGGATTTATCCAGGGCAGGTGCGAAAGCCTTGACCACCAGCTGCACAATCGTGACGAAACCTGCGATGACCGTGATAAAGCAGGGGATACGGACATTGTCAGGAATGATCTTGCGCAGAAGCGCGATAACGATGTTGGAGCAGATCAGAACCGCCGTTGCGGAGACGCCCATACCAAAGCCGTTGATGACGGAAGTGGAAGTCGCAAGCGTCGGGCAGGTGCCGAGAACCAGAACGAGAACCGGATTCTCTTTGATCAGTCCGTTGGTCAGGATCGAAAGTTTACTCTTGTTTTCCATTACTGTGCACCTCCTATCGCCGCATACTGGGCAAGTGCCGCTGCTACGCCGGAGTGGATCGCCTGGCCGGAAACGGAAGCGCCGGAAATGTAAACGAACGGGGCAGCCTCTTTCTTGATGTTTCCTGCACTGGAGAGGGCATTCATGCCGGTGTACTGTGCCAGATAATCAGGTTCCATATCCTTGGTACCGACACCGGGAGTATCCGCGTGCTCTGTGACAGTGACGCCTGTGATCGCTCCGTCGGCATCCAGACCGACCATCATGGTCAGAGAGCCGCCGAAGGACTTTGTCTCCACTGTCATGACGCAGCCGGCGCCATTATCAGCGGTATAGATTTCCTGCACCTGTGCCTTGCCATCCTCGGATCCGGCAAGCTCCACACCTTCTGCGGCAGTGAAGCTGTCCGCCGCGGGCAGCAGCTGCTGTCTGGCAGCGACTGCGGAAGCCTCGGCATTGGCCTGAATGATCGGGTCTGCAACCTTAAATGTCAAAGCCAGAGCGATCGAAACAACAAGACAGATACAGCTCAGCACTATGATGGGTGCTGCAAAACTCTGTTTCTTTTCCATTTCACACCCTCCTTATGCTTTCTTTGCTTCCGCTGCTGCAGCTTCCTTCTTGCGCTTCGAAATACCGTAGAACTTGTCCTCCGCAAAGGAATCCAGAAGAGGAGTCGCGATGTTCATGAACAGAATTGCGAAGGAAACACCTTCAGGATAAGAGCAGAACAGACGGATGATCATGGTGACAAGACCACAGCCGATACCAAACATCACCTTGCCCATAGGCATGATGGGGGATGTGACATAGTCCGTCGCGCAGAAGACCGCACCGAACATGACACCGCCGGCACATACATGGAAGCAGGCCATATACAGAGCCGACTGGCCTTCAGGGCCGCCGCCGGTCACTGCGTAGTAGATCAGTGCGAACAGGAACACGGTGCAGACGAAGCAGACCGGGATGATCGGGGAGATGATCTTGAGGGCGATCAGGATGATCGCGCCGATCAGGATCGCGATGGCGCAGGTCTCACCCATGGCGCCGCCGATATTACCGGTGAACATGTTCAGCAGGGAAGGAGCACCTTCCAGGCTGCCGTCTGCCAGATAGCCGAGGGGAGTCGCGCCGGTCACGGCGTCAACGCCTGCCTTCTGGAAGTTGGTCAGCGGCCACAGGGACATCCATGCCGTGAAGGAGAGGAACAGGGTGATACGACCGACGATCGCCGGATTCGCAAAGTTCCTTCCCATGCCGCCGAACAGCTGCTTGACGATCACGATCGCCACGAAGCTGCCGATGATGCAGATCAGGATCGGCATAAAGATCGGATAGCCGATCTCGCTCAGGTGCGTGAGATTTGCAGGCAGGTTCAGGGCCAGGATCAGGCCGGTGACCAGGGCACTGCCGTCGCGCACGGTAACGGGTTTGTTCAGGATCTTCTCATATGCCCACTCAAAGAAGGCACAGGAAGCCATACATACCGCGATGATCACGACCGCGGGAATGCCGAAATAGACGATACTCATGATCGCCGCCGGGCAGAGTGCTGCCACGACATACAGCATTGTCTTTGTTGTATCCAGGCTCGTCACCAGATGGGGCGAGGAGGATACAGTCAGATTATCATAATATTTTGTATTACTTGCCATTGCTGCTTGCCTCCCTTACCATTGCTTTGCCCAGCTTGTTCATAAAGGCCAGCGGACGATGCGCGGGACAGACGAACGAGCAGCTGCCGCACTCCATGCACTGCATGACCTGCAGGTCATTGAGCCGCTCCACATCGCCCATTTCATACGCATCTGCAAAGCCTGTGGGCAGCAGTTCGAACGGACACGCCTGGTGGCATCTGCCGCAGTTGATGCAGGCTGTTTCTTCGGGGATCCATGCCTGTTCCTTGGAGAACACGAGGATCGCGTTGTTGTTCTTGACGATCGGCAGTCTGTCGGAGAAGACCGCACGGCCCATCATAGGTCCGCCCATCAGGATCTTCTTCGGAGGCTTGCGGTAACCGCCGCAGAACTCTACGACGTCGTGGATGTCAGTGCCGATCGGAGCCACAATGTTCTTCGGCTCGGCAACCGCATCACCGTCGACTGTCATGCGCTTGCTGATAAGCGGGATACCATCCTTGAGATACTGCCCCAGGAACGCGATCGAAGTCACGTTGGAGACGATGCAGCCCAGATCCGCAGGAAGAACGCCTGCGTCACAGGTCTTGCCGAGCACCTCGTAGATCAGGACACGCTCAGCGCCCTTGGGATAGCTGGCCTTGAGCGGGAACGTATACATGTTGTTGATTCCCTGCTTCGCAAACATGTTGTCGAAATTGTCGATCGCATCCGGCTTGTTGTCCTCGATGCCGATATAGCAGTCATCGAGTTCAAGGTACTTCATGACGGCAAGTGCGCCGTCGATCACGTTCTGAGCATCCTCCAGCATTGTCCGATGGTCGGACGTAATGAAAGGCTCGCACTCTGCGCCGTTGATGATCAGGGTCTTGACGCCGTCCTTGTTCTTGGGATCGAATTTCAGCCAAGTCGGGAATGACGCACCGCCCAGACCGACCAGTCCGCTTTCCTTGACGGCTGCCACGAATTCCTTGTGGTTCGTGATGACCGGCGGCTTGATCTCGGGATCCATGGCCTGCTGTCCATCAGATTCGATAACGACCATCGTGTCCATGCCGCCCATTGCGTTCCTCTCGGTCTCGATGCCCGTCACCTTGCCGGAGACGCTGGCATGAATCGGAACGTGCAGGAAAGCATCAGTGTCACCGATCTTCTGGCCTACCAGAACCGTGTCCCCCTTCTTCACCAGGGGCTTGCAGGGCGCACCAATGTTCTGCGACATGGAGATCCTGACAGTAGCAGGAACCGGCATGATCTCAGTCGCACAGCCGGCCGTGTGTTTGTGGTGGCCGGCATTAATGCTGTTCAAATGCCTGGATTTGAAAAACATAAGTTAGCTCCTCCCTTTCCTTTTATGGTACTATGAACGCTGCATAAAGATCGAATCAGGAGAACGTCATCATCCCGCCCCGGCCCGTCACCACACACCCCCACAGTGCGGAGTCACTATGCAGTCAGTTCCTATTTCAGAATGCATTGAAGACAAGCAGGGTACATAGCCATTCAATGCATACTTACATATTATAATCCATATTTTGTTTTCCTGCCTGTATGTTTTGACTACATATGCCGAAAAATTGTTTCTTTTTTCATACAACTTAACCAATATCATTCATTCCCGAAAGGAAAACCGGCCGTCGAGAAAATCAAACCGGCTGCGGATCCAGACTTCCATTTTCTCCATGGCCTTCTGCGCATCCTCGTCCTGCGGCCAGCCCTTCATCTCCCTTGCCAGGGCTCCGCTCCGGCGGAGTGTTTCAAAATACCCTTCTGCCACGGAAATGATCCTGTCAGCGCTGATGCCTCCCGCACGCCATGCGGCCCACTTCCTCCCAAGTGCCTTCTGCAGCTCCTCCCCGGTTCCGGCATCCGACCTCAGAAAAGCCTCGAAATCGCAGGTACTGTCCTCATACGGCGTAAAGGCGGAAGCCGTATCCATGTCAAACGCCGTATACCGTTTTTCCGGTTCATAGACAAAGACATCCCCGAAGGTATAATTCATATCCCAGATCGTCCGGTACAGATCATACTCATACAGATCTCCGTCTCCGGCAGTATCTCCGTCTCCGTTATTCCCATTTTCTTTATTTCCATTTTCATTATTTCCATTCCCGTTCTTTTCGCCGGGCATATGCTTCGATGCGATGAGAAAGCTGTTTTTCCAGTTGTTGTCCATGGCGTGGGTCATCGCACAGAACAGGCTCAGGGAAAGGACACTGTCCATGTCCGGAACAAGCTGCGCATTTTCCAGCGTACCGCTGTCATACGTCCGGAAGGAAAACTCGTGGAAGGCCTGCATCGGTCTCCATGTGGCAGTCTGATCCCAGCTTTTCGGATACCTGAGCTCCACGCAGGGGAATCCGTAGTCATTGCAGATCTCCAGGTCCTGCGCCCGTTCCGCCCCCTCATAGAGATCCAGGTAGGGGTATTCCCGGTTCCACCGGTCGATCTTGTACAGAAGGTCTCCCGGCGACAGGCCGAGCTGCTTTCTGTCGACAGGCTCCATCAGACCGTAGATCCCCTGCCAGGCATTGTCGATAAAAAGCTCGACGTAGCGCATGCGGGAAGACGGCATCGGCGTCCCGGCAAAAAAGGAAGCCTCATCCCAGAGTGTATAAGCGGTCATCTCCCGCACCCTGGTGCTGTCCGTATAGAGGGGATTCAGGATCCAGTCGTCATCGCGGCGCAGGTCCAGCCAGGTCACTTTTTCCTGGTCCCCTGCCGTGTCCTTGAGGGAGATCTTATAGGGCTTTTTCTCCAGTGTGGAGGAGACATTGCCCCGCACATGAAAGCTGCACCGGAAAGTCTGTTCCGAAGCAGCTCCCGCTCCCCTGTCTCCCGCGCCCGCAGACAGAGGCGGCAGCAGGCGGATCAGTCCCTCATGTTTTTCTTTATAAGCGATCTCCTGCGCATCGGTCTTTTGAAGAGAGAGGACGGGAAGTCCGGTCAGGACGATCTGAAACTGCGAAGTACCCTCCGGAGTCACCAGCCGGGCGGGGAAGGCATGGCCCTCCTGCACGGCAGCCGCAGGGTCCTCCTGCAGATCGTCCGCATAAAGCTCGATCCTGCCACCGGGAGCAGCCGGGACAAGCGCCTCCAGGATGGTCCTTCGAAATTCCGCGGCAGCCTCGTCCCTGTTTTCCACAGTGTTCTTTTCGGAAAGGGCGCCTTCGTCCGGCAGCTCCCAAGGGACGTAGACGGTGCAGGAAGCGGCATCACATGCCGGCATCCCGCCCTTCCACAGCACATCCTTTGGGGTAAACGGCAGAGCCGCTGCGGCTCCCGCTCCGGTATCCGCAGCCGAAGGATCCTGCAAAGAAACAGTGTCCTGCGCACGAGCAGAAGAAGCCGCGCCGCTTCCTTCGGAGGCGGAAGTCCGGTCCGCGCCTCCCGCATACATGTATTCTGCCATTAAGATGCCGCTAAGCAGCAGCATAAAAAGCAGGAGGAGAAACAGGGTCTCTCTTTTACTGGTCATAGTCTTGCATTATGCACTTCTTATTTCCTGTGCATATATAGTTCCTGCACATTTAAAGATACACGGTTCCAAGGATCGGCTTGCCGGACGCCTGTACAAGCTCCACTTCCTCCGCGGCATCGCGGTAAACCGTCTCCCCGATCTCCTCGACCAGGATGCAGGCATCCGCATCGCGCAGGCGCCGGATCGAAGAAGCGTTCCTGTCGAGCTCGGAGGCGACGGCAAAGGTGAGAGCGCTGCCGCTCTCCCCGGCGCGCTTCTGCAGCATTTCCGCAAAGGAACGCAGAAGCGATTCCCTGAGACTTCCGGCCAGAACAATATTGGACCAGCCTGAGGCGGCGGTGAGGTTCTCCACCCTGGCCAGCAGCACATCACTGGCCTCTGCGATGGTCATATCCGGCGCATCGCTGACCAGTCTCTCCACCAGTCTGTCGATCGCGGAGGAGGGTTCTCTCCCGCCGGCACCCGCCGGGAAGGTCATGAGGTTCCTGAGCCCGTAGGTCACATTGATCTCATCATCCGTCAGGATCCTGCCGTTCATCAGGATCCGGATCGCGAACAGGAGCACCATCAGGAAGATGCCGCCGGCCATCCCGACGACGCCGTATTTGATGCCGTGCTTGATGATCGTCTTCGTGGACGCGCCGGTCGCCTCACTGGGTTTGATGAGCTCCTTGAGACTGGTCTGGGATGTCTGGAGGTTCTTCTGCAGGGTGGCGATCGAATTCTGCAGGTCTGTCTGCTGCTGCAGGAGCACGGTGTCGACCTGGTTCTCCTCACTCCGGCTTACCACGCTGATCTCATATTCTCCCAGCGTCCCCCGGAAAGCGTCGCGGTTTTTGTCGATCTCCTCTATGATATGGTCCAGGATCTTCCGGGACAGGTCCATATCCATGCTGCGGGCCTGCACCTTGAAGACACTGCTGAAATGATACTGATCGCTCGTGATCAGGACCAGTTCGCGGATGTTCTGCTCCGACACACCCTGCTCCGAGGCGATCGCATCATAGGAGATCCCGCTGTTGATAAAATCCACGTAGGCATGGACGACATTGCTGGCATTGATGACAGCGGCGTTCTGTGTCTGTCCGGGCTCTGCGTCGGAATCATCCGCCCTGTCCAGGCCGGGTGTGCGGACGACAAAGGAGGCAATGGCGGCGCTTTCGTTGTGCGGATCGATCTGCATCAGCAGAGACTCGTTAAAATACTGCTGCTTCGCATCGATCTTGGTCTGAAAGCGCTCGATCGCGTTGGTATATGCCTCTACAGAGGCATTATAGACGGCCATATTCGCCAGGTACTCCTCGTGCGCCACATTCGAGACGCTCCGGTTCCGGTACTCGCGCAAGACCTTCACGCCTGCCAGAAGGACCGCCAGGATCAGGCCGGCCAGCAGCATACTGCGCCAGCGCCGCAGGGTCAGGAGCAGGAGCCTGGGCAGGCTCACTTCCCGCATCTTTGCGCCCGGATGATTACGGTTCGTGTAGTTCATATTGCTCAAAGTATACCTCCCCTCAGGACTGCTTTTGCCTGAATCGATGTGGCGTGCCGCCCCGGCTGTTCTCCTGCCGTTGATCACAGGCGGCACATGTCCGTAAACTGTGCTCCGTCTACTATCTGTCTACTGTCTGCTATCCATCTGCTGTGCTTTCCTGCGTCTGTGCAGGATCTGCTGTACCCGCCCGCACAGGGTCTGCTGTGCTTTCCGGCATCCGAGCAGGTCTATTGTGCTTTCCGGCGCCTGTGCAGGATCCCTCTCACGAAATCCATGCAGAAGCCGGTCATAAATCCGTCCCGCAGTACAAAAAGAACCAGGATATATACCGTCCCGCCCAGCAGGATTTCACAGGCCAGCGCGGGAAAGTTTCTGTGAAACAGCGGGTCGATCCCCCGCACCGCCGCAAACATAAGGGCAGCGGCGATCAGTTTTTTCCATCCGTCCAGAAAGAGCACACAAGGATGGAAGAGGTCCCCGGCGAACACGATATAGAGTACCGTGATCGTCAGCTCGGCGACGATCGAAGCCGCGATCGCCCCGTAGCCCCAGTACCTCGGGATCAGCAGGAGGTTCAGGACCAGGTTGACGCAGGAACCCGCGATGATGAACCGGGCACTCTGGGCCCGCTTCCCGGCAGGCGTATAATATTGCGATCCCAGACAATTGCTGACACCGATGATGACAACGATCGGGCTCATCAGGATCAGCATCATGACCGCGCGCTCATAGCCCGGCCCCAGAAACCAGGGTATAAACCGGGGTGCCACCCCCGCCAGGCCAAACCCGATCGCCAGCCCCATAAACAGGATATAATTGATCGACGTCTCGATCCTCCGGCGGATCTCATCGTATCTCTCCTCCGCAAACAGGAAGGAGATCCTGGCTCCCAGGACGCTGTTGAGCGCCGTAAAGGTGAGTGCCTTCATGATGTTGATCAGCTGCACGACCTTGTCATAGCAGCCGTTCTCGGCCTCGTTGCGCGTGATCTCCCCGATCAGGGTCTTGTCCAGTACGGTGTAGACAGAGGTCGCGATCGACGGGATAAAGTAGACCATCGTTTCCTTCAGGTGCCTGCGGATCCGAAGCGTCCGCGGATCGACCCGGTCCAGAAACTTCGGCATATGGATCCACATGGACATATTTCCCACCATGGTGGTCGCGGACAGGATCGCGATATATAAGAGCAGGTCCTCCGGCCTGTGGACCAGCGTAAAGATCAGGACGGCGCCCAGAAGCTTGAAGGCGGCGTTTTTCGTCACGATATAGCGGAACTCTTCAATGCCTGTGAAAAACCAGGAGATGTCGAACATCACCGCCAGGATCGCCATGATCTGCGGAATATAGTAGATCTGATAGCGGTCCCTGCAGAGAATAAAAACGATAAAGGCAAGGATCGCGGCCGACGAGGTCAGGACGGTCATCAACTCGATCTCCCAGAAGAGCTTTGACCGCAGAGCCCTGTCCCGGCGGTTGCGGGCGATCTCGCGGGACCCGTAGGAGACCGTTCCCAGTGCCGCGAACATGGAAAAATAGGTCTGGTAGGAGGCCGTGAAGCTGTAGATCCCGTTTTTATCCGCCCCCAGGACACGGGCCACATAGGGGGCCGTGATCATGGGCAGGATGACGATCAGCACCTGGTAGGCCATGCTGAGGACAAAGTTCACACGCACGCTGGGCCCGTCCGGCTTCGTCCCGCTTTTTTTCCCTCCCGCTGCTGCGGGAGCTTCCACTTCTTCGGGAGTTTTCGCCGTTTCGGAGGGGTCCTCCCCTGCGGGCGCTTTCCATCCCGCAAGGGCAGGATCCTTCACAGCCCCGGCGGTTTCCGCATAAAGGGACGATCTCCTCTCAGCCTCTGCGGCTTCCGCAAAAGAGACAGGTGCCCCCTCATAAAAACCGGCTCCCGGCTCCTTGTCCGGCGAAGTCCCGGCGGATACGATCCCGGGTGTTTTTTTTCTCCTCCACACCTCCAGTGCATGCCAGAAGGCAAACAGGGTGCAGCACTGCTCGGGATCCAGCAGGACATTGTTCATCAGGCTGTAGCCTGCGATACACACCATCCAGATGCAGAGTACCGTGTCCCCGTTTTTCACGGCGGCGACGGAGATCATCGCATAAACACCGAACAGGATGATCGCGAAGACCAGGCCGTAGTTGATCAGCACCTTCATGTAGGCGCTGTCTATATAGAAATAGTTGGGGGACTGCAGGTCCCCGTTCTGATAGACGACCTGTCCGAAGGGATGGATCCCGTAGCTTTTGAGACCCTCCGCCGCATGCCGGATGCGAAAGTGGGTCAGCTTATCATCGATCTTGAGCCACAGCTTGCTGTTGGAATTGTAGTGGGAGACCACTTCATAGGCAAAAAACGCCAGGACCGGATAGCAAAGCCCCGCCAGAAGCCGCATCAGGGCATGATTCGGAAACAGATCGATCCCGCCGTAGAAACAGATCAGATACAAAAGGACGAAAAAGCTTGTGATCAGAAAGGGAATGTTCGTGTTCGTCCGCACGTAGACCAGGACATTGATCCCCTCCAGCACGGCCAGAGACCACAGCGGGAGCCGCTGTACACGCTCCCCCCGCAGCTGCTTTTCCTCCGCCAGAGCCGGAAGATCCGTATAGGCATATGCCCCGCAGAAAAACAGGTTAAAAATATAGATCGAAGGGAAAGAGACGAACCTGAATCCCATATAATCACGGACCCGGCTGCCGTCGATCAGGGGCGGCTGCCAGATCAGTCCGATCCTGTCGCAGACCAGTACCCCCAGATAGGACACCAGACAGGCCCAGAACATGACCTTGCAGATCCGTTTGAAGGAGATATCCTTCACCGCCATCATCATCACAAAGAGCTGCAGAAAAGTGATCCCCGCCCCCGCCATCTGCTGGATCATCATAAAAAAGCAGAAAGCGCCGGCCGCCAGGGATACCGCCCTGGCCGCCAGGTGCATGTCTGAGAGCAGGATCCGCGCAAGGAAAAGAAACAGGCAGAAATACCGGATGAGTTTGCCCAGCTCGGTGCCGAAAATAGTCCCGAACCCGCTGTCATCGATATATGCCTGCAGCACCCACAGGATCAGTCCTGCAAATGTCATCAGTTCATCGAGGCGTACCCGCGGACCCTCCTGCGGAATCCTGATCCGGACCGCCCTGCTGTCAAAAATCATCGAATATGCTCAACCTCCGCACTGCCAGTGTGCTGTCCTCCACCGTTATGGCCTGCCCGCGGATGACAGCAGCTCAGGAGCTCCATTGGAAATGATCCCCGGAAATGATCCCTGCAGTTCGTTCTGCTACAGGTCCTCAACTGTCACAGTTCAGGCTCACCTGAAAACTCGAGGTGTTTTTCGCGGCTTTTTCACGAAAAACCCGAGTAGAACGGCGCGCGCCGCACGCGAAGCGTATTGGAATCGGTGCGCGCAACGTTACATGTTCACGCCCTCAATAGGGCGTGAACAGTAACCCTCATCTGCCGGCAATATCCTCCGGCGTCTCGCCGGGCTCCAGAAGCCAGGCATCCATGCCGTGCATGACACGCTTTTCCTCGGGAGGCAGCTGCATATAGTCGTGATACAGCCCCCTCAGATAGTGGTCATAATTGGAGGGCGCGTTCATCTGCCTGCCCTCGAAAGGAACCTTGACCGGAATCATGAATTTTTTCCGGGACATACGCTCCCTGGGACCATATCCCCACATGACGCAGCCGACATAGGGAGTACTGTCGTAGGGAACGCTCATGGACAGCCTGTCGATCTTTGCAAGAAGCTTCGGCATCGGAGCCGCCACCTTCAGCACGGCGATCACCGCGGGCTTCAGAAGCCGTTTCAGGGCAGTCCTGCCCTCGCCCTTTTTTGCGATCTTGATAAAGATCAGTTTCCGCAGGCGAAGGGACTTTTCATAGAGGCGCCGGTTCTCATTTCTGTCAACGGGATTTCCGTCGATGGGAAAAATATCCATCCAGATCTGGCTGATATTCTCCTCGCTGTCGTAATAGGGGAAATCGACGAAGGTGCGTGTGTCGACCAGCTTGATGAAGGGATAGGACAGGCTCCCGTCGCGATAGCTCAAAAACTCCATGTACTCCGGAAACCCGGTCATATCCAGGCTGTCCGGATCAAAGAGCCGCTCATAGTCCGTCCGCGGCATCATCACGTCGATGTCATCGTCCCAGGGAATAAAGCCCTGGTGGCGGATGGCCCCCAGAAGTGTCCCACCGCCCAGCGTAAAATAAATATCATTCTGTTCGCACAGCTTTGTAAAGGCATCGAGGAGCTCCAGCTCAAGACCGCGGATCTCCTCCAGTGTTAGTTTTTTCATCATTCACCCTTTCCGGCCGTGCCGCCCGCCAGCGTAAAAAAATGTTATCGAACTTTTTTTACTCTTTCCGACCATGCCGCTCGCCAGAATAAAATATGCTGTCGAGCATTTTTTTACTCTTCCAGCAGCCCTTCCAGCAACCCTTCCAGCCGCTTCACTTCTGTCGCACTGTTATACCCTTTTTCGGTAAAATCGTCAAGGAGACTCCTGCAGGCCGGACCATCTGCGGAGAGGGGCCTCGCATCCATCTGCCTTCTCATCTGTGCGATCTGCACCGCCCAGGCAGCCGGTCCCTTTTCCAGCGGATAAAAACACAGCCTGTCCGTGACGGCGATATCCTCCGGGATCACGCCGGCGGAAGCCAGCGTCGGAAGACCGGATGCCTGTGCCTCCAGCCCTGCGATCCCGAGCCCCTCAAAGACGGACGGGAACAGGAAGAAATCCGAAGCTCCCAGCCACCCCGGGATATCCGTCACGATGCCGGCAAACCGGACCTTATCCTGCAGTCCGCGGTCCCGCACATGCGTGCGCAGCATCTCCTCGTCCTCCCCCTGCCCGATCAGAAGAAGCCTGGCATCCGGCATCTGCGGCAGGAGCGCCTCCAGGACATCGACCGCAAACTTCTGGTTTTTCTGAAAATGGAGCCTGCCGATGCAACTCAGAAGATAGGGGTCTTCCCACCCGGCAGCCACTCCGGATGCAGACGGGCCGCCGGCCTGCCCTGCCTCAATTTCTGAAACGGGGCCATGCAGGCCAGGGTCCGGAAACGTTCCCGCTCCTGCCTGCTTTCGCAGTTCCTCCCGGCGGGCAATGCCCGCCTGGATCCTTTCCACATCGATGGCATTGCGGATGACGACGGCTTCATGCCGCAGGTCTCCCTTCCCGCCGCGGCCGGCATAGAACCATTTCGCGGCATATTCGGAGCAGGCCCAGAAATCCGTGGCATATTTTCCGACCGCGCCCCGGTTCGCCTCATGCAAAAGGCCGCGAAGCTTTGTATCCATATTCTGCGCGTTATGGCTGTGGATGATCCGCCTGGGAATCCCGTATTTTTTTGCCATCTTCAGATAATCGATATTGGCAAGGCTGTTGACATTGACCCAGACCGCATCGTACATGGACGCATGCTTTGCAAAAAAAGCCTCCAGCTCCTTTTTAAACCGCAGCGGGTTCTGCCTTCTCGAAGTAAAATGGACCGTGCGCCCGCCCATGGCATGGATCTCATCCTCATAAGCCACCGGATCGTAGGAATTGCACAGGAAATCGAAGTGAAACCTGGTCCGGTCGATCCTGCGGTAGTAATTCATGAGAAAGCTCTCCACCCCGCCCGGGTTCTCTGTCATACCGAAAACAAGGACATTGATCATGTACAGCTGCTCCTGTCTTTTTCTTCATCATCGCGCCATATCCGTGACTTCATCCGCGGATACGCGCGTGCGGACAGCGAATCTTTCTGACACCGGCGTCGGGCAGAAAGACTTGCTGACCATCCGGAGTACTTTTAACTGCGCCTAAGGCTCCGGCCGACTGCGCTTCTCCCTTCGTCCGTTCTGAATGACGCGCGCCTCGTAGACGGCCGCCGCGCCCGCAAAGAGCTTTCTCCGGAGAAGTCGGATCGGCAGAAACCGCGCCCCTTTATGGCGCCCGGGATCGTACGCCCCGATCGCCGCCGCAAACGGCTCCTCTTCACTGATTTCTCTCATCCTTCGGATCTTTTCCCTTAGGGACATGGGATTTCCGGCGGAAAAAACCTCGCGGACCATGAGAATATTGAACTGCATCATCCCGTAGGCGGCGCCGGCCGCCCGGATCTCCTCCGGCTGTGTGCGCAGATACTTCTGTACGGCTTCAAGTGATCTCCGGTAGCCTTCCTCCTTGCTCCCGTCGAAGGTCCGCACCGCCGACGCAGTATCTGTCGAATAGTGGTAAAAAGGGCGGTCCAGCAGCCGGATGCGCCGGCAGCCGGCAAGGCAGCGGATGAGGAAATGGCTGTCCTCCGACAGCCGGAGCGCGGGATCAAAGCGCAGATGCAGACGCTCGATGCAGGACCTCCGGAAAAACTTTCCCCACACACTCGTATACCGGGTCGGATCTTCGATGATCCGGACACTGATCCCCATCAGTTCCTTTCCGGAAAAACGCTCCCCGCCCTCCCGGCAGACATGCACGGTCTTTTCCCCCGCCTCAAAACTGCAGAGGATCAGGTCTGTCCCCGTGAAATGGACCGCGCCGCACAGGACCTCTCCTGCGCTCTCCAGAAAATAGTCATCTGCATCCAGAAACAGGATCCATTCCCCGCAGGCCTCCTCCAGCCCCCGGTTGCGCCCGTTGGAAACACCGGGTTCACACTGAAACGCCCGCACGATCCCCGGATGCTCCTCCTGCAGGGTATTCGCCAGCTGCCAGGTCGCATCCTCCGAGGTGTTTTCAATGATCAGGACTTCGAAGAGCGCGGAACCGCTGTCCTCTTCCTGTAGTTTGAGCGATCCCCCCTCCGGTTCCTGCAGGTCCGTTCTTTTCATGCGTGCCCGGACGACCGCGTCCTCCTGTACAGTGCCCATCGCGGTAATGGCACTCTCCACAGCCCTGCGGAGGGTCGCTTCCGCATTGTGCGCAGGAATAATGACGGAAAACAACACCCCATCACGCTGCCTGTTTTTCAGACGATTCAGAACCAGTTCATTCATGCCCTTCTCCTGCCGACCGTTTCTCTTAGAGATCCTCATTTCCAACTTATTTTAGAGTATCGTAAAAGCGCCTTTTCCGCAAGTCCGGCTTGTCTGTGCACTGGCCCTCCGCCCCGTCTGCCCAGCCAGGAAAAACACTTTCCGCCCCTGACATCATTTTATCTCAGCGAGTGAAGCCCCCGCTTATAGAAGCAGGATCTTTTCCTCACAAAGACAAATAATTCCGGAGGCTTTCCGCGCACAGGAAAACCTCCGGATGTACATTTTTCACACGTCAGGCGGCTGCCTGTTTTTTCATGCCGCATCGACAAGCCGGGGTCTCTCGTTTACTGTATATGGTCTGTGATGAGCATGGCATCCCCGAAGCTGAAAAAGCGGTAGCGCTTTTCAACGGCCTCCTGATAGGCCGCCAGGACATTCTCCCTTCCTGCAAAAGCCGAGACCAGCATGATCAGGGTGGACTCGGGCAGGTGAAAATTGGTGATCAGGGCATCCATGGCCCGGAACCTGTACCCCGGATAGATGAAGATCGATGTCTCGTCGCTCCCGGGATGCACGACGCCGTTTTCGTCCGCCGCGCTCTCGACGGTGCGGCAGCTGGTCGTCCCCACGCAGATCACACGGTGCCCCGCCGCATGGGTCCGGTTGATGAGGTCCGCCGTCTCCGGGGGGACATTGTACCACTCGGTGTGCATGGTGTGCTGTTCCACGTCGTCGACCTTGACGGGACGGAAGGTCCCCAGTCCGACGTGAAGGGTCACAAATCCCGTGTTTACCCCTTTTGCCCGGACCTCGTCCAGAAGCTCCGGTGTGAAGTGCAGGCCCGCTGTCGGAGCCGCCGCAGAGCCCTCGTATTTCGCATACACGGTCTGGTAGCGGTCCCGGTCTTTGAGCTTGTGCGTGATATAGGGGGGCAGAGGCATCTCTCCCAGCCGGTCGAGGACCTCCTCGAAGATTCCTTCAAATTCAAACCGGACCAGCCGGTTTCCGCCCTCCGCAACCTCCAGGATCTCCGCCTTCTGAGTGCCGTCCCCGAAGACGGCCCGCGCGCCCGGGCGGAGCTTTTTGCCGGGCCGCACCAGGCACTCCCAGACATCCGCCTCCAGCCGCTTTAAGAGCAGGATCTCGACTGCTGCGCCGGTCCCCTCCCTCTGCCCCAGAAGGCGGGCGGGAATGACTTTGGTGTCATTGAGGATCATGGCGTCGCCGGGCTCCAGATACTGCAGGATATCCCGGAAGGTCCCGTGCTTCCTGGCCCCGGTCTTTTTGTCCAGCACCAGGAGCCGGGAGGACGAGCGGTCCTCCAGGGGATCCTGGGCGATCAGCTCCTGCGGCAGGTCAAACCAGTAGTCCGCGGTGCGGTGGCCCAGCGGGACGCCGCCGCGCGGCATTTCTTCTTTTTCGATCATTTCTTGTGCCTTTCGCTGACAACAGGGACGGTTCTTTTTGTCACCCTTTTGCAGGCATACCTGAAGCTGGTTTTCGCTGCAGATGCCTGTTTTGCCGGTACCCTTACAGGGTTCCACAGGTTGTCTCACATGTTTCTCATCTTCTTTTGACACGCGACGGTTACAGGCGCGAAATCATTATGCGCCATAGTTTGTCTCACATATTTCTCATCTTCATGCCGCGCAGGAAGGCCAGGTATCCGCGATAGGCCTCGTAGATATCCGCCTTACTGGTCGCCTCCCAGGGAGCGTGCATGGAGAGAACCGCCACACCGCTGTCGATGACGTTCATGCCGTAGAGGGCCAGGATATAGGCGATGGTGCCGCCGCCCCCGAGGTCGACTCTGCCCAGCTCAGCCGTCTGATAGAGGACCTGTGCGCCGTCCATGACCTCGCGCAGGGCACCCAGGTACTCGGCATTGGCATCATTGGAACCGGATTTTCCGCGGGAACCCGTGTACTTGTTGAAGACCATGCCGCCGCCCAGCATGCAGGCATTCTTTTTCTCGAAGGCCGCCGCATAGGAGGGATCAAACGCTGCGCTGACGTCAGAGGAGAGCATGGCGCTGTTGGCAAGCGCCCGGCGCATGGCCAGCTCGGAATACTGGCCGCAGAGCTCCATGACCTCCGCCAGGGCATTTTCAAAGAAGCGGGATTGCATGCCGGTGGCGCCGACGCTCCCGATCTCCTCCTTGTCCACCAGGAGAGTGCAGCTGGTGCGGGCGATGTCCGCCGCCTCCATCTGGGCGCGGAAGGAGGGATAGGCGCAGACGCGGTCGTCCTGTCCGTAGGCCAGAACCATACTGCGGTCAAAGCCTGCGTCGCGGGCCTTCCCTGCGGGGACGATCTCCAGCTCCGCGGAGATGAAATCCTCCTCCTCAGTGCCGTACTCTTCTTTAAGGATCTTCAAAAGAGCTTTCGTGACGGAATCCTTTGCAGCGCCCTTCTTTTCATCCTTATCGCCGTTTTCCGCTGCCTTCTCGCCCTTTTTCACAGGCTTCGTGTCCGCATCGATCACAAGGGGCATGCTCCCGATGATGAGATCCAGCGCCTCCCCCTCGATGAAGGTCGAAGCATTTTTCTTCATCTGGTCCTGTGCCAGGTGCGGCAGCAGGTCGGAGATGAAAAAGACGGGGTCGTCATCCTCTTCTCCGATATTCACAAGTACGGTCTCCCCGCTCTTTTTGACCACGACACCGTGGATGGCCAGAGGCAGGGTCACATACTGGTATTTCTTGATGCCGCCGTAGTAGTGCGTATCCAGATAGCCGATGCCGCCGTCCTCATACAGCGGGTTCTGTTTGACATCCAGACGGGGAGAATCGATATGGGCTCCCAAGATGTTCATGCCCTCCTCAAAAGGCCTGTCCCCGATCCGGAACAGGACCATGGACTTGTTCATCCATACGCTGTAGACACAGTCTCCCGCCTGCAGCTTTTTTCCCTCCGCAATGGCGCGGCCCAGCTCGATATATCCGTTTTTCTCCGCCTCCGCGACAAAAAAGTCCACGCACTCACGCTCGGTCTTGCCGGCATTCAGAAAGTTCATGTAGTCATCCGCAAAAGCCATGCAGGCGTCCCGCATAGCCAGATCATATGTGTTCCAGGCATTCAGTCTTTCCATGGTAATCTCCTATGATGTTAATCGCTTATAATGATAAAAAACAGAGACAAAAAGCATTGTAAGGGCAGGGAAATCCATTCTTTCTCCTGCCCTTATCGTTTCATTATTTTCAATCCGGAATCAACGCATCGTGGATCATTGATCTCTGAACCGTTTTTTACTCCTCACGCCTGTCCCGGGCGGCAGCAAAGCTTCGCATTGCTCAAAGCTTCGCATTGCTCAAAGCTTCGCATTGCTCAAAGCTTCGCATTGCATAAAACTTCACATTGCTCAAAGCTTCGCTTTGCTGTAAGGCTGCGGGCGGCCGTCAGCTGCGCAGCTCGATGCCCAGACCTTCGAGTCCGTTCAGGATCTTCTTCATGGCTGCGGTGATCTCAGCCTCCTCCAGGGTCTTCTCTTTATGCCGGAAGACGAGGTTGTAGGCGATGGACTTGAATCCCGGACGCACCTGTTTGCCCTCGTAGATATCGAAGAGGCTGTAGGACTCCAGGATCTTTCCGCCGCGCTGGGCGATGACCGCTTCGATCTGTCCGGCCATGACATCCTTCGGCACCAGCATGCTGATGTCGCGGGAGACCGCAGGGTACTTGGCGATGCCGGAGTAGCTGTAGTCAAAACTCGTGTGCGGAAGGACGCAGGCCATGTCGATGACCGCGATATAAGCGCGGCCGCCGATGCCGTAGGCACCCGCCACATCGGGGTGCACTTCGCCGAGGTAGCCGACTGTTTCGCCCTTGTACTGTACCAGGGCCTGCCGGCCGGGATGCAGGAAGGGTTTGCCTGCCTTCGGGTCACAGGTCATTTTGTCATGCATGCCCGCCATCTCGAAGAACTGCTCGATAACGCCCTTCATAGTGAAGAAGTCACCTTCTCCGTACATGCCAGTGTGAACATGGACCGCTCATCGGGGAGCTCCGTCAGAGGCAGAGCCTTGGGGATATAGACATTCGCCAGTTCAAAGAGCCTGGCGTCCTTGTTCTTGCGCTTGTAGTTGGTACCCAGGCTGGTCAGCATGCCGTGGAGGGGGGTGGTCCGCATCATGGAGAAGTCCTCGCCCAGCGGGTTGGAGATGCGGATCGCCTGACGCTCGGGGGCGTCCTGTGCAAAGAGCAGGCGGTCGAAGACCTTCGGGCTCTCGAAGGAATAGGTCATGGCCTCGGAGAAGCCGTTGAACCTGGCTGCCTCGCGGGCAATATCCTGTACGCGCAGATTGTAGGGGAGGCCGCCCATCATGGAGGAGCCGGCCGGCAGCGTCAGCGGGATGTTCTCATAGCCGGTGAAGCGGGCCACTTCCTCCGCAAGGTCGCACATGGCCTTGAGGTCCTGACGGAAATACGGGACAATGACTTCCTCTTTTTCGATGTCATAGTCCATCTCGAGCTTGGCGAAGATGTCCAGCATGACCTCCGGCGCGTAGTGAGTGCCCAGGAAGGCATTGATCTCACGCGCAGAGAAGGGGATGCGGGTCCGCTCCGGGATCGGGACGCAGGCGTCCGCCATGCCCTTGACGGGGGTTCCGCATCCCAGCTCCTTCATGAGCTGGCAGGCGCGGTTGACGGCCGCCTCTGCATTCGTGGGATGCAGGCCCTTCTCGAAGATACCGGAGGCGTCCGTGCGCAGGCCGATCCGCTTCGCGGATTTGCGGATATTGGGGCCGTTGAAGGTCGCGGACTCGAAGAGGACGGTCCTGACGTCGTCCGTGATCTTGGAGTTCTCGCCGCCCATGATGCCGGCGATGCCGATCTCCTTCTCGGCGTCGCAGATCATCAGGACATCGTGGTCCATGTCCCGCATCTGGCCGTCCAGGGTCTGGAACTTGTCGCCGTCCTTCGCGCGGCGGACGATGATCTTGTGTCCTGCGACCGTGTCGAGGTCGAAGGCATGCATGGGCTGGCCATACTCGATCATGACATAATTGGTGATATCGACCAGGTTGTTGATGGGACGGATCCCGCTCGCCGCGAGCCGCCTCTGCATCCACCAGGGGGAAGGACCGATCTTTACGTCTGTGCAGACACGGGCGGTATACCGGCTGCAGAGGTCGGTGTCCTGTACCTCGACGGAGATATAGTCGTTGACATCGCCCTCTTCATCCTCTGTGGGCGTCGGATCCGGCTCCACATAGGTGCTGCCGAAGGTGACCGCCGCCTCGCGGGCGATCCCCAGCATGCTGTAGCAGTCCACGCGGTTGGAGGTGATCTCATACTCAAAAACGGTATCGCGCAGGCCCAGGAGCTCCACGGCGTCCATGCCGGGTTTTACCGGGTGCATGGCGCGTGCCTCCTCGCTGTCCAGTTTTCCGGCCTCCGCGAGCGCGCGGGTCTCCTTCTCCGTCACGGGGCCCAGGGCCTCGGGGAAGATGTAGATTCCCTCTTCGGGAGCCTCCGGATAGGCATTCCTGTCGCTTCCAAGCTCCTCGACGGAGCACATCATGCCGTAAGAGGGTACGCCGCGGAGCTTGCCTGCCTTGATCTTGATGCCGTTCTCCGGGAGCGGGCCGCCGTCATGTCCGCCCGCCACACGGCCGCCGTCCAGAACGACGGGCACAAGGGCGCCCTCGAAGACATTCTGTGCGCCGGTGACGATCTGCACCGTCTCTTCTCCGACGTCCACCTGGCAGACGATCAGCTTGTCCGCATCAGGGTGCTTCTCGATCGACAGCACTCTGCCGACCACGATTTTCTCCAGGTTTTTATCCAGGCGGGCGACACCGTCCACCTTGGTCCCGGTCATCGTCATCCTGTCACTGTATTCCTTGTCGGTGCATGCGAGCTCCGGCACATATGCTTTCAGCCATGAAATAGGTGTGTTCATAGATTTCCTGTTTTCCTCCAAATTATCCGAAAAAAGCTCCCGCTGTGGACCTGTGCGTCATACAGACCTGCCTGCAGCAGACTGCATGCTGCAGAGTACAGATAGGACAGTACATCGTACAGATAACGTTCTTTGCAAAGGAACCGTTCATTCGCGGGATCCGTGCCGTCTGATCAGAACTGCTTCAGGAAGCGGACGTCATTCTCATACAGAAGCCGCATATCATCGATCTCATAATTGAGGAGCGCGATGCGCTCGAGGCCGACGCCGAATGCAAATCCGGTGTATTCCTTCGGATCGATCCCGCAGCGGGAAAGGACATCGGGGTGTACCATGCCGCAGCCGAGGATCTCGATCCAGCCTTCGCCCTTGCAGAAGCTGCAGCCCTTGCCGCCGCACTTGAAACAGCTCACATCCATCTCGGCGCTGGGCTCGGTAAAGGGGAAATGATGGGGCCGGAACCTGGTCTGTGTCTCTTCGCCGAACAGCTTCTTTGCGAACTCATCCAGGGTGCCCTTGAGGTCCGCGAAGGTGATGCCCCTGTCGACGACCAGGCCTTCCACCTGATGGAAGGTCGGGGAGTGGGTCGCATCGACCGCATCCGACCTGTAGACACGTCCCGGTGCGATCATGCGGATCGGGATCCGTCCGCCTTCCATGGCGTGGATCTGGGTGGAGGAAGTCTGTGTGCGAAGAAGGATATCTCCGTTGATATAGAACGTGTCCTGCTCGTCTTTCGCCGGGTGGTCCGCCGGGATGTTGAGCGCCTCGAAATTGTAATAATCGCGCTCGACCTCGGGTCCCTCGATGACTTCGTAGCCCATGCCGATGAAAATGCGCTCCATCTCCTTGAGTGCGATCACATTGGGGTGGCTGTGTCCCACGGGCAGACGCTTTGCGGGGAGGGTGACGTCGATCGTCTCAGCGGCCAGGCGCTGCTCCTGTACCCTGCGCTCGATGGTCTTCTGCGCTTGTGCGATCGCCTCTTCGATCTGCACGCGCACGTCATTGACCATCTGTCCGACCTTCGGGCGCTCCTCCGCAGGGACATTTTTCATGCCCTTGAGGATCTCCTTCAGGCTTCCCTTTTTGCCCAGAACACTGACACGGATCTCATTGACCATGTCCAGCGAGTCGGACTGCTCCAGGCGCTGCTGCGCCTCCTGTCTGATTTTTTCAAGTTCTTCCTTAAACATAACTGATATCCTTCTTGCTCTGTGAATGTGTAACTATATGAATAACGGACAAAATCCGCAAAGCACAGCAGACCGGGAATGTCCTCCCGCGAGCGAACTCCCGACGGGCATTCCCGGTCTGCTGTGCGCAAATCCATCAAAAAATGCACAAAGAAGCCTGAAACGCCGAACCTGCATTTTGACTCCTAGCACGCATGCCAGGTGGGTGTCCGCAGCATGTGCTTGCTGTCTTCCTCTGCCTGTGCAAAAGCACGGAAGGCCTGACATCCGCACAGCAATGTAAGATTCCCGTTTAAAGTAATTGTAGGTTCAAAATAGCAGATGAGTGGCATCTCAGGTGAACTCATTATAACACACAGGTATGCCATGTGACAACTGCTTGTTTCGTCTGTACAGTAAATGTGTATCCGGTAAAATGTTTTTTACAGGGGCCTTGTCTGTTCGCGCAGCCAGCTTCTCTCCTCTTCAGGAATCAGCGGTGCGATCTCCTCATAGACGCGGGCGTGGTAGCGGTTGAGGACCTCCCTTGTCCGGGGAGTGAGGTAAGCCGGATCGATGAGGGCGGGGTCGAGCGGAACGAGCGTCAGGGGTGCAAACCGCAGAAATCTCCCGTCCCCGTTTCTGGCAGCCTCGGTCACCTCCAGGATCGTCTCGATCCGGATGCCGTACTGTCCCTCGATATAGACGCCAGGTTCGTCGGAGACGATCATGCCGGGTTCCAGCACTGCTTCCGCCATCCCTTCCGTGAAACGCCAGCGGATGTTCTGGGGTCCTTCATGGACACTGAGCAGGTAGCCGATGCCGTGTCCCGTGCCGCACTTGTAATCCACAAAGGTCTGCCACAGGGGCTCCCTGGCCAGAATGTCCACGTTCCTGCCGCTGCATCCGTACAGAAATACCGCGTCCAGAAGCTGGAGATTGCCGACGGCCGTGAGTGTGTAATGGCGGCGCATGTCGTCAGTGACAGGGCCCAGGGCCATCGTGCGGGTGACATCCGTCGTCCCGCGCAGGTACTGGCCGCCGCAGTCCACGAGCAGCATACCCTCCGGCTTAAGCCGGGCACAGGCACCTTCCTTCGCCGTATAGTGCATCATGGCCGCATTGGAGCCGTAGGCGGAGATCGTCTCAAAAGAGAGGTCCACATAGTCATGGATCTGTGCCCGCAGGGAGTCCATCTTCTGTGCGGCATCCATCTCCGTAAGGTCCGTGACTGTCCCCTTCTTTACGTGCTGCGAGAGCCAGTAGAGGAATCTGCACACCGCCGCGGAATCATCCCGGTAGCAGGAGCGGATGTTCCCAAGCTCCACCTCGTTTTTGACTGCCTTGAAATCCTCGACCGGGCTCCGCTTTTCCACGTCACGGCCCGGTCCTCCCTGCCTGCTGCAGACAAGAGCCTCCCCGGCAGCGTCCTTTTTCTCCTGTCTTAATGCCTCGTCTCTGCCCTTTTGCACTGCATCCAGCAGCCGTACGCTAAGGCTCCCGGGCTGGAACCAGATCCTGCCCGGATCAGGCCCATTCGCTTCGCCATCTCTCCCGGAGCGCCCGGTCCGATAGAGGGAGGGATCCTCCAGGAAGGAGTAGATCGTATCATAGGGCAGAAGCTCCAGGCCTGTTTCTCCAGCATAGGCTCTGACTTCATCCGTCACAGCCTCCTCCTGCAGAAACAGGATCCGGCGGTCCATCGTGACCACGCCGAAGCTGAGGGCGACCGGCGTGCACTCCACGTCATGTCCCCGCAGGTTAAAAAGCCACATCAGGCTGTCGAGCCTGTTTTCCACATAGAGGCCGGCCCCCTCCTCCGCCATCTTTTCGCGCAGACGGGCGGTCTTGGAAACAGCGCTCTCCCCGGCAAATTCCTCTTTCAGGACAAAGGCAGGGGCAGCGGGTCTTGCAGGGCGGTCCTGCCAGATCCCCTCCGCGGGATCCACATCCGTCACAAAGCGGACCCCGAGTCCCGCGAATTCCTTCCGGAACTTCCGCATCTGGCTGACATTGACACAGCGCCCGTCAAAACCGAGCGTCGGGGCATGCCCTTCTTTTACCGCCTGCGCATCCGCTGTTTCGGCCTGCCTGGTCACTGTCTTAGTCCCTACATCCGCTTTCGCCAGCCGGTCCGCGAGCCAGGCGTCCACCGTGGGAACACCCTCCTCCAGTTCGCGGTACAGGTCTACGCCCGTGCCGGCCAGTTCCTTTTCCGCCTGGATAAAGTACCTGCCGTCTGTCCACAGCCCGGCTTCCTCCATGCCGACCACCAGGGTCCCGTTGGAGCCGGTAAAACCACTGAAAAACTCCCTCGTTCTGAAATAGGGGGCGACATATTCGGAATTGTGATAGTCCGCAGTCGGGATCAGGAAATAGTCGATCCCGAGTCCGGCCATTTTGGAGCGAAGCCCCGACAGCCTGCTCCGTATCATTTCATTTTCCATTTTTCTTTTGTCTTCTTGTTTTTGTCTGTCTGGAAATCGCATTGCGATCGTTACTCTGTTTTATGGTTATTGTCTTATGGTTTTTGTCTTATTTTTTTGCCACTCTGTTTTATGCTCCGGCGCGCAGGACCCGCATAGCCCCGGCTGTTCCGGCTTATTTCGTCTGTTCAGATTCCCAGGAACCTGCGCACTTCGTCCTTCATTTTATCCCTGTCACACACGATATTGTGCCGCACGGGTGCGGTCCGCAGGACATTGACAGCTTCCGGTACGGGGACACCGGCCTTCTCGCTGAGCCTGTCGGCCAGTTCCAGGTCGGGGAGGTCCGAGGGTTCGCCCAGGGCCTGCATCACGCTGTTCTCAAACTTGAAGGGACTGGCAGTCGAGGCAATGACTGCGGGCGTCCCGTCGCCTGTCTGCGCACGGTATTTGTCATAGACATCCGCGGCGACCGCTGTGTGGGGATCGATCACATAGGAATCCTTTTCGTAGACCCGGCGGATGGCACCTGCCGTCTCCTCTTCCGTCGCATAGCCGCCCGCAAAGAGATCCAGGCCCCCGCGCATCTCTTCCGTGATCGCATAGGCCCCCTTCTCACGAAGATCCTGCATCAGGGCTGCCGTCTTTTCGGCGCTGTTTCCGCTGATGTGATAGATCAGGCGCTCCAGATTGCTGGAAATCAGGATATCCATGGAGGGGGAGCTGGTCAGGATAAACTCCCTGTTTTTGTCATAAGTGCCCGTCGTAAAGAAATCATAGAGCACCTTATTGGAGTTGGAGGCACAGACGAGCTTCCCGACAGGCAGCCCCATCTTCGCCGCATAATAGGCCGCGAGGATATTTCCGAAATTGCCGGTCGGAACGACGAAGTTCACCTTGTCCCCATCAGAAATGACGCCCTCCTTCAGGAGCCTCGTATAGGCAAACACATAGTATACGATCTGCGGGACCAGCCGGCCGATATTGATCGAATTTGCGGAGGAGAAGGCAAAGCCCTTCTGCGCCATCTCTGCGCGCAGGGCACTGTCTCCGAAGATCTCCTTCACGGCGTTCTGGGCATCGTCAAAATTGCCCCGGATCCCTACGACGCGGGTATTGCCGCCCTTCTGGGTCAGCATCTGCCGCTCCTGGATCGAGGAGACCCCGTCCTTGGGATAAAAGACCATGATCCTTGTACCTTCGACATCCGCAAAGCCGGCCATCGCCGCCTTGCCGGTATCGCCGCTCGTCGCTGTCAGGATCACGATCTCCTTGTCCTCATGGTTCTTTTTTGCGGAAGTCGTCATCAGGTGCGGCAGGATCTGCAGAGCCATGTCCTTGAAGGCGATCGTGGGCCCGTGAAACAGTTCCAGAAAGTATGCCCCGTCCGCCCTGTGCAGCGGGACGATCGATTCCGTATCAAAATTACTGCCATAGGCGTTCGCGATGCACCCCTTCAGTTCCTCCTCGGTAAAATCAGTGAGCATCAGCTTCATCACTTCGTATGCGACGCCCCGGTAATCCATCTTTGCGAGGTCGGAAAGGCTCCTGTCCAGTGCGGGGATCTGCGTGGGGACAAACAGGCCTCCGTCCTCCGCCAGCCCCATCAGGATCGCCCTGGAAGCCAGGATCGGCGCGCCATCGGAACGTGTGCTTTTGTATAAGATCTCTTTCATGCGTTTCACTCCGGTATTGTCTTCGAATGAACTGCCCGGCACGGTAGAGCGGCGGGCATAAGTCAACTAAACACTTACTATAACATAAAATAACAGACAACACAAAGAAAAATCAAAACAGAAAAAACGGCGCAGAGATAGCCTGTTACAGTACAGATCCACCTGAAGCCTCGAGGTGTTTTTCGCGGCTTTTTCGCGAAAAACCCGAGTGAAACGGCGCGCGGCGCACGCAAAGCGTATTGGAATCGCCGCGCGCAACGTTACATGTTCACGCCCTCGATAGGGCGTGAACAGTAACGATAGCCTGTGAACCCCTGCCGGATTGTAAACAGGTATTCTATGCTTTATAATGTACTTTACATTTTCGTATCTGTTCGGCACTCCGCAGCGCCTCTGTCTGCCCCGGATTGCAGGTGCACAGCCCCTGCAGCAGGGTGGTTCTGAACAGTTGCATCTTGTCTATGATTCAGGGAGGCATTCATGCAGATCATCAGCAAATCCATTGACAGAGATACACAGATCGACCTGCCCGGCATCGACGCCGGTGCGCAGGATGTTCTGTTTCTGGACATCGAGACGACCGGGATCAAACGGGCCGACAACCGGGTCTGCCTGATCGGCTGTATCTGCATGCAGCCGGACGGCTGGCACCTGACCCAGTGGTTCGACGACACCGGCCTGGAGGAACGGTCGATCCTCTCCTCCTTCCTTCTCTATGCCGGGCGCTTCCGCTATGTCATCAATTACAACGGGAACCGCTTTGACCTTCCCTTCCTGCGGGTGCGGATCGAAACAAACGGCCTGGACAGGGAGGCCGCCGCTTTCCTCTCCATGAACTCGATCGACCTCTACGGATATATCGCCCCCTACCGGCACCTGCTGGGGCTCCCCGACTACAGGCAGCAGACCCTGGAGAACGCCCTGCAGCTGCAGACCGGGCGGGCACAGGGAGAGGACGGGAAGGCCTTTCTCGAAGCCTACAAGCAGTATCTGCTGCTGCCTTCCCACGGCCTGATGGAGAAACTGACCCTGCACAACGAAGCCAATGTAACGGGCCTTCTGGACCTCCTCTGCCTCTCCTCTTTCTCCCGCCTCGACGATATGAAGGTCAACGTGCGGCGGGCCCAGGCCAACTACTACACCAACTACGACGGAGAACAGGCGGAGGAACTCCTCATCCATTTTACCCTTTCCTTCTCCCTGCCCATCCGCATCTACGCGGGGCTGGACCACTGCTATCTGAAGATCGACGGGGAAAACGGTGTTCTGAAGATCCCCCTCTACACCGGAGAGATGAAGTATTTTTACGCCAATTATAAAGATTACTATTATCTGCCCGGGGAAGATATGGCGATCCACAAATACATTGCATCCTATGTGGACAAAAACAGGCGGGTGCAGGCGCGCCCGGAAACCTGCTACACGAAAAAGGCTTCCACCTACCTTCCCCAGTGGGACCTCTACCGCACCCCCTTCTTCAAGCGCAGCTATGAAGAGAAAGAGATCTTTTTTGAATTTACCGAACAGATGAAGCGGGACCGCGAAGCCCTTTCGGACTATGCCTCCTACGTGCTCGCGCATATTATCTTTCGGAAATGAACGGGTATGCAGGGTATTTCACAGCCCGAATAAAAAAAAGAGATAAGTACTCAAAAGCCGATTGCGGACAGGATCCGCTCGGCTTTTTTATTCCCTGCGGCTTTCATTTTTCCCGCCAACTTTGTGCATTTTGTATAAATTATTTGACAATAGCCTCCTTCTATTCTAAAATATAGACAGGTTGGAGCAGAATCAATCAGGCTGATCCTGTTCCGGCCAGGGGAAATGATCTTTATGGTTGCTGCATGTCACGCAGCTTACAGAAATCAGCGCTCTGCGCCATCCGCTCTGCGCCGGCACTGCAGGAAGGCAGGCACAAATACAGACGGACCCGGTCACGGGACCGCGCTTGTTTGCAGCCGCCTTGGAAAACGGCATTGACCGGAGCGGGCTGCGCCGGCGTCTGTTCTGTGCGGCGATGGCTCTGTGAACCGCTCATAAGCCTGATTTATGAACAGTCGTTGCGGCGCGGTATCTGTCTGTGATCACGGCACCTGCCGCGCCCATCCAGAGGGAGGTAATATCATGGGAAACAGCATCATTACGATCAGCAGAGAATATGGCTCCGGCGGCAGGGAAGTGGGTGAAAAGCTTGCCAAGAAGCTCGGCATCCCTTTCTACGACAAAGAGATCATCACCATGCTTGCCAAGGAAAGCGGCCTGAGTGAAGAAACGATCCGCAACTGGGCTGAAAAGGAAGTCTCCGGCTTCTTCTACGGCATCAACGCCGCAAGGGGCATTATTCCGATCCCGGACAGGATCTTCGGTGCCAGGAGAAAGGTCCTGAACGATATCGCTGACAAGGGCAGCTGTGTCATCGTCGGAAGCTGCGGCGACTATATCCTGCGGGACCGCGAAAACCTGAGGAGCTTCTTCATCTATGCTCCGAAGGAAGCCCGCGCAAAACGCGCCCTCGAGGTTTACAAGGACGACCTCGCCCAGTACCCCAACCTCATCAAGCGCAAGGATGAAGAGCGCCGGGATTATTACAACCATTTCACAAGCTATAAGTTCGGCGACTACAAAAACTACGACGCCTGCATAAACAGTGAGATCGGCATTGACAAGGTCGTCGAGATCATCGAATTCATGCTCAAGGAGAAAGAGGCGGATTGATCCTCTGTTTTCCGTCCGAAAGAAAAGGACGAAATTGATGCTCTGTGAACCGCCTTCCTGCCGGGCTTTGCCTGCAGGAGCCGCAGGCGGATCCCGGGCGCAGTCCCGCGGCAAAAACCACGGATACTTGTAAAAAATAACAGCCCTGCCGGATGTGTACATGCATACCCGGCAGGGCTGTTTTCCGTTTCCGTCTGTTTCAATACCTGTATTCCCTGCGCAGCCGTTCGTGCAGGATCCCGTAGGCGCCAAATCCCGACAGCAGGAGGATATTCAGGATCCTGCTCGTGCGCCTGAGCTCCCTGTAGATCGGCTTCTGCTCTCTCTTCAGGTATCCGAGGAAGTTTTTCAGTTCCTGCCTGTGCAGCTGTGATTTCGAGATCACTAAAAGCACCTTGATCTGCAGGAAGGTGCGCAGGACGAAGTAGTGGAAAATGTACCTGTCCTTCGCGGTCTTCTTTTCCCCGACATCCGGATAGACGCTGTAGAGCCGCTTGAGAACGATCGTCTGGTCCCGGTAATGCTTTTCCAGCCCCTCCGGGCTCACACTCTGCTCGCCCCGCCCGATCCTGTAACAGTAGACTACCTGCGGGAAGATCCGCACCGTGTCCACCCAGGGGAGAGGAAGCAGGTCATATTCCTGGTCTGTGTAAAAGCAGTGCTCTGTCAGACGGACCCCATTGTCCTGCAGGATCTTTGTCCGGTAGGTGACGGCATGCATGGTGAACCACTCGTGGTCTCCAAGCGCATCGAAATGAACGACCTTCTCTGCGATATCCTCCGCCTCATCGCGCAGCTCCTCATGCCCGTCCTCCTCAAAGACGCGCTTGAACTGTGCGATGACCATATCCTCTCCGGCCGTGGAAAGCTCCTCGACAAAAGCGGTCAGGCCCTCTCTGTCAAACCAGTCATCCCCGTCCAGAAGACGAAAATACCTGCCTGTCGCCGCCCGGATCGATGCGTTTACCGTCGATCCGTATCCGCCGTTCTCCTTGTCGATCACCCGGAACGTACCCGGATATTTCTCTTCATACTCCCTGGCGATCTCCAGCGTCCCGTCGGTAGAGCCGTCATTGACCACCAGGACCTCGAGCCGGTCCATGATCTCGGGGACACAGCAGGAATCCAGCGCTTTGCGGATATACTTCTCAACATTATAGGAAGCGATCGATACACTTAAGATTTTTTCCATTATCATTCTCCGGGATATTCCTGATCGGTACCTGCATGCAGGATCCATTCGCGGGACCCGCGCCGGTCCCGCGGCTAAAAGCCGCGGATCCTGTACCTTTCTGTACAGACAGGCACGTCACATCAGCTGTTCATTTTCACGGGCGTCCGCCACAGCGCGGAACATGAAGAAATCCTCGGGTGTCGTGATCTTGACATTGTCCGCCCGGCAGTTCACGATCGACAGGGGATAGCCGTAGTGGCGCATCAGCGTACAGGTGTCGATCATATCGGTCAGTCCCTCGCGGATCGCGCGTTCCTCAAAATCCAGGACTTCATTCAGGCGATATCCCTGCGGTGCCTTTGCGACGCGGGAATTGCTGCGGTTTACGATCTGCTCGACCTGCTCCCCGTCACTGACCAGCACTACTGTCTCGCTGACAGGTCCGCAGCTGATCGAAGAGCCGTATTTCTCCACAGACCGGAGATTTGCCGTGATCAGGTCGGCATCGATCATCGGGCGCACGCCATCGTGGATGAGGACGGTGTGGCCGTCCCTTCCATAGAGCCTGGCCGCTTCCGCAAGTCCGTTATAGATGGACATCTGCCCTGTCGCCCCGCCCGGCATGATCGAAGCGATCTTGCCCAGGCGATAGGTGTACTTGAGCTCCTCCATATAGGGGATCCAGTCCTCGATGCAGACGACCACGATCCCGTCGATCTCCGGATGCCCGTTGAAGATCTCGATCGTATGGACGATGATCGGTTTTCCGTGAACAAACAGAAACTGCTTCGGCCGGTCCTTGGCGTGCATCCTTTTTCCGGATCCTCCGGCAAAAATCACAGCGATATTCATAAAGACAGGTCTCCTCGTTAGTTATAATACAGCCTTCACATTCTATCCCGGACCGATCACATCGAAAGGATCATCCGCTGATATGCCTGTGCCAGATCCCGGGACGG
Organism: Lachnospiraceae bacterium; assembly: GCA_017513005.1. Classification (GTDB taxonomy): domain Bacteria; phylum Bacillota; class Clostridia; order Lachnospirales; family Lachnospiraceae; genus CAG-791. The sequence continues at coordinate 43,186 of JAFWDM010000005.1, forward strand.
TTTCCAGCCAAGGGCACGGAGCTTCGATGTGTCGAGATTCATATGCAGTGTGGGGGCAAAGCCCAGTTTTGAGGGATCTTCCTCCGCCTCGATTCGGACGCCGATGCGGCCTTGGGCGCATCTTTCAGCCACCAGCTCCGCCATCTGCCGTATGCTGCAGTAGGTCTCCTCGTTTGCCGCATTGTAGGCCTCGCCGTCCCTTCCCCGCAAAAGGACCGTCAGGATCGCCGAAGCGGCATCCGCGGTATACAGGTAGGACCGGCAGGTCGAACCATCCGTTTTGAGCACGATATCCCTTTTTTCCAGGACACAGCGGGCAAATTCGGCAAAGACCCTCCCGTCATCGTACCGGACGCCCGGTCCGAAGGTCTGTGTCAGGCGCAGGACCCGGACGGGCACGCCGTACTCCTTCTGCCAGGAGGCGCACAGGATCTCGCAGAGCCGCTTGGACTCCGGATAGCAGCTTCGGGGCTGCATGGTATCCAGGTTTGTCCCATGCCCTTCATCGATCTTCTCATCCCCGGAGGGCGCCCCGTACACTTCCATCGTGGAAAGATAGAGGAAACACCGGACCGCATTGTTTTTTGCAAATTCCAGCGCGCGCCTCGTCCCGTCGATCGCCGTGAAAATGGTCTCCACCGGCTGGTCGACAAAGGCTCTGCTCGAGGTCTGGCTCGCAGCATGGATCACATAGTCTACCTGCTGCGGGAGCTTTTGGACCGGCATGGAGGCAATATCCGCAACCATCAATTGCAGATTTCCGCTCTCAAGGCTCCCGAACATGCGCCGCGCCTTTTCTTCGTCCCGCACGCAGGCAATGACCCGGATACCGGGGCTGCGCAGAAGGGCCGACACCAGGGTCTGCCCGATCAGCCCGGTCGCGCCGGTCACGAGAACGGTCCGTCCCTCCAGTTCCTTCATTTCGGGAAGGGCGCACAACCGCTCCATATCCTCCAGAAAAACAGCCTTCTTCTGCAGATCCATTGTCTCTCCTTCCCTCCATACCGCGGCAGTCCTTTTCAAGAGGCCCGGCAGGGCGCTGTCCCCGGCTCCTGTCCCCGCTGCAAAAAAGGCTCCGTTGCAAAAAGGGCCGGAACCACAGGGATTCCGGCCCGTAAAAAACGTCAGTCAGCTGACAAAGATCTCTCTGATCGGCGGTCCGTCCGCCTCAGGCGAAAGGCCTGTACGATCTTTCGATCATTCAGCGTCCTCAGCCTCTTCTTTTGCCCTCTGGGCATTGACAAAAGCGTCCACGTCCACATCCGCGACATCCGCATCCGCGTTCGCGCGCTCTGCAGCACGTCTCTCACGCTCCTTGTCGATGAGGAGCTGCTTGACGCTCAGGCTGATCTTGTTGCTGTCTTCGTTGAAGTCCACGATCTTCGCAGTCACTTCCTGACCGGTCTTCAGGACGTCTGAAGGCTTGTCGATGTGCTCGCGTGCGATCTGGGAGACATGCAGCAGTGCATCGATGCCGGGCTCAAGCTCGACGAATGCACCGAAGTCGGTCATCCTGGCAACGCGGCCTGTGACGATCGTGCCGGCTGCATACTTCTCTGCAGCGCCGACCCAGGGATTCTCCTCCGGGAACTTCAGGGAAAGGGCGATCTTGGTGCCCTGGATGTCCTTGATCAGGACGCGGAGCTGCTCGCCGACCTTGAAGACCTTCTTCGGGTTCTCGACACGGCCCCAGCTCATCTCGGAGATGTGCAGCAGTCCGTCTGCACCGCCCAGATCGATGAAAGCACCGAAATCGGTAATATTCTTGACTGTACCCTCGACTGTATCGCCGGGGTGGATGGTCTCGAAGAGCTTGCGCTGCATTTCCTTGCGCTTCTCGACGAGGAGCTGCTTGCGGTCACCAATATATCTGCGCCTGTGCGGATTGTACTCGGTGATCACGAACTCGATGTCCTGTCCGAGGTACTTGCTCAGGTCTCTCTCATAAGTATCGGAAACAAGGCTGGCAGGGATGAACACCCTGACTTCCTCTACGACTACGCTCAGGCCGCCGGAAAGAACCTGCGTAACTTTTGCCGTGAGGACTTCCTTATTGTTGTATGCTTCCTCGATGCGCTTGTTGCCGCGGTCTGCCGCGAGGCGCTTGTAGGAAAGGACAACCTGGCCGTCTCCGTCATTCACTTTCAGAATCTTGACTTCAAGTTTGTCGCCTACGTGCAGGACTTCCGTGAGATCAACGGAATGATCGTTCGTATACTCATTCCTGGTGAGAATGCCATCGGACTTCGCGCCGATATTCAGGATCGCCTCATCGGGCTTGACGTCGATGATCTGTCCCTCGACTACCTCACCGGTATGAATCGTCTTGAACGATTCGTCCAACATCTGTTCAAAGGTCTGCTCTGACATGGTTATAAACCTCCTCAATGATATTCTTTGGGGTCGAAGCCCCCGCGGTAATGCCTATCACCTTTTCTGCACCAGTCAGAGTAAGATGTAAGTCTTTCCACGTTTGTATGAAATAGGTCCGGGGACACTCCCTGCGGCAGATCTCGTACAGCTTTGCCGAATTGGAGCTGCTCCGGTCTCCTATGACGATCATAACGTCCGCCCGTGCAGCAATTGCTTTTGCTTCCGACTGGCGCTCGTGCGTAGCGTTACAAATCGTATTCACACAAAGGACATTGTAACTTTTTTTTTGCAAAATAGCAACAATAACTTGAAATTTATTTGCATTAAAAGTCGTCTGGGCCACCACGCACACCTCTGTGGCGGGATCCGCCCCCGGAATCTCGAATCTCTCCGCTTCCTCCGCACTCTGAAGCACCGTCACAGGCGTGGAGGACCAGCCCATGATGCCGATGACCTCCGGATGGACCGGGTTCCCTATTATGACGATCTTCTTCCCGGCAGCGCTCTCCGCCTCCACGGTCCGGTGGATCCGCTTGACGAAGGGACAGGTGGCATCGATACAGGTCAGCCCGCTCTCTCTGAGCATCCGGTCCGTCTTTCGCGCCACCCCGTGCGAACGGATGATCACCGTCCCCTCTTTACCGGCGAGGGACCTGATCTGCTCTTCGGTCTCCACGACATGGACGCCTCTCCCCTCCAGGTCCGCGACCACCTCCCTGTTGTGGATGATCGGGCCATAGGTATAGATGGCACCGCCTTTTTCAGCCTCCTCATAGACCCTGTTGACGGCGCGTTCCACGCCGAAACAGAATCCGGCGCTCTTTGCAAGGATGATCTCCGGTTTGTTCAAAATGATCCTCCCCTAAAATGCAGGGCTGTCTCCCGGCTGCGGCGAAGCGACAGCTTTGCGTCAGAAAAGATATTGGCGACGGATAGTCACGGATATTGCGCGGCGAAGAACATGCTCTCAGGAAAGCTTCTCCCGCACGATCGACAGGATCCGGTCCGAGACCTCCTCGATCGTCATGTCGGAAGTATCCACCAGCACCGCGTCATCCGCCTGTTTCAGCGGGGATACCTCGCGGGTCATATCCCGGTGGTCGCGCTCCGCGATCTCTGCCTCGATCTGAGACAGAACGGGGCTTTCCCCCTTTTCCTGCAGTTCCAGAAACCTGCGTTTCGCGCGCACGCCCACGCTGGCGGTCAGGTAGATCTTGACCTGGGCGTGCGGGAGGACGACCGTTCCGATATCCCTGCCGTCCATGACGACATTCTGTGCCGCTGCCAGCTCCTGCTGGAGCTGAACGAGGCGGGTCCGCACCTCGGGCACAGCGCTGCTTCTGGACGCCATGGCACTGACTTCCTGGGTGCGCAGAAAGGGATTCACGTTTTCGCCGCCGAGCAGGACGACCTGCTCTCCGTCCCGGTACTCGATGGAGATCTTCGCTCCGCCGCAGGCTCCGGCGATCGTCTGCGCATCCTCTGCATCGATCCCGTTCCTGTGCAGGTACAGGGCCATTGCCCTGTACATTGCCCCGGTATCTACGTAGATATAAGAAAGCTCTTTTGCCACTCTTTTCGCTATGGTGCTTTTACCGGCGCCTGCCGGACCGTCGATGGCGATACTGACCATTTTTTATTCTCCTCCTGCCTGCCAATGATGATTCTGTCTGAATCCGCATTTTCTCTATTTTCTCGTTGTGTGCCGGTGCTCCACTGTCAGAACGGATATTTTCGGGGCGTCCATCTTATTCAGATCAAGAGAGCCGTCCGCACGAAGAGGCCAGGCTCTGCCCCCGATCCAGCTCTTCCCGGCGAGCATGTGCCCGTCCTTTGTCGAAAAATAATAGACCTTCCCGTCGATCATCTGCCAGCCGGTCTGGCGGATGCCGATCCGGCTCATGAAATATTTCCTTCCGCTCTTCGTCAGCCACCCTTCGTGCCGGTAGCCCCTGATCGTGAAATAATAGGTCTTCCCGCCGACAGTCTTCCATCCTCCGGACAGCCATTTCCCCTTTGCGGTCTTATATCTCCAGCCGGTGGAATCCTTCTTCCATCCGTTGTACTGTGCCGTGCGGTCCTGCGCAGTTCCGGTCACCAGCTCTGTCCCGGAAAACAGCATGCGCCTGTCCAGATGAAGCGTCTGGGCATCATTATAGACAAGTATCTGGGTGCGGATCTTTTTATTGGATCTGTTTTGCACCCGGATCGTTTTCTTCTTTACATGCCGCTGCGCGTGGACCGTGATCGTATCGTACTGCACCTTGTAGGTGATGGTCCCGTTGTAGCGGTTTCCCAGTATATTATAGGTTTTTGCCAGCTTTTTCAAGGTCGTGGAGACATCCGGCGCGGAGGCAAACTGCCGGTACTCCCGGTCCTGTCTGTTTTTGTAGGAATAATAGATATAACAGGGGTTCACGGCCTTCACGAAGGCCTCCGTGTTGGAGCTCCAGACACCATGGTGATTGAGTTTGAAAATATCCGCGGAGAGGTTTGTCCCGGCCGCCAGCAGGTCCCGCTCCGTAGAGGCTTCGATGTCACCCGCCGTCAGGAAGCTCCGTTTTCCGAGCGTGAACTTCGTCACCAGGGAGCTGTTGTTGGCATAGCCGACACCATCCTTGTCATAGGGGTCAAAAGCGCCGATCCCCCGGGGATTGTGGTCCCAGAGCACCTTTGCCTTCACATTCCCGATCGAAAAGCTGTCCCCTTTTCTGAGCCCCTTCACGGGTACCTTTTTTTTATAGGCAGCAGCCGTGATCGCCTTGTAGCGGTCGTCGTCCTGTTTGCAGGCTGTATAGAGTCTTTTCCGGTGCGCCCTGTAATACCCCGTGACATACCGCTTCACCGGATCCGGATTCGCGAGATAGAGTTTCTTCACCTTGAAATAGGAGTCCTTCAGAATGCTCGCCGCATAGTCACAGTGGTCTTCATGGAAATGAGAGATATACAGACTGAGCGACCGGATCCCGTTTTTCTTCAGGTAGCTGACCACCGTATTTTTGGGATCCTTTGCGCCGGTATCGATCAGCAGATACTGTCCTCCTGATTCCAGCAGGGTCGCATCCCCGTAGACCGTGCTGCCGGATCCATAGTCGATGACCGTGATCTTCATATAGGGCTCGGTCGATAAAGTGCGCATAGACGCCGTCTCTTCTGCCTGTACCGGGACCACCAGCGGATCCGCGGTCCTGGTGGTGACAGGGAGGATCCCCGCCAGGAGAGTCGTCACCGCCATCACGGCAAAGCCCCGCAGTTTCTGTAATCGTTCCATCGCACGTCTTCCTCTCGTCACTTTTATATTCACACACTGCTTCCCGCCAGATGTCCTGTCGACCAGGCGATCTGCAGGTTGAACCCGCCTGTCTGCGCATCCACGTCCAGAACCTCGCCGGCGGCGAACAGGCCGCGGATCTTCCGGGACTCCATCGTCGAGGGATTGAATTCCCGCACACTGATCCCGCCGCGCGTGACGATGGCTTCATTGTATCCCCTGGTCCCGGTCACCGTGACCGGAATGTTTTTGATCATGGCTGCCAGCGCCCGGATCTCCGCTTCCGTAAAGGAGGCTGCTCTCCGCTCTGTCCCCAGTCCGGAGAGTCCGGTGACCGCCTCAGCGAGACGGGCGGGAAACAGGGGCCGTACGGCACCGGGCAGATGGCGGTTGGGAGACGCGGCAAACTCCCTGGCAAGGCGCTGCTCCAGCTGGTCCTGCGACAGAGCCGGTTTGAGATCCAGTTCCAGCCGGAACCCGCCGGGATACCTGACAAAATCACAGTAACAGGAAGCCGTCAGGATGATCGGACCGCTCAGCCCGAAGTGCGTAAAGAGCAGTTCCCCGAAAGCTTCATAGACCGGCTTTTCTTTCTTTTTTCTCCGGCCTTTTCCCTCCTGCAGATCTCCTTCGGGCAGCTCTCTTTCGAGCGGAAACATCCTGACAGCGACATTTTTGAGGGCCAGTCCCTGGAGCCCCCGGCACCACTCCTCTTTCGTCTCAAATGGCACGAGCGAGGGGGCGGTCCCCGTGACCTCCAGCCCCAGGGCTCTGGCTATCTGCAGGCCGTCTCCCGTTGATCCCGTAGAGGGATAGGACAGACCACCCGTGCACAGGATCACCGCATCCGCCGGGAGTTTTTTCCCGTTTTTTAAGACAACGCCGCTGACGCGCCTTTTCCCCTGTCCGCTCCCGGACCCCTTTTCGGAAAGAACGGCATTCTCCGGGCCCGGGGCATCCGGGCCGCCCGCCCCGTCATCCTCCGGTTCGGTCAGGATCCCTGCCGCGCCTGTGTGGTACTCGATCCGGACTCCTGCCCCCCGCAATCGCCGCAGGAGCGCCGCGGTCACATCCGAGGCATGGTCGGAAACCGGAAATACACGGTTTCCCCGCTCCACCTTCAGAGGGCAGCCGCTTTTTTCAAAAAAGTCCTTAACCATCTCATGGTCGAATCCGTAGACGGCACTGTAGAGAAATTTATGGTTACGGACTACATAGCCGAAAAAATCCTCCGTCGCGCAGTCATTGGTGAGGTTGCACCTCCCCTTGCCCGTGATGTAGATCTTTTTTCCGGCCTTTTCATTTTTTTCAAGAACCGTCACTTTGTGCCCGCTTTGCGCGGCAGCAGCGGCAGCCATCAGACCGGAGGCGCCCGCGCCGATGACGATCACGTTTTTTCTCATTTTTGTACCTTTTATTTCTGTACCTTTTTATACCTTTTCATTCAGAGCCGGATCCCGTGCAGGGATCCGGACTTGAGTCAGGGAGCAGGCTGCGGGCAGGCATTAAAGACATACCTGTCCAGGCGTTCCATCGCCTCCTGCACCCGGGTCAGGGGCAGGGCGAGATTGATGCGGAGGTGGCTGGGCCCGCGGAACATCCCGCCGTCCTGCAGGGCGACCCCGACGCGCCAGCACATCTCCTCCAGTTCCCTCTGGCTTTTTCCGTGGTCCAGCATCCACTGTCCGCAGTCCGGGAAAAGCATATAGGTGCCCTCCGGCTCTGCGAGCGTCACGCCGTCAAAATGCGCCCGGATGTAATCCACCGCATAGCGCACATTGCCGGCAAGCACCCGGCGGAGCGCATCGACCCACTTAGCACCCTCGGGAGAATAGGCCCCCAGAAGGGCGTGCATGGAGAGGACGTTCATCTCGTTATAGTGGGTCAGGGCAGCCTCCCTGCGCACGCGCTCCCGCAGAGTCCTGTTGTAAATAATGTGATAGCTGCCCACAAGACCCGCCAGATTAAAGGTCTTGGAGGGCGCATAGAGAGCGACGGTATGATTTTTCGCATATTCGCTGACGCTCTGCAGGGCGATATGCACTTTTCCGGGCATCAGAAGGTCCGACCAGATCTCGTCACTGATGACCGTCACTTCGTATTTTTCGAAGATCTCGAACGCCTGCGCGAGCTCCTCCCGGCTCCATACCCGGCCGCAGGGATTGTGGGGCGAACAGAAAACGACTACATGAATATGCTGGTCCCGGATCTTCCGCTCCATATCCTCATAATCCATGTGCCATACAGGAACTGCGCCTTCCGGTCCTCCGCTCTTAGCATCCCCTGCCTGATAGAGGAGGGGGCTTTCCACGATATGATATCCGCTGCCCCGAAGCACATTTGTAAAGCCCACATAGGCGGGCGTGTGCAGCAGGATACTGTCGCCGCGCGAGCACAGTACGCGCAGAGCGCTGAGCAGGCCGCCCAGAACACCGTTCTCATAGCCGATACAGTCCGGCGTCAGTCCACTCACCCCGTTTCTCTCCCGCTGCCAGCGTATGATCGCCTCGTAATAGGCATCCCTCGGCCGGAAATACCCGAACGCCGGATGCGCCGTGCGCTCCATGATCGCCTTTTGGACAGAAGGAGCCGTCGGGAAGTTCATATCCGCGACCCACATGGGGATCGCGTCGAAGCCATCTTCAGGAGCAGCCGGCGCAAAGCCCCCCGGCGCCCCGATCTCATCTACTGCCAGGGCATCCTGCCCGTGTCTGTCCAGGATGCTCGTAAAATCATATTTCTGCATATCTTCCATGATGAATGCCTCGATAAATGCCTCGATAAAACAAATGCCTCGATAAATATCTCGTCTGCTTACTGCTGTGAAAACAGATCGCACAGATACAAACAGATCCGGGTACAGGTCTATTATGATGCTGTCGCGGAGGTGGTTTTTCATACCCGGTCCCGGCCTTTGTGCAGGAAGGACCGGCAGCCCTCATTTTATCCCTTCCGTGCATGACGGGCAAGGAGATTTTCGGCGATCCGTTTTCCCTGCCTTTTTCAGGACTGCCTTTCACAGGGAAAATGTGCTAAAGTGTAGCCTGCCACTGATTTTTGTAATGCTGCAGTCAACAGTCCTCTGCGGCATGGACGGACCGGGACCCGGTAAGCCATTGATCCCGAACTCCTCTGATCCCGACAGCATCTGATTCCGATAATATCTTTCCAAGGAGTGCACTATGTCTGAAGTATCTGAAGTGTCCGGAGCGTCCGAAGCGACACGGTCCCGTACGCCGGCTGGCGCCCTGATGGTGCTCGCCGCATCGGTCTGTTTTTCCACAGGCGGTATATTGCTGAAACTGGTCCCCTGGAATCCGCTCGCCATCAACGGGGCAAGGAACCTGATCGCCGTCTGCGTGATCGGCGCATTCATTCTGGCGACGCAGCACCGGATCAGGTTCAATCTCACGGTTCTGGTCGGGGCAGTCTGCATGGCTGGCGTCACGACCCTGTTTGCGGTCGCCAATAAACTGACGACAGCCGGGAATGCCATCGTCCTGCAGTATTCCGCCCCGGTGTGGATCATCCTCCTGATGTATGTTTTTTTCAGGAAAAAACCGGGCCGACTCGACCTGATCACGGTCCTTCTGGTTCTGATCGGGATCCTGTGTTTTTTCTTTGACAGCCTCGCAGCGGGAAATCTCCCCGGAGATATCCTTGCCCTGGTCTCGGGACTGTTCTACGCAGGTGTCTTCATGCTGAACCAGTTTGAAAAAGGAGATGCCCTCTCCTCCATGTTTTTGGGCCAGCTCCTGTGCGGGATCACACTCTCCCCTCTGGTGGCGGCGGAAACAGATTTTTCTCCCGGCGTCCTCCTGGCGGTCTTTCTCCTGGGAGCGGTCCAGGTCGGCCTGGCCTATATCTTTTTTTCCATCGGGATCCGGACCACAGATCCGGTCACTGCTTCGATCATCAACGCCGTCGAGCCGGTCCTGAATCCTGTCCTGGTAGCCGTCTTCTACGGGGAGATGCTCCGGCCTCTCTCCCTCGCCGGAGCGGCCATCGTCGTCGGCAGCATACTCCTCTACAATATTCAGGCCCGATGACAGTTTTTCCTCTTGCGGATCAGGAGATAACCTCCTATAATTTAAGTTTATACAAATGGTTTTGGTTTATACAAAAACAACTACCTTTATTGGTCCGTTTTTCTTCGCGCGGTTCTTACAGGCCTGAAGAAAAAGTTCTGAAGAATAACCAACTGGATCTATCATTTTTTTTTAAAAAACGATCCATCAGGAACGGTCAATCAGGAGCAATCGATCAGAAACGATCATCTTTTACAAGGAGGCAGCATATGAGAAAAAAGACACCATGGCTTCTGTGTTCCGCGCTTGCGCTGACGCTGGCGTTCTCCGGCCCGGGATTCTGCAGTGGATCTGCTGTACCGGCTGTGACGGCCTATGCGCAGGAAATGGGCGCACCGGAAAACAGCGCGGAAGACGCCGGCACAGAGGAAAAGGCTGCGGCGGCAGAGGATGACAGGGCCGCCGCAGAAGCGGAGCAGAAAGAAAGTACGGAAGCGGCAGAGACTGCTTCTGCAGACCAGGCTGGGGAAGCCGTCAGCGGGACGCCGGCTGCAGCGGATGCGGCAGAGGATCCCGATCAGGAAGACCCCTCCGGACAGGACAAAAAAGACCCGGAGGAGCCGGAGAAGAAATCCGGGGACGGGAACGAGGAAGATCCTGCAAAAACCCCGGAACAGGAGAATCCTTCTGAGGATGACAGCAGCAAGAATTCCTCCAACGAAAACAGCACGGAGGATCCCGCCAGGGACCCGGACAAAGATAAGGACAAGGAGGACTCCTCAAAGGACCTCTCCTTCACCGTGGAGAACTGGCGCAACTGTTCGGACCTCGAAGGCGCGGTCAAGAGTGTAAAGCTCGATGGAAAGGACATCACTGCTTCCAGGATCCTGTCAAATCCCGCAAAAAAAACAGGGACAGGTTCCGAAGCTTCTTCCACCGCCTCTTCCGGCAAAAAGGAAGAGACTCCGGCAGTGCTGAAATTTAAGGCCGGCCAGAAGATCTCCGTTGAGATCGAGCTCAACAAGGGTTTTGTCTTCGACAATACAGCCGGCCACGGCTGGAGCGTCTGGTGGAACCACAAAAACGAGGACGGCGAATTTCTGGTCGTCTCCGGCAGTGAACAAGCCTATGCAAGTGAAGACCGCCCCCTCCTGCTCAGGGGAACCATCGAACTGCCGCCCGCGGACAAGACCAAGTATGAATACCTGGAGCCGGAGGATATCACTTTCGACACCCTGACCCTCTCCTTCGACGCCCGGAAAATTATCGACAGCGTGGACGTGACCGTCACGGCGCCCGTCTGCGGCACGAAAGTCACAAACAATGAGGAGACGGGCGAACAGACGGGCGCCCCTGCAGTCACTGCTCCGAAGGGAGCCTCCTACAAAGTACTCGAGGACTTCCCCGCCTGGGTCGATTACGAAAACTATAAAGAAGGCGCCCCTGCCCCGGATGACTTTGCAGGACAGATCAAGGGCGATTCGACCTGTTATGCCCGCGTCTATCTCGTGCCGGCATCGGACAAATACGGCTTTCCCACAAAGAAGGAAATGACGCAGATCCTGCAGAAAAAGGGGTCGGACATGGAGGTCTTCTTCTCCTCTCCCTCGGGCCTCTATCTCGTCGTCCCGGTCAAACCGGTACATACCGATACGGAAAAAGTCGTCACAAAGAATACAAAAGCCACCTGCACAAGTGCCGGCGTAAAGACGACCGAGACCAGATGCAAAAGCTGCGGGCTCGTCCTCGATACAAAAGAAGAAAAGACGCCTGTCGACAAAAATGCCCACGAGTGGGGTGACTGGGAGGTGACGAAGGAGCCTTCCGCCACACAGACCGGTGAAAGGACCCGCGTCTGCAGACTGGACGCCTCCCACACGCAGACCCAGGAAATCCCCGCCACCGGCGAGGAAGAAGAGACCGTCACCTACTCCTTCACGAAGGGGGCGGACGCGTCCTGGACAAAATCCACTGCGTCGACGGCCAATCTCTCCTTCACGGTCAAGCGCAGTGCGGATGATGACAGGACCTACGATCTCTTCGAGGGCATCTCGATCGATAATAAAACGGTTAGCGACAAAAATTACACCGCCGCCTCTGGAAGCCTGAACCTCACGCTCAAAAATGCCTACCTCAAGACCCTGACCGCAGGGAAGCATACCCTTACCGTGAAGTTCCGGGACGGAAGCGCCACGACAAAGTTCACCGTGAAGGCTGCCTCCGCGGCCGCCTCAAAGACGACTGCGAAAAAAGCCGCCGGCTCCAATTCCCCGAAAACGGGCGATGAAAGCCAGCCCCTCGTCTGGGCGGCGCTCGGTGCCTGTGCCCTTGCCGCGATCCTGCTTATTGTCTTCGCAAAGCGCAAAAAGAACTGAGGTTTTTTAAGCCGGCTATTTTCCGGGGCTGCAATAATCCGGCAAAAAGGGGCTTCCCCCGCCAGACTATGCAAGACTCTCCCGCGAGTCCTGCGCCCCGCAGGCCTCTGCACAGAACGTGCAGGGGCCTTTTTTCATATCATCACGCTGTTATTATTTCGTCCGTATAGCGAAAAAAATAATTCAAAAAAGCGTTATACTCAGTTCCGCTCCTCTTGTGTATTTGCTATACTATATCCAACTGAAGAGTTTTGACATCCTGCGGTAATGTTGTTCTATGAAACACAAAAATGTGCAAAAGGAGGTTGGGTTATGTGGAAGAACAGGATCATGAGCATTCTGCTCTCCGGTGTCCTGGCATTCTCCGCAGTTCCGCTTTCCGCCATGCCTGCCCATGCGCAGACAGATGCGGAAACCGCGGTAGAGACTGCAGGTCCGGAATCGGAGGGTACAGGGGAGACCCTGCAGACAGAGTCCTCCAAAGGAGCGGTCTCTGAAGAAGCCGTCCCAGGAGAACAGGCAGACCAAAAGGCTGCTGCCGGCGTGCCTGAAACAGCAGCTGAAGCCGGGGGATCCCCCGATGCTGCAGACGGCTCTGCGCAGGAGAAAGCAGTGGACGAAGCTGCTGAAGAACAAGCTGAAGAACAAGCTGAAGAACCGGCTGCCGGCGACGATACCGGAGAGAAAGCTCCGAACGGCGCTGCGGTGGAGATGACTGCCGGCAACGCCGGGGAAGAGGCAGCCGGGGAAGACCTGTCGGAAGCGGAGGAGGCTCCGGCGGAAGCGGACGCGGCAGGCGCCGGCTCTGCAGCCGGAGAGGATCCGGAAGTTCTGCCGGCGGATGCCGGTAACGGAGAAGCTGCCGCCCCTTCTGCGGGATCCGGATCCGGGGATCATACGGAACCCTCCGCTGAGCATGCATCCTCTGCGGAAAACACTCTGCCGGACGTGACGGATGCGGACGCATCTACGGAGGAAGTATCGCAGATGCCTGCCGCGAACGCACAGGAGGAGGGAGGCCGGATCTGGTTCGATATTCCGGACTCCCGGATACAGCGACGGGACCTATTCCTTCCCCCTGCATACCGAAGACATTCCCGGGGACTATACAGTGGACCTGGAATTCGGCCGCTACGGCGATGAGGGCCTGGTCGAAGCCTATACCAAGGGCGTGGAGTACGATTTTGACGGAACGACTCTCACCCTCTACGGCGACCGGCTCCTGGCGCGGGGCCATCACTCGTTCGGGCTGCTGGTGGAGGCATTGTCCACCGGGGACGGGAATCCCTTCTGCGGAAACGGATATATGTTTGATCTGGCAGAGCCGATCGCCGACTATGCCTTCGAGCAGGACCGGGATCTTCTGCCCGGCTGGTACGACACCGTCAACCACCGGGAGCCCGTGTATGTCGAAAACGCGGACCAGCCTGACGGACGGGACCTGGAATACGAGGTGACAAATGTCTCGATCGAGAACCAGGATCCCGAGGAGGCAGGTAAAGACGTCCTGGAACTGCTCTTCTTTGAAGATGAAGACAATCCCTCCGGCGACAACTACTGGTGGCACTATGAGGGCAGAAACCGGGGCACCGCCGTCGTGCGCGTGGACTATATCGATCTGGACGGGAACGAAGTGTCCTATACCTTCCAGGTCTCTGTCCGGTCAGATGTGTATGCCGTATCGATCGACACGGAGGACGGCTCCACGATCTGCCGTCCCGGAAGCACGATCCGGCTCCTGACCGACGTGCGGCACCACGCCGTGGAGGAAGAGAACGAGGGTGTGACGGACGGGCTCATCTATGAATGGCGTCTGAACCGCGCTGGTGATAATCCGGAACCGGAGGACTTCGCATCGCTGGAGGTTGACAGCGACGGCAGGGCCGCCACCGTCACCTTCCGGAGTATGACGGACCAGGAGGTCGAAGACGAGGCACGGTACGAGCTTTCGGCCGCTGTCTCGATCTATAAGGATTCCGTGTCGGAAGAGAACCGGCTGGATGAGGATTCCATCCGGCTTACACTGATGGATTCCTACCGCGAGCTCTGGCCCGCCAGGATCAATTCCGGCCTGGAAGTGGGGCAGAGAGAAACCGTCACGGCCCAGCTGCGCTGCTACCCCGGTTCCAACGGCAGGGACTATGATCTCCCTGAAGGGGAGACAGTCTACTATCGCTGGTACTATGACGACCGCGCCGTGCAGGTCTTCGATGCGGACGGGCGGCAGGTAGGCAACAATGATGAAGGGACGGGACAATACATGGGATCCGACGCCAGCCTGGGCGTCTCCTGCGACTTCACGATCTACCGGCGCAGGCCTTGGGAGACGGATCTGTTCCTGGAAGCCCGCTGGACAGATCCCGAGGGGAATGACCATCAGGAAGGCCGTCAGTTCCATCTCGATGAGCGCAATTACAGGGCCTGGCTCGATCTTCCGGATGACCGCGTATACAGCGATGGGACCGCTTCCTGTCGTGTGGTCCTGGAGGGGATCCCGGACACAGCCGTTTACGGGACTGACTACGACATCGACATGGTCGTCGGACTCTGGGGGGAAGACGGGATCGAAGCCCCCTTTACAGAGGGAGCGGAATATACCTTTGACGGCACCACACTCACAATAGACGGTGAGAAACTCGCCGCGCGCGGTCTTGACAATGACCGGGAATTCGGCGCAGAGCTCACCCTGATCGTCGGAGGCGAACCGGTCTGGGTCGACAGCTGGGACCTCCGCTATAAGGAGGCGCTGATCGAATATGACAGAGAATGGGACCGCGATCTTTTGCCCGGCTGGGACGGCACCGTACAGGGCATAAACCATCTGTTCGTCGAAAACAGTGCTTATCCGGGAGGAGAGGAGCTGGACTACCGAGTCCTCGACGTGGAGCTCGTCAGCGATACCCCTCTGGAGGGAGAAGACGGCCCTGTCATCACTGATTTCCACCCGGACCGAAACAAAAATGACCCCTCTGACTACTGGTGGTACTACAGGGCACAGAGCAGGGGAGAAGCTGTTTTCCGGGTCACCTACGAGGACCTGGACGGGCGGGACCAGACCTATGAATTCACCGTCCGCGTCGGCAATGATGTCTACAATGTCTCCCTGACCAGTGTGGACGCATCCTATGACGCCCTTCCCGGCGGCCGGTTTGACCTGCAGGCGGAAGGATATCATGAGTACATGGATGAGGAGGACCATTACCAGAGCGAAACGGACGGATTCCGCTATGACTGGTTCTTTGAATACGGAGAAGAGTTTGCCCGCCTGGAAGTCGACCCCCAGGACCCTTCCAGAGCCACGCTTTTCTGTAATGACCTCCCGCAGGGACAGGACCGGATGTGGGAGGATGTCCGCGTCGCCGTGCGGATCCTCGATGGACAGGGCAGGGAGACCGGCGGATACGATGCCAGGACATTCTGGATCAGCAGCGAATACTGCGAGATCGTTCCTCTCCTGCTCGACCGCGATCTGGATGTCGGATGCCGGATCGAAAACCAGTCCTTCGAGGTGCGTCGGTTCAGACAGGGGCAGGACGGGTACGAAGTCCTCGATTCCTCCTGCAGGGTTCAATATGAATGGTATTTCGACGAAGACGCCCTGACGATCACGGAGGCCCGGGACGGGGATCCCGCGGCGCTGCACAACGGCGAAACAGCAGCCGGCAGCACCTTCACCATCAGGCGCGACCGGCCCTGGTGGACAGACTACCATATCCGGGCCTTCTGGACAGACGAGGATGGCAGTGAGCGGGATGTCTGGGGCTCCTTCAACTTCCGGGACAGGAACTATGGCGACAAGGATGTTCAGACGATTTCCGCCGGCGACATCACCATGACCATGTTCGATGCGCCTTCTGTCTCTGTCACAGGGGCGGGCGAGGGGAGTACGCTCACCTTTGTGTCCGGGAATGAATCGGTCGTCAAAGCTGACTCCGCCACCGGTCTGCTCACACCTGTCGCGCCCGGCACTGCACAGGTCACAGTCAGCGCGTCGGAGACAGACAGGTATCTCCCTGCCTCCACAGAACTCACTGTAAATGTGACAAAGCTCAGTCTTACAGACACTGCCGTGACGGTAACTCCCGCCTCCTGTACCTATGACAGGAAGAAAAAAGAACCGGCTGTGAAAGTCACCTATAAGGACAGGCCGCTCAAGAAGGATACGGATTACACCGTCACATACCAGAACAACGTCAAAGCCGGCACTGCGACCGCGCTGATCACCGGAAAAGGAAACTGTACCGGGACAGTCAGAAAGACCTTCACGATCGCGAGAGCTGCCCAGTCCCTCACGGTGAAGGCCGCAGCGACGGTCGATACGGGCAAAACGACAAAGATCACAGCGTCCGGTGCAAAGGAAACAAACAAATACACCTTTACCTCGTCCAACACCTCTGTGGCGGCGGTCTCCGCAGACGGAACCGTGACGGGCAAAAAAGCCGGATCCGTGACCATCACAGTCGCGACCCCGCAGACCGCCAACTACAGTAAGGGCTCGAAGACCCTGAAGATCACGGTCAGGCTGGTCCTCAAAAAGCCCGGCAACTGCCACTTTGTCAAGTGGAACAACGAGAAGTACAACAGCTGCCGGCTTGGCTGGAACAAGGTGGACGGAGCGACAGGCTACCAG